>JASMTJ010000422.1:0-5504 GCA_041694335.1 Bacteroidales bacterium
CTCCCCTTTTTGGATACGTTGATGAATCTCCTCCAGCAGGTCGTCAATCTGGTCCTGGCTTGGCCGCACTTCAATAGGTGGATCCAGCAGTCCGGTAGGGCGAATAACCTGCTCTACCACAACCCCTCCCGACTGCTGAAGCTCATAATCACCGGGAGTGGCGCTAACAAAAATCACCTGGTTAAGAATCCGTTCGAACTCCTCAAATTTCAGCGGCCGGTTGTCCATAGCGCTGGGCAACCTAAAGCCGTATTCCACAAGGTTAAACTTCCTGGACCTGTCGCCACCATACATCGCCCTGATTTGAGGAACCGTCACATGACTTTCATCGATGACCAGCAAAAAATCATCCGGAAAATAATCGAGCAGACAGAAAGGACGAGAGCCTTTATCACGTCCGTCAAAGTAGCGCGAATAGTTTTCTATCCCCGAACAATACCCAAGCTCTTTCATCATCTCCATGTCATAAGTCACCCGGTCCTCCAGACGCTTAGCCTCCAGATGCTTGCCGTTTTCTTTGAAGTAACTGACCTGGCTGACCATATCATCCTGAATGTTTTTTATGGCGTTCTTCATTTTGTCCTGCGAAGTGATAAAAATATTGGCCGGGTATATGGTCAGGTTTTCGAAAGTTTCAAGCATTTGCCCCGTTTCAGGATCGAAGGACTCCATCGATTCTATTTCATCGCCCCACATCGAGATGCGGTAGGCCTGGTCGGCATACGCCGGATAGATATCAATGGTATCTCCCTTTACCCTGAAGTTGCCCCGGTTAAACTCCGCCTCCGTCCTTGAATACAAGCTTTCCACAAAATTATAAAGCAACTTGTTACGGCTTATTTCCTGGCCTTCTTCCAGAACAATCACATTGTTGGTAAAATCATCCGGATTTCCTATACCGTAAATCGAGGAAACTGAAGAGACCACAATCACATCGCGCCGGCCCGATAAAAGGGCGGAACTGGCGCTAAGCCTCAGTTTCTCAATCTCATCATTAATAGACAAGTCCTTTTCGATGTATGTATCGGTAGTCGGAAGGTAAGCCTCCGGCTGATAATAATCGTAATAAGAAACAAAATACTCAACGGCATTGTCAGGGAAAAACTGCTTAAACTCACTGTAAAGCTGGGCTGCAAGCGTTTTGTTATGGCTCAATACCAATACAGGACGATTGATATTTTGAATGACGTTGGCCACCGTAAAGGTTTTTCCCGATCCGGTTACACCCAAAAGTGTCTGCGCCCGGTCACCGCGTTCAATGCCTTCAGTGAGCTCTTTTATAGCCTCCGGCTGATCGCCGGTAGGTTTATATGTAGATTCGAGTTGGTATTTCAAATTCTTTGCTTTTCTGCAAAATTACGAATACTTACAGAAAAGATTTTAAGAGCTTATTGTTCATTAGGAAGTGATAAGGAAACTTTAACAGGATAATGATCTGAAAAATCAACTTTTATTCGCTCATAACGGAGGGTTTTATATTCTTTATCGTGCAGCACATAGTCAATTCTGATAGGCGGCATCTTTCCATTGTAGGTATTTCCCATCCCGATGCTTTGCTGATTATGAAAGCTGTCGGAAAACCTGCTGCCCCTGAGGTGATGATAGGTGTAGGAGAGGGGAGTGTTATTCAGGTCGCCGCATAGTATTACCGGGTAAGGCGACTGGTTGATGTGACGTTTTAAAGCTTTCACCTCTCTTACGCGTCGCTGATAACCATTGATGAGTTTCCTGACAAGGTTGGATGCCTGCCGTTGCAACTCTTGCTGTTGCATTTCAGTGCCGGCATCAAAAATCAATTTTTCATCATCCAAATAATTAGATGCCAATTGGGTATTGTAAACCCTTAGTGTGTCATCGCCGCTAATAAAATCGGCGTAGACACTAAAAACCCTTCCCCGGGTATCAATTTCACCTTTATTAAAAGAAGGAAGCGTACTTAATATAGCTAGTCCGGCTTTTCGATGATAGGCTGAGAGCCTCTGCCGGGGAGCAATTCCGCTTAGCGATTTGGCTTGTCCTTTGGCAGGATAGTAACTCTCTTGAAAACAGGTGATGTCCGATTGATGCTGCCGAAGCCAGGATGAGAATTCCGCAGGCTTTCTTCCGGTTTCTGTTATTCTGGAAAGCCTTACATTGTAGGTCATTACACTGATCTGCCTGGCAGATTCCTTTTCTTTAGCAGGAAAAAGCCGGAAATGGTTCCCCACATGATTCCACCCTAATAATATCGAAATCAGCGAAACAAATAAATACTTCTTTTTCAGAATAATCCAGAAGATCAAAAAGCCGGTATTGATGGTCAGAAAAATAGGATATGCAAGCCCAAACAGACCGAGAGGCCATACCGGATCCGGTGGGATATAGTATGCCAAATAGCTGATGAGCAAAAGCAGCGCAAAAAAAGCGTTAAACCGTGCAATCAGTCCGATATGCCATTTTCTCGATTGCTTTTTATTCTTTCTGCTCATAATTTAATACTGCGCTTACCGGGTAGTGATCAGAGAATGGGACCGTGTATGTTTTATACCATTCCGTGTTGAAATTTTCATCGTGGAAAATATAATCTATTCTGAAATAGGGAAGCCCTTTTGTGTAGGTTTTTCCAAAGCCCGATCCCTTTCCTGTAAAACTATCCTCAAGAAAACCTGTCATTTGCCTGTAGGTATATGAAACAGGTGGGTCGTTAAAATCACCTGCAACAATAACAGGGTATGGCGATTTCTTGACTAAACCGGTGAGCTGCTCAATCTGGACCGCTCTCTTGAGGTAGGCGGTTTCAATTTTCCAGTAAATATTTTTGAGGCTCATCGAAAAGGTGCTGTCCTGGATACTTTCAGGATGTTTGATGAATTCATAGTCATTACGCTCAAAGTGCCACGATTCGAGATGCGTATTAAAAATACGGAGGGTGTCTCCTTTGTAGAGCACATCTGTAAAAATGCAATAATTTCCTGTGCTGTTTCTGAACTGAAATCGTTGACGGTTCACAATGGGATATTTTGAAAAAGTGGCTATTCCCCAGTGATGGTGTTTCCTGCGGGTCTGGAAAAAGTCAATGTGGTAGTTTTTTGCCTCCTGAATGGCCATCAATGAATCCAGTACGGCCATTTCGCCACTGTCCTCTGTATAAAACTCCTGGAAACAAAGGATGTCATTGTACATTTCTTCAATGAAGCGGTAAATCTTACGGTGCGTTTTATTCTGCTCATTGGCCCGGTGACTGTAAACATCAAAAAGGTGGGCATTGTAAGAAAACACCTTAATGCCTTCCGGCGGCCTATCATCTGCCGGCTTCCTGAACTGGAAACTATCGCTAAGGTAGGGCCAGGATACCGCCAGCAATGCGAGGGTTATCACAAAATTGAATTTCTTTCTGAAAAGCCAGAAAACCACAAAAAGGAGGTTAAGGGTAATCCACAAGGGAAAGGTAAGACCAAAAAACACGGGAATGACAGTGGATATGGGGCTAACGTGTGCGCTGAGGATTGACAGGCCTAAAGCAACATTGGCAAGAATGTTCAGGAATCCTGCAATTCCGTGAAGCGTTTTATACCATTTTCTGTTGCTCTTTTGACTCATTCTTTTTGTTATCAGTGAACTGAAAGCAAATATAAGACAGTTTCTGACTTGATATAGCAATCAATGCTTACTGTTTCGGAAAAGGATTTCTTTTTCTTCTTTAGTAAGACTTTGATATCCTGACCTTGATATTTTGTCGAGTATCCTGTCGAGATCCTTTTGGTGTTTAACTTTGCGGGCGTTATACTCTTCATCCGTCATGGGCTTACGGTTCACATATACATCTTCAAAGTGATGCTTTTTGCGACCAGAAGATTTAAACCTGACTTTTGGCCATTTGATGCGGTCGAAAAAAGTGGCAAGGTCTTTCCCCTTTTTAAGGTTGGTGGCATAGATAAAACCCCAGAAGGCACCTCCAATATGGGCAATATGTCCGCCAGCATTTCCTTTCGGGATGCTGAAAATGTCAATCACTATGAAAATGATGGCGATGTATTTGAGCTTCACTCTTCCAAAAAGCAACAGGTTAACGGTGTATTCAGGAACATAGGTGGCAATGGCTATCAGGATACCCAATACCGAGGCTGAAGAACCCAAGGCTAAGGCTTTTGGCACGGAATCGGCAAAAACCGGAAAGGCATTGAAAGCCAATATGAAAAAGACAGCACCCATCAAGCCACTGAAAATGTATGTTTTAAGCAACTTCTTTTCATCCAGGTACTCAGAAAAGATTCGCCCGCCGAAATACAAAATAATCATGTTAAAGAACAGGTGAAAAAATCCTTCCTGAAGAAACATGTAGGTAAACACCGTCCAGGGCTTTACTATCAACTGCGAAATATCAGAAGGCACCGACAGCCAGTAGGAGAGGGTGCTTACATTGTGTATGTCGTTGCCACTGCTTACCTCAAAAAGAAAAAGAAACAGGTTGATAATGTTGATAACGACAAAAACGACCAGGTTAATCAACATGAGGCGTGCCAGCACAGCACGGCTTTTAATAAACGAGAAAAAGTTGTCGAGTGGCGACTGTGTATTTCCGTACATCATTTTTAATACAAGTTATTTCTTTTTTTCCAGTATTTGAGCATGATAAATCCGAATAACATCCCGCCAAGGTGAGCGAAGTGAGCCACATTTCCGCCGGTATCTGCAAAACCGGAATAAAGCTCAATAAGTCCATAAATAATCACAAAATACTTCGCTTTGATAGGCAGGGCAAAGTAGATATAAAGCACCGCATTTGGAAAAAGCATCCCGAAAGCCAGCAAGATCCCGAATACAGCTCCCGAAGCGCCCACTACCACCGGGCCATTAAGAAAAGCGGTTTTATAACTGGCCATATAGTCGATAGCCAGTTGCAGCGCCTTTCGCTCATTCTCTGCAACTACTGCATTAAATTCATTTCTGAATGAATTGAACTGGTTTTGAATCTCGTAGCTGATGACCTGGAAATTGTTGGAGTTGATAAACTCTTTAAATGCAGGAATGGAAGGATCATTTTGAAACTTGTTGATAGCGTCCAAAACCGGCATAATCTCAAAATAAAAAACCACGTAATGAACCAGTGCGGCACCAATCCCGGTTACAAAGTAATAGGTCAGAAACCTCTTAGGCCCCCACACATTTTCCAGCACGCGGCCAAACATCCATAAGGCAAACATATTGAACAGGATGTGCGTAAACCCGCCATGCATGAACATGTAGGTGATGAACTGGTAAGGCGCAAACTTCTCAGCAGCAAAATAATGCAGGCCTAACACATCAATCAAATCAAGATTGAAGGCATTCTGAAATGTTATTGTCGCCAGGAAAAAAATCCCGTTTAGGATGAGCAGGTTTTTAATTACCGGCGGGAGCAAGCTCCAGCCTCCCGGTCTGAACGACTCTTGATTCATTTGGTCTCTGTTTTATTTAAACTTTTCACTTAACTCTTCGGGCCCAATGATGGCCACTGTTGTTTTTCCTGATGGCGAACGATGCGG
>JASMTJ010000423.1:0-1050 GCA_041694335.1 Bacteroidales bacterium
CAGGCGTTGTTTGCCGACGCTATAGGAACTACCGCAGGTGCTATGCTCGGAACCTCAACGGTTACTTCTTATGTTGAGAGTGCCTCGGGTGTTGCCGAAGGAGGCCGCACCGGACTAACAGCATTTACGGTGGCCGTGATGTTTGCGCTGGCACTGTTCTTTGCTCCGGTCTTTACGATGATTCCTGCGGCAGCCACAGCTCCCGCACTGGTACTGGTAGGACTGTTTATGATGTCGCCCATCAAAAACATCAACCTCGATGATTACACCGAAGCCATTCCGGCCTTCCTCACCATCATCGTGATGCCTCTGACCTACAGCATCGCCGAAGGGATTGTTTTTGGGATGCTCAGCTATGTGATTTTGAAACTCTTTACAGGGAAACACAAGCAGATTTCTGTAGTGATGTACGTCATCGCCATCCTGTTTATCCTGAAGTTTATCATCGGCTAATATTTTTGAGAACCTAACTACTCACTATAAAAAACCCCGGCAAGATTATTTCTTCCGGGGTTTGCTTTTTTAATGCTCTCCGGACTATTAAAAAGAGGGTGTGAACCATCTTAAAATACCCTCTGAAGGTATTTTTTTGGGGTATCGACCTAGTAAAAACACCCTCTGAAGGTATTTATTGAGGGTATGGAGGTATTAAAAATATGCTCAGAACATGTTTTTTGATGGTATAGGAGTATTAGAAATATCCTTTTAGGATATTATCTTGAGGATATAGAGATATTTAATATCGTTTTCATTTAAACAAAGCCAAGATAAACCTGCATCAAGCATATGCTTTTTACTACTTTCACTTCCAAATTAGATGACAAAAGGGCATACCTATGGCAGGAAACAACCAGTTACGTTTTTCAGATTATATCCTTTTCTGCAAAAAATACCCAACCACAAACTGAATCAACCCGGTAGCGAAGTAGAGTGGCTGCAGGAAGCTCATGTAGCCGATGAACAGCACCTGGCTGATAATCCACCCCATCATATATAATACCGAAGGCCATCCCGACTTTTGCCGAAAGCCTGTTCCTCCTGAAAGTGATT
>JASMTJ010000424.1:0-1443 GCA_041694335.1 Bacteroidales bacterium
GGCAATCATCCCGGCCAGGCTTCTGGCTTCGATGAGAATCTGCTCCCGGCGGCTCCGTTCCACACCGTTCATGTTAATCACTTCATCCAGGTAATCGTTCACCGACTGGATCAGAATTCGCTTACCCAAGCCTTCCAGCCAGTATGACCCGTCGGAGCGAATGGAGTAGCAATCATCTGAAATTACATCAGAACTACAAAGGCGAACAACCACATAATCGATCCATATCCGGAAAACCTCGATCACATCAAAAACCAGCACAGGCCTGTTGTGATCTTCCCGGTGAAAAACACCGGCGTAAGGATCCAGACCGGCCCGGATGAGTGCAGACTCTACTTTTCCATACAAAATGCCATAACCATAATTGAGGAGACAGTTGAACACATCAGTAGCAGGATTTTGCGAACGGCCCTGAAACTGCATTCCATGAGGTAAAGATTTCGAGATCACATTAAAATAGACTCGCGATGCGGCACCCTCCCATCCTCTCAGAGAAGGGGCCAACTCCTGCACATACTCGCCTTCCACGGTTTTGACCTTACGCTGATAATCCTCCGTTTTACGGATGGCTTTTTCAATGGCATTGTTCAGGGCTTCATCAGAAGATTTCAGGGCCAGCATCATGGCCACCTGGTTGTCCAGTTTACGGACGATCATATTCCGGGTCCACTTAACCGCTTCCTTCGAAAAAGGAAATTCCAATTGTTTTCGGCGCAAAGAAGTGATGGACCCAAATTTTCCGCTCCATAAGCGGCCGGCCGGCTCGCCGCTTTTCTCAACAAAAATCACATCAATACTGTGTTTCAATGCCAGCATAGCAGCATCACTTGTGAGTTTTGTGCCTTTTCCGATCTGAACGGACCGCAACTTTTCAGGAGGAATAATTTGTTTCCCTTCCTTTGACACCACGGCAAAGGCCTCATTTTCCTTCATCAGGGAACTGCCATAAGTGTTCAAAATTAGCTCCATGGGTGCAGAATTTGGTTTATGCCAAAATAAATTCACCCATTGCAATGGATTTGCAGGAAGAAAAAAAGAAGCTTAATGTGAAATAATGGTCATTTTTTAGTTCAACCCCAAGGATTAAAACCCCAAAACACCAGGGATTAAAATCTCCGGCAAATACATCGGTCGTGCCGCTGGCACTATGAGAAGGATAACGGCAAGACCAAACATCATAGTTCCATAGGAACGACCGATCTCCAAAACCCTGGAATTTATTCCGGGGTTATTACCGGGAAGTCAGTGGGGCGACGGGCCGCACAGGAAGTCCGGTTTCTAACCGGACTGTCTTAATCCTTGTTTTAATGGAATATCTTCTCTGATTTTTGATTGTGAACCGAATAAACAAAAAGGAATGGAAGTCTTAATCCTTGTTTTAGTGGAATACCTTCTCTGACGACTGTGAAATCCTTTAAAAGTATCAAATATAAGGGGTCTTAA
>JASMTJ010000425.1:0-1712 GCA_041694335.1 Bacteroidales bacterium
CAGCCCTGCCAATAAAAAAAACCATAACAACCCAATAAATCGCGTAATTTACTGCATGTGCAATCGTGGCGCCCTCCAAACCGTAGAGACCGGTTAACAGATACGTCCATCCATAAAAGCTGGCGGCGAAAAAAACTTCTGAGGCAATAAAAAGCTTCATCATTGCCTTGCCAAGCATCAGATAAGATAAGATCCAGCTTCCTATCTTCAATGTATCCCCAACCATTTGCCAGCCAAAAAGCTGGCTCATTGGCGCAAAATCTCTGGTAAACAAGAGGCTGATAATAAAATCTCGAAGCAGATAAATAACCAGGCCACATGAGGCGGCGAATGGTAGAATTATTTTGTACCCTTGAATTATCTCTTTCCGAATCTCGGATGACTCTTTTATCTCTGAGAGCCTGGGTAGGTAGTACAAACTCAACGTAGTCGTAACAAGCATGAGATACGCACTACTCAATCGCCACATTGCTTCCCAGTAACCGGCTGCATCCAACCCTAGTGTGTCACCTAGATGTCCGCGTATTAGTATGTGGCTCACCGGCACACAAGCCGCGCTGGTTAAAGCCATGGCGGTGAATTTGCTGAGATTTACAAGAACCTTTTTATCGAGGGAGCCGAAAAGATAGCTAAACTTAAACCAATCGGCTCTATAGCACAGATAGAGCGTTACGATGAAAGCGAAAGAAGGATGGATAGCTAACGCTGTTAGTGCGCCTTTCAAACCGAACAGTATTGCAAGGAAGCTTGTTACCGCTAGAGAAAAGAGGCTACCTGCAATATTAGCAACAATGTATTTTTTTATCTCTTTCTTTCCATTTAACACCGCCAGCAGTAACGTATTGAACAGAAACAAAACGAGCGTCACAGAAAACCATACAAAAACGCTGCTGTATTTTTTGTCTTGCAGAAATAGTTCGGCAGCTTGATCACTGAAAATTGTAAGAGTTATACCAGTTATAATGGAGCCTAGAACCGATACGGTGCCAGCAGTACGCCATACCCGCCGCTGATTTTCATCCTCATCATGATATTCAGCTGTATACTTTATAACACCCGTGCGTATCGCTCCGCTGGCGAAAGTAGTTATCATTTGCACAGCATTCTGGAAGTTACCAATAGCTGCGTAACCTGCTGGGCCAACATAGATTGCGAGAATCTTATTCAGCCCTAGCATAGTTAGCATTTTTATTGCGACTGCGATGGCATTCAGCAGGCTCGTTTTAATGAGAGTCATTAGAAGGAGTTTACCGCTTTGATTACTGCTTC
Source organism: Bacteroidales bacterium (assembly GCA_041694335.1). Taxonomy (GTDB): domain Bacteria; phylum Bacteroidota; class Bacteroidia; order Bacteroidales; family JAIPAH01; genus JAIPAH01. Next base: position 1,270 of record JASMTJ010000425.1, read on the forward strand.
TACGTCATTCTGCTTCAAAGTAGGCCCCATCGGCAGGCTTAATACCTCATTGTGTATCCGTTCGGTAACTGGATAGCACTCCGACGACCATTCAGCGTATGCGGACTGTTGGTGTGGCGGTATAGGGTAGTGGATTAGTGTTTTGATACACTTGTTTTCCAGATGCTGATTTAGAGCGTCCCGCCGGCCTGTTCTTACCACGAAAAGATGCCATGCGTGGTTGCTGTAAACCTTCTGCGATGTGCTGCTTGTCAGCGGCAGAACTACGTTCTGATTATTGATGCCTTGCAAATAGGCGCTCGCCACGTTCCGGCGATGCTCGGTCTCGCTGTCCAGGTTGCGTAGCTTAACCCTGAGCAAAGCGGCCTGAAGTTCATCCAACCGGCTATTCACCCCTTGGTACAGATTTTCATATTTCTTATGGCTGCCGTAGTTGCCCAATG
>JASMTJ010000426.1:0-1780 GCA_041694335.1 Bacteroidales bacterium
AAAATCACCCGACTTTCCCAGAGGTTTTTAATGACCACTACTCCAACAGTAAGCATCAGTGCATCAAGCAACGGGATGATGGCTTTTTTCCAGAAGCGGTTGATGATGGCCATAGACGCCCTGAAGTATATCGCCATATTGATAAAGAAGGAAAACAGGTTCGCATTCTTTTTTGAAAAATGCTTCCGGGCAAAAATGATCATGGCATTGTAAAAAACAAAGACATAATTGATACTGCCTTTTTTGGTGCTTTCGCCCTTGTAATGAATAATCCGTGCTTCAGGATAGTAATAGTTTTTGTATCCGGCTTTGATGATGCGGTAAGAGAGGTCAATGTCTTCGCCATACATAAAGAACTCTTCATCAAGCAGTCCGGTTTTTTCAAGTGTTTCTTTTCTGAGAAGCATAAAAGCCCCGGCCAATATCTCTACCTCGTGTGTTTCGTCCTTATCCAGATGCCCCAGGTGATATCTTGAGAAACGCTTCGATTTCGGAAAGAGGCTTGACAGCCCGAATATTTTGTAAAACGAAACTGCCGGCGTGGGCAAGCCGCGCTTGCTTTCAGGCAGGAAGTTCCCATTACCGTCCACCATCTTCACTCCCAAGCCGCCGGCATCGGGGTGAGCATCCATAAAACCGATGACCTTGCTAAAGGTGTCATGCTCCACAATCGTATCGGGGTTCAGAAGCAGAACATATTCTGCGGTCGATTGTCTTATCGCCTGGTTATTTGCCTTCGAAAAGCCAACATTTTGCTTGTTATCAATGACTTTTACTTCGGGATATTTTGATCGGACCATTTCCACAGAGCCATCCACAGAATTATTATCCACTACGTATACATCCATCGACAGGCCTTTCGATGCCAACTGCACCGAATGGAGACACTGGTCGAGGAAATGCTTGACGTTATAGTTAACTATGATTACCGAAAGCTTCATCAAACCGAAGTTTTAGCCAAAATTACGATATTGCAATGATTTTACAATCCAGGTAGCGGAATACCGGTATTAAAACTTGTATATGCTGTGGCTTATTAAAGCTCAATCACTCTGTTTTTGATGGCATATTTCACCAGTTCAATGGTGCTGTTGAGCCCCAATTTTTGCATAATATTATTCTTGTGCGTTTCCACCGTTCGTGCACTAATGTATAGCTTATCGCCAATTTCCTTGTAATGCATCCCCTCGGCGATGTGTTTGAGAATTTCCAGCTCGCGCTTTGTAAGAAGAGATAGTTTGTTATCATCGTTCAGGCTTCCATCGCGGCTCTTATTAATAAATTTCATCAGGATGGTATTCGGAATACTCTTGCTGAGATACTCCTGTCCCTGGTGCACCTGCTCAATAGCTGATACCAGTTCATCGCGCATGGCATCTTTTGGCAGGTAGCCGAGGGCGCCAGATTGTATGGATGAGAAAATGGAATCTTCGTCGGTATAAGACGAGAAAATCAGGACTTTCAGGTTCGAATGCTTTTCCTTAAGGATTTTAGTGATTTCCGTACCGCTCATCTTGGGCATGGACAGATCCAGAAGCACAACATCGGCTTTCACTTTGTTTTCATCGAGCAGCCTGAAGAGCTCATCGCTGTTGGACGCTTCTCCAACAATTTCAATATTATTGACATTCATCAATGCCGCAAAAATCCCATCGCGGACGATAGGGTGGTCATCAACCAGAATGAGTTTGATTTTTTCCATTTTTTATTGCTGATTTTTTGGGAGTTTAAAACTAAACACACTTCCCTTATTAACTTCACTTTTTACAAAAATATTGCC
>JASMTJ010000427.1:0-1265 GCA_041694335.1 Bacteroidales bacterium
TTTTGGAAGTAGGCAGTCAGGTTCAGTTCACCAATGGCGATGTGAACCAAGCGATTCAAGCTGGAGTGGAGCAAGGCTACAAACTGGGTTACCTGCGAAAATCGGTGGTAAGCGATCCGCTTTTCCAAAGAAAAAACACACAAACTAACACCCCCGCCCTTATCTATTGGGAAACTGTTCCCGGAGATAAAATAAAACTCACCGTTGCGCCCAAAGGAGCTGGTTCAGAAAATATGAGCCGAATCGCTATGCTGAAGCCAGCAGATGGCAAACAGGGCGTAGTAGATTTTGTATTGGCAGCCGTACAAAAAGCTGGCGGTAACCCCTGCCCGCCCATTATCGTAGGAATTGGTATTGGTGGTAGTTTCGATAAAGCGGCTTTGCTGGCCAAAAAAGCTCTGCTACAACCCTTGGATAGTAATAATGCAGATAGCCGCTATGCTGCTTTGGAAACAGAGCTGCTACAAAAAATTAATGACCTTCAAATTGGCCCGCAAGGTTTGGGTGGAAAAACCACAGCCCTAAAGGTAAACATTTTGCAGCAACCCTGCCACATTGCTTCCCTGCCAGTAGCAGTTAACATACAGTGCCATGTACACCGACATCAAACTGTGGAAATTTAGGAGAATTTGATGGAACATTATTTAACCACTCCCCTGCAGAACGAGGATATACAAAAGTTACAGATAGGCGACAAAGTTTTTATAAGCGGCAAAGTGTACACAGCGCGCGATGCTGCCCACAAGAAGTTAGTAGAATTATTGGAAACAGGCCAAAATCTACCCTTCCAGCTGCAAGGTGCTGTAATTTATTATGTAGGCCCAGCTCCTGCTCCACCTGGGAAACCGATCGGTTCAGCTGGACCTACCAGCAGTTATCGTATGGATCCTTTTGCACCGGCACTACTGCAAGCCGGAGTAAAAGCTATGATCGGCAAAGGCCCGCGTTCTTCAAAAGTTATTAGCGCTATTACAAGCACAAATTCGGTTTATCTGGCAGCTATTGGCGGTGCCGCTGTGGTGATGGCGCAAGCAGTAAAAAGTAGTAAAGTTATCGCCTATCCCGAATTAGGACCGGAGGCTATTCGAGAATTGGAAGTGGAAAACCTGCCCTGCTACGTAGCAATAAGCAGCGACGGACAAAATATCTATGAGCGCTGAGATGGTGATTCCTGCCCGCCAGCAAAAACCACTTAGTACCCAGCAGCTGCAACAGCAAATTTTGCCCAAATGGGAAAAATTCCTAGGCAACTGCTCTTCCCTGCT
>JASMTJ010000428.1:0-2990 GCA_041694335.1 Bacteroidales bacterium
GGTGGAGGCGAAATCAAGCGCTATTAGAATACAGCAAACAGACAGGCATGGGTGCAGGGAAGAAACTTTGGTGTATAGCACTCATGCCCTAATTTTATAGCTTAGTAATCAGAATGAAACACCCAATTACCACACGCAGAGAAAACATCTTTTACTACCTCTTGGTATGGATGGTACTTGCAGCCATTCATATCATTTTAGTTGAAAAGTATACTTACATGCCATTGAATGTTGCGATAGTTGATGGACTTGTGAGTCAATTGCTGATGGGAGTGATTGGGTTAGGTATGTGGTATTTGGTACGGTATTCAGATCCAAACCTGATTAAGCGGGGAAGGCTTTTTATTAACCTTGTGCTTGGTGGTGCACTGGTGGTGTTTATTTGGTTGATGATTGCCTACGGAAGCCTTAATGCACTTTACAGAGACTCGCCAGATGTGCAAAGCTACCTCGCAGAAAGTTTACTGATAAGGTATACTACAGGTTTTGTGCTTTATCTGATGCTCATTGCCTACTATTACCTGGTAAATTACTACCGGCTGATTGGTGAGCGCATTGAAGCAGAAGCCATGCTGCAGCAAAACGTAAAGGAAAGTGAGCTGGCTTATCTAAGGGCGCAGATAAATCCGCATTTTCTCTTTAATGCATTAAATTCAGTTTCTTCACTCATCCGGTCAAATCCTTTAAAAGCACAGGAAACAGTGGTTGAGTTATCGCATTATCTCCGGCAGATCATGCAAATGAGCAAAAAGAGGTTTGTGACAGTGGAGGAAGAGATGCTTCATATTTCGCAGCTTCTGGATATTGAGCAAGTCAGATACAGCGACAGGCTTACAAAATCGATACATATCAGTGAGTCGTGTAATCAGAAAGAGATTCCGTCACTGATTTTACAACCCATATTTGAAAATGCCCTTAAGTTTGGATTGCACGAGAGCACGGGACCAACAACCATCAAAGGCGATGTCTGGTGCGATGAAGTGTATCTTTATGTCAGCATATCCAATAATTATGAAAAGGAAGCGAAAACCGCCAAGGGCACAGGAAAAGGCCTGAAGAATGTGAAACAGCGACTGGATTTGATTTACGGAAAAATGTACAAGATGCAAATCAGTGATGACGGCAGTAATTTTAAAGTCCGCTTGTCTATTCCTGTTAAAGTTGAATTTTAAAAACCTACAGATGTATAAGGCAGTAATTATAGATGATGAATCGCTGGCACGGGAGCAAATTATCAGCCTCCTCGAAGACCATGACGATGTGGAGGTGGTGGCAGAATGCAGTAACGGCCTGGAAGGGTATCACGCTATCAACCAGCATAAACCGCACCTTGTTTTTCTGGATGTACAGATGCCAAAGGTAAATGGTTTTGAAATGATTGAGTTGATCGACAAGCCCCCTGTCATAATTTTTTCAACAGCCTATGATCAGTATGCGCTAAAGGCTTTTGAGGTACATGCTGTCGACTACCTCTTAAAACCGTTTTCGGAAAAACGTTTTGCGCAGGCGCTGGATCAGGCCCGTAACAAACTGAAGTCAGATACCGGCATGGGGGCGGGTGAGGGGTTGAGTGAGAGCTATAACCAGCAACAAGGCCTGACCCGGCTGGTGGTGAAAAAATCTGGAAAGATTATCATTATTCCTGTATCGGAGATTTATTACCTCGAAGCCACCGGCGATTATGTGGCGATTCATACCAGGGAGGAGCGCTATCTGAAATTACAGACCATGAAGTATTTTGAAGAGCAGCTTGAAAAAACTTCTTTTGTCAGGGTGCACCGTTCGTTTATTGTAAATCTTGACTTTGTCAAGCGAATGGAGCCTTACACTAAAGACAGCTGGGTGGTTATCATGCAAAATGAAGCAAGGGTATATGTCAGTCGTCCGGGAATGAAAAAGCTGAAATCAATGCTGAATCTTGATGCATAAAGATTTTAGAGAAACGTATTGATTTTGGACTTTTTGAACAAAAAGAGGCACTATCCGCTGACTATTCGTACTTTTGCAGCAACAAAAAAATACATGACATTGAGATTTGATGAATTCAACTTTGAACCTGAAGTAGTAGAAGGTATAGAGGCGATGGGATTTGAAGAAGCCACCCCCATCCAGGAAAAAGCTATCCCTCCCATTTCAGAAGGTAAAGATGTTTTGGGGCTGGCACAGACCGGCACCGGTAAAACTGCGGCTTTCTTACTGCCCGTGGTAAATAAACTTTTAAAGGACCAGAAGTCGGGCTCAAACAAAGCGCTGGTGATTGTACCAACCCGCGAACTGGCAATGCAGATCGATCAGCAAATGGAAGGCCTTTCCTATTTTGCCTCGGTAAGCTCGGCTGCCGTTTTTGGGGGAGGTGATGCCGAGTCTTTTGTGAGAGAAAAGAATGCCCTGAAGCGTGGTGCGGAGATGATTATTTGCACCCCCGGACGGATGATTGCCCACCTGAATCAGAAATACGTGGATTTTTCAGCTTTGGAATACTTGATTCTTGATGAGGCCGACCGGATGCTAGACATGGGCTTTTATGATGACATCATGCGCATTGTATCTTATCTTCCGAAGGAAAGGCAAAACCTGCTCTTTGCAGCAACCATGCCCGATAAGATGAGAAAGCTGGCAGGAAATGTTCTGAGCAACCCTGTCGAGATTAATATTGCTATCTCTAAGCCCGCTGAAAAGATATTGCAGGTGGCCTATGTGGTTTATGAGAACCAGAAAAAAGAACTGGCGAAGCATATCCTGAAAAACCCTGATTTGAAGAGTGTGATTGTTTTCTGCTCTACTAAAAGCAGTGCACACGACCTGACAAGGAAACTGAAGGGGATTGATCATAGTGTGAATGAGATTCATTCGGATCTGACGCAGGCTGAGCGACAAAAAACACTTACAGCTTTCAGGAACAGGCAGCTGACGGTGTTGGTAGCTACCGATGTTATCTCAAGAGGTATAGATGTTGAGAATATTGAGCTTATTATTAACTATGATGTGCC
>JASMTJ010000429.1:0-2248 GCA_041694335.1 Bacteroidales bacterium
GTTTTGATGGGGAAATCAGGCAGCCTGCCAAGGTGGCAGCTTTGCCGTGGAATCAGTGGCAGCTTTCGCGTGGAATGGGTGGCAGGCTTCGTCTGGAATCAGTGGCAACCTTGGTCTGGAATACGCACTGTAGCCTTGATCTAGCACTAGACTGGCAGGCTTCCTATCCACGTTCAGGAGTGAAGCAACATCGCTTTTGCACCAGACACCTCGCTCAAAAAGGTGACTTTACCACCTACTTGGCATCCAAGATCATTGAACGGCTACAGATCGCCCCTTGCATCGCATGGCGAGATCAACTAATTTGTTGGGTAGGAGTTGGCTAGAAGCCAACTCTGAGGTTGGGTGAGCTTTGCGTCACCCATTTTTTGGTGTACAATTAGCACCCAATTTTTAATGACCTTTGAAACTAAAAAAATGATAAGCGCTTTCATAAAAGCGCAATAAAAAGGATCGGAGCTGACTTGGAGCACGCTATGAAGGTTACAACTTCTAAAGTTACTACCTGTAAAATAGCAAGAGACACAACACAAGATCGCAAAGTAACGACATGCTAAGCCAAAAAAAAAGCCGTTTGAAACGGCTTTTTTTTTGAGCTTTTATTACTTCCTCCTCCAAGCACACGCCATGGCTATCCCCGGAAGCACCCAATCTGTTGTAGTAGCCTTCCTCTTATAGGGCACTGACTCAATGATTTCCCACCCTTGCCCGGGGGGCGTTTCCATGTATTCAAACGACCAATGTGCAGGCAAAGTCATTGACACTGTCGATGAACACGTCGGAACGTCCCTTCTTACAACGAAGAAGTCATCTTTTATGCAGGATTCTTCATGTATGGCCACCTTAACTTTCGACTTATCTATATTTATTTCTTTTTCTATCTGCACAAGCCACTCATCGGAATCATCTATCCGACTCACCTCAATTTCAGGAGCTTTGCTTTCAACGCTAACTATATTCCCACTTTCGTCTTGATGAGCTTTAATATTCCCTTCTGTCGTAACAACAACCTCATCATCAACACTAATAACAATTTTCAATTCATCTAAGCTTTTGTACTCTGCCGAAGCAGAATAAGTTAATAAGTGATCGATCCTAGAAGCATCTGTCGGCGTTTTATAGTCCTCATCGACAGCTATAGTATGGAGCTCGTAAAAGGTATCCTCTGTCCATTTGACATGGCAGTCATCACCATCTATTTCTTCAATAGTAATATCCTGATTGTGGTTCGACCTATGAGGAACATTGGCATTAAGGTATTTTGATATCAACCTATTAGTACTTTCATAAAGGCCTTTTCCACTCCGACAATGATCACCATAGGCCTTTACATGAATCTCTCTCAAACTCTGAATGATCTGCTTCTGGTCACACCTAGATATAGAGAGCATCAACTCATTATCCGTAAGGAATTTATTCGTCTTGTCAATATGCTCAACCATCATATTATTTATCTTTATCCTAGCATTATTAAGCTCGGATACCGCATCGGTATTCACTTTCTCTAGGTCTCTCTCAAGCCTTTCTAAGTGCTGGCCCAAAAAATTATTTACTCGATCTTCCCAAACATAGTCCCATATTATTTTTGCAAGGAAGGCAATAAAAACGAGCACAAGAATAGCATACCCAAAGCTATAACCTTTCTCAGAAATAATTAGAAACAACCATGATACAAAGCTTTTTACACCACCATCCCCAGGAATCATGTTATTTTCTAGTAAATATTCAGAAAAAGCTGTCAAAGCAATAACAAGAAGCCCACCATAAAGAAGCTTCATCCTATCTGAAGCCAAAAATCTTGCCTTACCCCACATTACGTTTCCCATAAACATGTTAATTATATTTTCACACCCTCCAAGAAGCCGTCACACAACTTCACTTATATACCTCTCGGAGCCGATGATTCTCGCGTGCTAGCTACCCTTAAAAATTCGATTCATACCAACGACCATTTCACAACCTCCGCCCAAAGCTCTAAATGGCCTCCTGGTGAATATCCCGGAGGCCACTCAACAAAACTCAATCACTTTTCAATAGAAAGCTTTGGGAATTCATTCCAACCGAGGCCTTTGCCTTAACACGTATGAGTGGAACTCTCCATGCTTCAAACGTGACTTTCCTGTCTGAGCCTTCAATTCATCGCCCATAACCCGGAGTGTTCTACGATTTAGCTCTGTTTGGCGTCTATCAACCCTTCTCAGACGATAATTCAACTCATGGTCTTGCTGAAACCTGAATCAGTGACTTC
>JASMTJ010000430.1:0-10629 GCA_041694335.1 Bacteroidales bacterium
TCATCGCGGACGATGTCGGCAATTTTAAGGGTGTCTATTCCGCTTTGGCGGGTGCCGTCCATATCGCCCGGCCCACGAATCTCCAGGTCTACCTCAGCCACCTTAAACCCGTCGGTTGTTTCGGTCATGGTGCCGATGCGCCGGTCTGCTTCTTTAGATAATTTGGATTTGGTCACCAAAAGGCAATAAGATTGGTCGGCACCTCGTCCTACACGGCCACGCAACTGATGTAACTGCGAAAGCCCGAACCGTTCGGCATTTTCGATGACCATTACCGATGCCCTGGGGACATTCACACCTACTTCAATCACCGTGGTGGCCACCATAATCTGTGTTTCGCCTCTCACAAACCTGTTCATTTCATACTCCTTATCCGCCGGCTTCATTTTTCCGTGAACAATGCTTACGCGATAATCGGGCAGGGGAAACTCCCTGACAACACTTTCATAGCCGTCCATTAAGTCTTTTAATTCGAGCTTTTGCGACTCCTCAATAAGCGGATAAACGATGTAAATTTGCTGTCCTTTGGCGATTTCATTCCTGATAAAACCGAAAAGCTTTAACCGGTTTCTGTCCGTAAGGTGATAGGTTTTCACAGGTTTTCTTCCAGGCGGCAATTCATCAATAACGGAATAATCCATATCACCATATAAAGTCATGGTAAGACTCCTTGGAATGGGTGTTGCTGTCATGACCAGTACATGTGGAGGGAGGGTGTTCTTCTGCCACATTTTCGCCCGTTGTGCTACGCCAAAACGATGCTGCTCATCGATCACCACCAGCCCAAGGTTTTTGAACCGGACACGATCTTCGAGAAGGGCATGAGTCCCAATGAGGATATGGATAGTTCCATCCATCAGCCCTTCATCAATCTCATTCCTCCTGGCTTGTTTCGTCGAACCGGTAAGCAGCTCCACTTTCAGAGGCGTCCCCTCAAGAAATTCGTTGAGCGTATTGAAATGCTGTGTAGCCAAAATTTCTGTCGGTGCCATAATCGCCGACTGGTATCCGTTATCCTGGGCAATAAGCATTGCCATCAGTGCCACCATCGTTTTCCCGCTGCCCACATCTCCCTGAAGCAAACGATTCATCTGCTTCCCCACCTTCAAATCAGCACGGATTTCCTTAATAACCTTTTTTTGAGCATCAGTCAATTCGAAAGGCAGCTTATCCTTGTAAAAGGTATTAAAAGCCTTGCCAACGTTAGCAAAGATAAAACCCTGGTAGTTTTCCTTTCGCTGGGCGCGGAGGTATAAATTCTTTAACTGGATATGGAAAAACTCCTCAAACTTCATTCTTCGCTGCGCCTGCTCCAGCATCCTGAAGCTTTCAGGGTGATGAATGCTTTTTAGCGCCTGCTCAAAAGGCATCAGCTTTAGCTGTTGTATCAGGTAATCAGGCAATGTTTCTGATACATTTCCTTCAATCTTCTGAATTAATTGATAAGTAACCTTCGCCAACACCCGCGGTGTAACGTATTTCTTACGTAGCTTTTCAGTTACGTTGTAAACAGGCTGAATGCCGGCATAGCCAGCTTTTTTAAATGATTCGGGCGTTTCAATTTCAGGATGGGCAAGGTTAATTTTATTGTTAAAAAGAGAAGGTTTTCCGAAAAGAATATATTCTTTGTTCAAAGCCAGTTTTTCTTTTACCCACTGTACACCTTTAAACCAGACGACCTCAAGCATCCCCGAACCATCGGAAAAATAACCTGTAAGCCTTCTGTTACGACCAGCACCCACTTCCTGCAACTGTTTCAGGCGTGCTTTAACCTGCACAAAAGGCATTTGATTGTTCAGGGATTGAATGGTTTGAAACTGACTTCTGTCGATGTATCTGAATGGAAAATAAACCAACAGGTCGCCATAGGTATAAATTCCCAACTCCTGCGCTATCAGCTCCGCTCTTTTGGGCCCCACGCCTTTGATATACTCAATGGAAGTATTTAGCAGTCCTTTTTCCATTCTTTATTGTAAGCTCAGAATTATTATTTGAGATGGATGAGTCAAAATTACGATAATCCTGAAAACAAAAAAGCTCTCCTGTATTAAGGAGAGCTTAGGTTTCTTTTTGCAGGAATGTTAGTATTCCCAAAGATCGTTTTCAAATTCGAGGATTTCGCGCTTGAGCCTTTCTGCTTCGTAAAGCGACTCTTCCTGCTTTGTATAGCTGTTGATATAGCGATCATAAACGTTATCCACCTTGGTAATCAACCCCGAAAAAGTACGCTTTTCGAGCATGGTGGTATAGGAATAGGCGTTAGCACGGTTTCCTCCCATTGCCAGGTTTTCTGCCCTCGATAAAGCACGACGGGCATGCGGATAATAGATCCAGAATTTTGGTGTCATTTTCCCATCCGGGTCCTGAGCAATAAAAGCAATCCCAATAATGCGTACTTCAAACATGGAGCGCTGCTTATCGAAATACCAGTCTTCCATTAGCCTGATTCTGCGAATATCTGAAGGTGCCATTTCCTGTTCTATTGTTTTCTCTACAGTGCGCTGTGAGCCATCTTCGGCCTGCTCAATCGTCGACATTGTCCTGGATGTTGTCAGCGATTTCTCAAACTGCGGCGGTGTCATCGGCAGTTGATAGAGCATCGGTTCATTGTGTTCGTAGGCAACAATATTTCCTGCTTTAATAGAGTCGATAACCACAGAAGCAAAGCTTGCCCGGCCATATTTTGGCTCTACCGGGAAATAAAAGGGATGATTTTGCTTCTGGATAAAGTCGATCTCTCTCCACACGCGCTTTTGCCACATCAGGTCAGCCTCTCTTAACGGAGGATATTGAATAGGCAAACGTTCCTTGTAATGGTGTCTTTTGACGACGTTAGCGTCTGGTTTATCGAGTTCACCGGCAGCATTTTTTCGGGGCGTCGGATCATACTGACCAAACGACACTGCAGAAAATGCCATTAAAACGGTGAACAGGAACAATGTTTTTCTCATCTGATTCATAATCTATCTAAGTTTAATCGCTATCGTTGTTTTCAATGTTCGTTCTCCTTCAGGTGCTTTCACCTTAATATCCTCAAATGTAATTCTGGAGTTTATCGGCAAACGGTCGAATAACCTGAGCATTTCAGGTGTAAATTTATGACTGTTCGATTCCAGATCGACCCAGTAACCATCAGCACCCTGATACCACATAACGAATCCTTCCACCAAAAAAGTATAATCGAAGTCGAAAGATTCGGGCGTTTTTGCGATGATGCTCGATACCTTAAGGAAATCGCGTTCAACATCTCCTGATGAATAAGCTCCACCGATGGTTGGTGTTGGGTCCGGGATACGTTTGACCCTGAAATCGTAAGCCTCGAAGAAGGACTCCTGGCCATCGATAATGGCGTTGACCCTTACGGTGGCTTTTTGGTTTACATCGCCGGGAATGGTCACAATATATTTACCGTTCCCTTCCTCACGCAAGTTTCCTACGTTGATGGAAGGCCGCAGCTGTGAGGCAGCTACGCCGGGCACAGAAATGGAAAGTGGGTTTTCTACCCCTTTATAGAACACATTCATTTTTGTTGCTGACACGGTTGCTGAGCGTCGTCCCACAAGGAATGAATCTTTGAAGGAATAGCTGTTCCAGCTTCCGTCAGGCGATTTCATTCGAATAACACCGGCATACTTTTGCTCTCCTACCGAAGTTCCTTCAAGGCTCAGCGAAACCATCTCGTCGACACTCTGCACCCTGCGGGCATTATTCAGGTTGGTAATCTCATCTACTCCTTGCTGAATATAAACTTCAGGCCGCTGAGTTGTATCGTAGGCAGCAACAAAAACGCTGGCTTTATACTCCTCACCCAAGAGCACATAATTCTTTGTTGGTATAACTTTAGCTTCTACGTTCGAGAATTTAAAGTCTTCTTCACTAATAGAAGAATAGAGGAAATTCAACATATCAAGCTCCGAATTATTCACTTCGGTAATCAGCTTGTTGAGGATGGTCACATCTGCCGCCATAATGGTATGGTAGAAGTTGTTTACCTCCCATGATACCGGCTTGCGGTCGGCATCATAATACGTAGTGTCGAAGTTAGGCCCGATTTGAAATCGGCTACGCGCCGTTTCGGGCACCAGCGCTAACATTTCTTCACGATAAGTGAGGAATTTTTTCCTGATCTCGGTAGCCATACCCCGTTTACGCGGTTGCTCAAGATTAGGCACGAAGTAATTTGTGGTTTCGTCGTACTTATCTACACTTTTGAGCAGCCCAATAGGAATTTCATCCACTTCTTCAGGACTTACACCCATTTCATCAGCAACGTACGCTTTGATCTCATCCATGGTTTTGTGCTCGGCCTTCATAATGGCCGTATCGCGCACAGCTGCAAGAAAAGACCTCAAGTCATCTGAAAGCGTCTTAATTTTTTGCGCTTTACGCCATAGCGAGTCAACCTTAGTTGGGTTTATCTGGTACTGGTTCTGAAATTTCAGGTAAGTCTGATCGATTTTATCATTAAAATTTTCATTCGTCTCTTCAATACTGTCGTTCACCACGATAAAGGCATCGATAACTTCCTTTGATACATTGAGTGCCAACATGGCTGTCAGCACCAAATACATCATCGCAATCATCTTCTGCCGTGGAGTTTCTTTATAAGCAGCCATTTAAAATCTTTTTAAATTACTTATTCGGTGAACTCACATTCATTGCTGAAAGCATGTTGCCATAAACATTATTCAACGCTGAAACCTTATCGGATAATATCTCTACCTGCTTCTGGTAGGATGATGTGGCATTGTTAGAAGCCTCCAGGTTTTTCATGAACTGGTCAACACTTTGTGTGATCTGCTGCGTCGATTCTTTTTGTTTGTTGGTTTCCTTCAGTTGCAATTCATAAACTGAATTCAGCGCACTAAGGTTTTCTACAAGTTTTTGGCTTGTTTGCTTGTAACTTGACCCCTGCGACTCAATTGACTTGGAAGTGTTTTCATACATCTCGGCAAGCCTGGCCGCTGATTCAGACACTTTCTTCACGTTTTCGCTGTACGATGATGTAGCATCAACATTTTCCTGGAGCTTAGAAGAAACCGTTCCAAAGCTTTCATCCATTTTTTTGGCCGCTTCAGAAGCCTTGTTGATGTTATCCACATAGTTGTTGGTTGCTACAGAGGCATTAGAAATATCACCAAGCGATTCGGCTTGCCTGGCGAACTTTTCCATTCCCTTGCCAAACCGGTCTATCGTTTTTTCATCAATGTTTGCCTTTTCAAGCAGACTGTCGAGCAACTGATCGGAGCGTCCTCCGCCTCCGCCACCAACACCTTCGAGCGAAGCTACTGTTGGATTATTCGGGTCGTAGTCTTGAGGGATCTTGCCCGCCGCTTTTAGCTGCTCTATTTCTTTTGGTGTATGATAAGATTCTATAAACTGTGGATGAACCAGACTCCAGTCGGGCTCAACGTGTGGTTTCTGTAATGCAGAGAAAAAGAAAATAATGGCTTCCATTCCCAGACCAACTGGAAGCATAATATTTGCACCAGGATAGTGCTGAATTTTGAACAGGGCACCAATAATTACGATGGCGGCACCAAATCCGTATAGTTTCCCCATGAATCTCTTAAAGCCCTTACTCTCTAAAAAACTCTTTTTTTGTGCTTTATTCTTCGTCATTTTCTAATGGTTGGTTAGTTGGTTTTAATTTGTTTTAGTTTTAATAAACATTTGACGCTTTAGACGGATTGCTTCCTTTCTGTCTTCCAAGATAATCCTGGACACAACGGAACCCGATGTAACTTTTTGAGGTATCCTGATACTCATAAGTTCTGGTTGTTAACCTTAAATAATATGCTACATCTTTCCATGATCCTCCTCGTATTACCTTTCGTTTCAGTGTCTCCGGATCGTCGTCATCAGCTTCATATCCGAAGTAAGGATTGAAATCCCACTTATAGACATTCGAAAGCTCGTCATAGGTGTCTGCTGTCCACTCGGCCACATTCCCCGACATATCGTAGAGCCCAAAATCGTTTGGCGGATAATGAGCTACGATGGCTGTCATGGCCGCGCCATCAGCTGCGTAGTTTCCTCTCATTGGTTTGAAATTTGCAAGGAAACATCCTTTCACATTTCTGGTGTATGGACCTCCCCATGGATAAGGGTTGCCTTCGTAACCACCGCGGGCCGCCCATTCCCATTCCACTTCTGTTGGCAGCCTGAATTCATGAGAAATGGCTTTGCCTTGTGAACGCAGGTAAGATGACTGCAGCTGGCTTCGCCAGATAGAGAAAGCGCGTGCCTGCTTCCAGTTAACACCAACCACCGGATAATGGTCATATGCCGGGTGCCAGAAATATCTTTTTACGATGGGGTCATTATGAGTATACGTAAAATCGTGAATCCAGGCCAGCGTATCCGGGAAAACGTTAATCTCGTCTTCCTTCACTAAGTCTCTGCGATCCACATCACGGTTTCCAAACATCCCCTCCGAGGGTTCCTGCTTGCTGTAGTCTTTTCGGGCTGCAGCCTGAATATCTATCCAATAATATTTGTATTCTAGTTGTCTGGCATCTACTTCCTTCTTCCTGAAAAAGCGCTGATTTTTTGGAATATAAAAATCTGTCTGATTTTCCAGCACATCGGCAACCTGTTCATCTTCCCATTCGATTTCGGCATCCCAGTTCAGAGGGGCTTCGTCAGGAGGTAATGGAACAGCATTCTCTCCTTCGGGTTGTAAAATCAAATCAGAAAACTGATCGGGCATATTCGAAACCAGTAAGCGTCGTGCAATAGAGTCTCTTACCCAGTGCACAAACTGACGATATTCGTTGTTGGTAATTTCCGTTTCATCCATATAAAATGCTGTAACGGTAACTGTTTTCGGATCCTGCATGTTTGCAGTGGGGACGTCCTCGCCCCCAATGCCCATGGTGAAACTGCCCATCGGAATATATACCATACCATATGGATCAGGTTGATAAAATTTGGAACGTTTCTGAACTCCCACGAGTTCGCCGTTTCCACTGTTTCCGCAACCAGCCAGAATGGCTGCCAGTGACAATAAAACAAATAGCTTTCTCATATTAATGACCATATTTTATAACGAGACAACGCAATTCTCGTTTTTATATTGTAATCCCTTATTTTATTATTTTTTATAAAAACCTCGTGTTTCGATATTTATTGTTGTCCTTTTCTAACTCTAACTTAAAGCAGTAGCCAATCATCAATTCGTGCGCCCCTGATGAACCGGCACCTGCCAATCTTGAAGTATTTAAATCGTAAGCGTAGCCAAATTTAAAATCTTTCCAGAAAAGTCCGGCAGTTACCGTTACAGCATCCTGCATGCGGTAGCCCATGCCGGCCCAGTATTTATCTTTAAACTGCACCACGCTGCTCAGGTGAAACTGTGTGGTGGCCCCATCATACTGCACCATCAGTGAAGGAATAACTTCATATTCGGGTGTGAGCTGGTAGTGGTATCCCCCCATCAGATAATAATGTCTGCGCTGCACATACCTTGAGTTGGAGGCCTGTGTCTGCGCCAGATTTGTGCTGGCTACCCCGATATAATAACTTCCTTCGACCTGGTAAAACCCTCCGAAAGAGAAATTGATGAGCATATCCTGTTCTTCACCGTCACGATTTTCAAGAATCGGGTCGCTTTCATCAATGGGATTGAAACGGCTGAAATCGATGGTCTTATTAAAAAACCCGGCATTAAAGCCAATTCCGAGGTCGCCAAACCCTAAAGTAGTGTGATAAGCGTATCCAAGTTCAAGCCCTACCGTTTGGGTCACCCCCAACTGATCCTGATAGATTGCTCCTCCCAAACCGCCATGCAACACTTTTACAGGCGCATCCACCGTAAGGAAAAGAGATTCGGGGTTGATAGCTTCACCCTCCATATCCTGCAACCCGACGTATTGTTGCCTGACAAGCCCGGTTGCACAGATTCCATTGCGCATTCCGTAGTAACCCGGATTCACAGAAGTGTAGTTAAACATATTCTGAGTAACCTGAGCTTCCTGCTGACTGTAAGCAACATACGTTATTAATGACAGTAAAAAAGTGGCTAAACCTAACCGTACGTTCATATGCTCTAAATATCGCTGCTAAAGTATGTAAATTTTCAAATCAAACAAAGTAGCACAAGAATTAACAGAAACCTCATGAAGGTTATTGTATAACTCTGATTTTTCTTTTGGTTTTTATCTAATTTTGCAGCCGTTTTTAAAAACCAAAAGCAAACAAATAATGGCACTTATCCGTAATGAAAAGATTTTTACCAAAGCATGGTTTTACAACTATGGTTTGATTGTTTCAGGAGCATTCATCCTGGCACTGGGCTTTGTACTGTTTATCAACCCTTATAATGTGGTTCCGGGCGGCGTATATGGTGTTGGTATTGTTGTTCACCACCTGGTGCCTGCCATTCCGGTGGGTACTTTCGGACTGGCACTCAACATCCCTTTGATTATCATCGCCATCCGAACATTGGGGCCCCGGTTTGGAATAAAAACCATTGTGGGCATGACGCTGACCTCCGTATTTATGGATCTGCAAACCTGGATGATTGGAGAAAATGATCCTTTAGGACTGGCCAATGAACTGCTTCTCTCTTGTGTGTTTGGAGGTGTGGTTATTGGCCTGGGGCTCGGGCTTATTTTCAAGGCAAAAGCCACATCGGCAGGATCAGATATTATTGCGATGATTGCCGCAAAATATTCAGGAATGCCGGTAGGTCAACTACTCATTGTTGTTGATTCAGTCATCGTGCTACTTGGGTTGATTGTGTTTCAGGACTGGAAAGTTCCTTTATATTCCTGGATTGTGATTTTTATTACTGGTAAAGTAATTGATATTGTATTGGAAGGTGTAAGCTACGATAAGTCGATTTATATCATCTCCAGTCAGCATGAAAAAATCCGGGCTAAAATCATAAATGATCTGAACAGAGGAGGAACCTATATCAGCGGGCAGGGATTATACAGCAAAGAAGATCGTCCGATTATTTTTACTGTGGTCAACCGTCGTGAACTGGCTATCCTCGAAGATTATATTCATGAAATAGATCCGAATGCTTTCCTAACGGTAGCCAATGCTCATGAAATATTGGGTAATGGCTTTAAATCCTTAAAGGATAAAATCTCGGATAATCAATAATGCAAAAAAGCCTCCGGAAGCGGAGGCTTTTTTTATTCCATCAGTTTCAAGATTTTCTAAAGTACGCCTATCGCTACTATCAAAACATAAAGGTAATGAGCAAATGTTCCTGCAACAATGCCTCCAACCGTGTGTGATATCAGTGCTTTTGAAGTAAGGCTTCTGAAGTTAAGCGTATCGAGCATGGCGGTGTGGGTGCTCAGATACCCGCTCCAGCACATTCCCATGGCCGTAAACACTGCGATTTCATTCGCACCAATGTATCCTTCGGCAATAAACGCTTTTACAAGCGAAAGTGCAGCACCCACAGCTCCCAGCGAGGTGATGGGAAAGGCAACGAGCTCAGGTGTTTCGAACCCGAAAAGGCCTTCAAAGAGCCACCACACGTAACCTGCCAGCTCCGGCAATACAGGTACTCCTTCGTAGGCCAGTCCCTGGTATCCCACTGCGGCATCTTTCGGACCAAAGGTGATAATCATTATCATCGTGCTGATAATAAGTACACCGGGGATGATAGCCAGCCCCAGGTTCACCCCTTGACGGCCTCCATCGAGTATCGCATTTAAGAATCGCAGGAAGGTACTTCCTTCGGAGCGAAAAGAAATCTGAGATTCAGAGTCTTTTGGTTTCACCTCATGCTCCAGGGCAGGCTCTCCTTTAATCAGGCGTTGCATCAAACGTGTGCTAACAATCGCGCCCACAAGAGCACCGGCCAGTCCGATCATCGCAGCCGAGAAGTAACCAAACCCTGTCATAAAAGTGATTACAATCAAACCCATCCCAAAGGCGGTTCCGAAGTTTGTAAGCGAAACCAACTCGGAATTTTTAAAATAGCTCCTGAAGTCTTCGTCATTGGATAAGCTGATAATGGCAGGATTATCTGAAAAAAAAGTCATCAGACCAGCCAGCGAGGCCACTCCTGGCAAGTTAAAAAGCGGTCGCATCAGCGGTGCCAGCACAAACTCCAACAGCCTGACCACCCCAAACTCAATCATCAGCTTACCCAGTGCACCCGATAAAACCGTAATTCCCATGATGAAAAACACAGTATTCATCAGCAAGTCCCAGGCGGTATTCATGATAGTGTTGAGCAGGTTGGTCACCCCCATCATATGACCGAGATACCCGAAAAACCCAAAAAATATGAGGATAAAGATAAAGGCCTCGTAGCGCCTTTTTACCAGAAAATCTGATGCTTGTATTTTTTTCATTGCCACTAAATATTTTTCGCGGCAAAAGTATTTGTTTTTTGTTATTTAAAAAACAATGGGAGCATCTTCCGAAGCCCCCATTGTTAATTTATAATCAAATTAAGTTTTACCCTCCGTAAATTAATTTCATAATGTCGTTGCCATTCGCCAGTATCAGTATGGAAAACAGGATAATCATACCAGCTATCTGGGCATATTCCATAAACTTATCACTAGGTTTCTTTCCCGAAATAATTTCGTAGAGCAGAAACATCACATGCCCACCGTCCAATGCCGGAATAGGAAGTACATTCAAAATGGCCAA
>JASMTJ010000431.1:0-1241 GCA_041694335.1 Bacteroidales bacterium
GGTGATGCCGGTTATCTTGGCATTCAAAAGCGGGATGAGCATAAAGATCGCCAAAATGTATCCTGGTTCATTGCCAAGCGCCCCGGTTTTCGTAAAAAACTGGACGACCGAAAGCTAAAGGCCGAGAAGCTCAAAGCCAGCGCCCGGGCCAAAGTGGAACACCCATTCCGGTACATCAAGCAGGTCTTTGGCTATAGCAAAGTTCGCTATCGCGGCTTGGCCAAAAACAGTAACCGATTGCACTTGCTGGCTGCGTTCAGCAACCTGCTGATGGGTGAAAAATACCTGCTGTCGTAGGGTCAGTTCGCCTGTTTTCCGCCAAAACGGCGGGAAATAGGCAAAAATCGAACAAAACAGAGGGTGATAACGCCAAAATCGCGCTTGAATGGCTTTTTTTCGAGTTGAAAAGCGATTCAGCGATAAATCAGGCGTTAATCAGACCCTCCTTAACAAAAAATCTGACAGTTGATAAAAATCAAACCTCAAAGTCCCGACAATCAACATTGAAAATAAAGGCAGCAGCAGGCATGACAGAGAGCACTGGTGACAAAGATATCACTAAAGAATTACGCAGCACATTGAATCATTTATTTGAAGAATACCAAATTTCAGATGAGGTACAGAAAGAAGCCCTAAACTCTCTTTCGGAAGTCGCCAAGGCAGCATCTTCTGCGGATTGCGCAGAGTTGGATACCATTGCCAAAATGTCTGAGGCTCGAGCTAGAGTCATGACTGAGGCCCTTAAAAAGGCAGAGTCTAAAGAAGAACGAAAATACATACTTGACAGTTTTTTAAAAGCAGATCAGCGTGATGCCGAAGAGAGAAAAGAAAGTGGACAACGTGCTTCTGACACACAAAGAGGAATCGCTGGCATAGCAGGCAAACTTATATATGTTGCTGCTGGAGCGACAATAAGTTTCGCTGTTGCTGGCATGGCATACGCCGGCGCAAAGATGCGAGAGTAGCAGGTTCCTTGGGAGCCGTTTAAACACTAATGCCGGCGGCTCAGTTGTTATATAACTTGAGCTGCCGTAAAAAGGCTTCCACTTCGATCTATGGCCTTAGTCATAGCTAGCGCTCACCTAAACTCCGCAATCAGCCGAAAACAAAGGGCTTTAGCTCATTCCGATTAATCACGACCAATGGCTGCTCTTCAGCCTTAAATCTCTCTGACTCCAGAAAGATATTCAGCGATAACAGGAAGTAATGGGCCAGAGCTTTGCGAACGGGGATGTGGAGTT
>JASMTJ010000432.1:0-5760 GCA_041694335.1 Bacteroidales bacterium
TCACTGGCCTGCGGCAGCACTCGCCACGCCCTCCAGAACACCGGCGACCTTCTCCAGGGGCAGCTCACAGCCCTCGAGACCGTGACGCTCGGCTAGGTAGCGAGGGTCGTTCCACTCCAGGAGGACCGCCCCATCGGTCTCTCGCACCTCCTGCTCAAAATACCGCTGTTTTCGGATTGCGCATCGATTATGTGCTGCCTTCCGACGAACTGAAAGTTAAGCAAAGCGGCGTCTTCTGGCCAGCAGCCAGCGACTCACTCTCTTACCTTACCAAAGGACGTGAAGGCTCTGACCACCGCCTGGTTTGGGTGGATGTGGAGTTTTAGGTTGCTTCGTTTGTAAGTTTTTATGTTTTGTAGGTTTGTGTGGAGTTGCTATGTTTAAGAAGCTGTGCTTAAGTGCCTGGGTGTTCAAGTGTTTAAGTATAGTTAACGGTTGACGGAAGCATTATTTTACATTTTAGACATTTTTTACAGTTTCACTGAGGTATCGGCTGGAGGAATCTGATTTGCAGAATACGCATAATACCTTATGACTGTCTATAAAATCCCGAATGGGATGAATTTGAATAGCCCTGTAAGAAATGCAGGGAAACGGTGGTTATGATAAAAGCAGAACCCTGAATGGGTTCAACCCTTCCAGGGTTGTTACTTTCAAAAGACTGTTCATGAACCCTGGGTTTTACCCGGAGCTATTCAAATTAAACCGCTACGCGGTTCAGAGGGTGAAAGGCTCGCTTTGACGAAATTGTCTTAAAGCCTTGGCACGCTTCATTGCGACTGGAGGAAGAACCTATACCGGCCTCTACCCATATCACTCCACCAAAAGGGCTCCAACACAGCTTTCTGATATCCGGCACACCGAACAACCATTCACTTACATGGCGTAATCAGATTGCCCATTCTCAACAATGACCCTGTTCCGGAGTGTTTTGATATCGCCTTACTGCTCAGCGATTCTGCCCAATATTGCCGGAGGTTCTCCATGCACAGCAATGACCCTGCCAAGACCTGTAACGGGCATCTCCATTTGCTACAATGATATCGACACAGTCCGTCATAATGCTTTTGCAGCTGTGGCTGATATGCTTGCAGACTGAGTCAGCCCCTCTGAGCAGCTGGCAAGCATTATGACGGACTTTACCAGAGCCGCTGTCCGGTTGGCAGACATCAACACACCCTTTGGTGGAATCTCCGTAATTTTTTTTGATATCACAACAGACTGAGTCAGCCCCTCTGAGCGGCTGGCAAACACCAATACGGTCTGTAGTGGAGGTTTTGTCTGGTTGGCAGATATCAACACACCCTGTGTTGGTGTTACCTTACCCGTTTTTGATATCATCACGGACTGAGTCAGCCCCTCCAGGCAGCTGGCGAGCACCAATACGGTCTGCGGGAATGTTTCCGTACCGCAGGAGGATATTACCACACTCTGCTGTGGGCTTTCCGTATGTGTTTTTTGTATCATTACGGACTGTGTTGGTCAAATCCACAGGAGAAAGAGATGGTATTGCTGATGGTAGTCAAGGTTCCGGCAGAAAAACGCTGCCTTGCATAAGTATGTTAAAATAGATAGTTAGTTAACGGATGGCATGCCTGACGCTGCACTTCGCGAAAATTCGCTAAAAATTCGCGTTCATTTGCGACCATGGAATTTTTTAGTAGAGCTTACTCCGCTTTACCAGGAAGGGCAGCAGGATTTGCTCAAAACCTTTGTTGATGTCGGCCTCTACAAACTCAATTTTGTATTGCCCGCATTTTAGCCTGAGTTCTTCCTTAAAGCTACTGATTTTTTCGCGGTAGCGTTCTTTTACCTCTTCGGGCATCAGCTTGATTTTTTCGCCGGTCTCCATATCCACAAAGCGATAGGGGCGTTGCTTAAAGTCAAAATCCAGTTCCTGCATCTTATCATGGACATGAAAGAGGATGACCTCATGCTTGTTGTATTTCAGGTGCTGCAGCGCAGAAAACAATGTGTCGGGGTGGTCTATATTTTCGAGCATATCGCTGAAAATAACCACCAGCGAGCGTTTATGAACCTGCTCGGCTATCAGGTGAAGCGCTTCTACGGCCGATGTGGTGCGGTGTGTGTTTTTATCGTCGGGCTCAAGGTAGGTCTCGAGGGTTTGGTAAAGGTGCTGCTGATGCATATCGCTGGAGCGGGCATCGGTAGACATCTCAATCTTATCCGAAAAGACGCTCAGGCCTGCAGCATCACGTTGTTTTTTGAGCAGCTGAAGGACTGCTGCTGCCGCATATACTGCAAAGGTCATTTTATTGGGGTCGTCAGGAGTGGGTTGTTTTTTCATTGGGAAATACATCGAAGAGGAGTGGTCGAGGATAATCTGGCAGCGCAGGTTGGTTTCTTCCTCGTAGCGCTTTACATAAAGGCGTTCCGTTTTGGCAAACAGCTTCCAGTCGATATGGCGCGTCGATTCGCCGCTGTTATACAAGCGGTGCTCAGCAAACTCCACCGAAAATCCGTGAAACGGACTCTTATGAAGCCCGGTGATAAAGCCTTCCACCACCTGTTTGGCGTAAAACTCCAGCTTACTGAGTGGCTGAAGGCGCTCCCTGTCTATACTGTATCTCATATCCGATAAAAGAAAGGCAGTTAATCCCTTTTCCAGGAAAAACTGCCTTGGTGTACGTTTTAGTATCTTCTAACCTAATAGGGCTTCCACTTTCTCAACGAGTGCGGCTTTTGGCACAGCACCCACCTGCTTGTCCACTACTTCACCCTTTTTCAGGAAAAGAATGGTAGGGATGTTACGGATTCCGTATTTTGCAGTAATTGTCGGGTTGTTGTCCACATCCAGCTTCCCAACAGTAATCTGGTCTTTGTAATCTTCGCCGATTTCGTCAACGATAGGCCCTACCATACGGCAAGGTCCGCACCATTCTGCCCAAAGGTCAAGAATTACAGGCTTGTCAGAATTTACTACTTTTTCTTCGAAGTTAGCATCAGTAATCTCTATTGACATAGTATTTTGTTTTACGTGTTAATGATTTGATTTCAAAAATAATAATTTTTAAACATGTGCCACTCAATTTTTTTGCCAAACAGTATTTCATGACAGACTTGCCGCCATCATGACAAACTGTATTTCACACCATGGATTCCATCAAGCGTTTCGGCCAAAGCGAAAAAGTTTACCTTCTTGCCTCTTCCGGGCATATCCAGCTCCATTTGCTCCTGCGGATATAGCACTTTGATATTGATTTTGTTGTCTCCCGGATGGTCCTCAACCGCTCTGTTGAGGTCATCCACCATGGTTCCTGACAACTCGTTAAGATTCAGGAAAATGTTAACCGTTTTGGAATTGGGCACCGTAACATCCCCCAAAAACTGCATGTCTTCAATCGACATAAAGTAACGTTTGTTTCCATTTTCATCGGTATAGCGGCTTTCGTTCACCTTGATGGTCAGCATCAGCGGAGTGCCCTCCGACTCGATGTTGGCTTTGTTGTTGCTAAGCACTTGGTCGAAAACGAAAAACTCTTTCGAGCCCTCATAATCCTCCAGCGTAAACCGTCCCATGGGCTTTCCCTTTTTGGTGTAAATGTTCGGAGGGGAAGGCTTCGAAACAATTCCCGCCACTTTATACTCCTTGTTTACCAACTCATGAAGCGGTTTGTCCATGTCTTTTAAGCTGGCGTTGCAATAATATTTTACAATAGTTTTATAATCGTCGAGCGGATGTCCGGAGAGGTAGAACCCGATCACGTCTTTCTCCTTTTTCAGTTGCTCGATCTGACCCCATTTGGGAGTGTCAGGAAATTGTATGGAAGGCAGTTCCATTTCGGGTGAGTCGCCAAACAGCGAAGCCTGGGCAGAATTCTGGTTGGCCTGGTATTGCTGTCCGTAGCGGATAATCTTCTCCATGAAAATGGATTTGTTCTCTTCTTCATGGAAAAACTGTGCGCGATGCGCGTCGCCAAAACCATCAAAACCACCGGCCAGGGCCAGCGCTTCCATGCTTTTTCGGTTTACCGCCCGCAGGTCAGAACGCTTTACCATGTCGAAAATATTCTGGTACGGACCGTTTTCTTCCCTTTCGTGGATGATACTCTCCACGGCGGCCTCGCCCACACCTTTCACGGCGGTCATCCCAAAACGGATTTCCCCATTCTGGTTTACCGTAAAACGCGCATAACTCTCATTTACATCCGGTCCCAGCACTTTGATGCCCATCCGGCGGCACTCTTCAATAAAGAAGGTAACTTTCTCGATGCTGTTCATGTTCCGGCTCAACACCGCCGCCATAAACTCGGCAGGGTAGTGGGCCTTCAGGTAGGCCGTTTGATAGGATACGTAGGAGTAGCATGTGGCGTGCGATTTGTTGAAAGCATATTTCGCAAAAGCTTCCCAGTCTGACCAAATCTTTTCCACCTTCTTTTCGTCGTGTCCGTTAGCCTTACATCCCTCAAAAAACTTGACCTTTAGCTCAGCCATCAGTTTTTTCTTTTTCTTCCCCATGGCTTTTCGCAGGGTGTCTGACTGACCACGGGTGAAGCCTGCCAGCTTGCGCGCCAGGCGCATCACCTGCTCCTGGTAAACCGTAATGCCATAAGTTTCTTCCAGGTACTCTTTCATCTCCGGAATATCGTAGGCAATCTCTTCCTCACCATGCTTTCGCCGGATAAAGCTGGGGATGTATTCCATCGGCCCCGGGCGATAGAGGGCGTTCATCGCGATCAGGTCTTCGAAGCGGCTTGGCTTGAGCTCCTTGAGGTGCTTTTTCATTCCCGGCGACTCAAACTGGAAGAGCCCGGTGGTCTCTCCGCGGCTGTAGAGCTCATAAGTTTCTTTATCCTCAAGCGGGACATTTTCTATATCAATGTCAATATCTTTGGATAGCTTGATATTTTTCACGGCATCCTTGATGATGCTGAGAGTTTTCAGTCCGAGGAAGTCCATTTTCAACAGCCCGATGTCTTCCACAAAATTTCCGTCATACTGTGTGACGTAGGTAAGTTCTGAATCTTTGGCGGTTGTAATCGGGATGTAATTCTCCAGATCATCACGGCCGATGATAATTCCGCAGGCATGTGTCCCGATATTTCTGACTGAGCCTTCCAACGTTTTAGCGTGCTGCAATACTGAGCGCACTTCCGGGGTTCCGTTATCCAGCTCGCTTTGTAGTTCGGGCGATTCTTTGTAGGCTTTATTTAGGGTCATGCCCGGCTTTTCAGGAACCATCTTCGCCAGCCGGTCGGCCTCCGGAAGCGGCAGCCGCTGCACCCGGGCCACATCGCGGATAGCGGATTTGGCCGCCATCGAGCCAAAAGTGATGATGTGTGCCACGCGCTTGGAACCATATTTTTTCACCACCCAGTCTAAGATGCGGGCGCGCCCGTCGTCATCGAAGTCGATGTCGATATCGGGCATAGATATACGTTCGGGATTGAGGAAACGCTCAAAGAGCAGGTCATACTTGATAGGGTCGATTTCCGTAATCCTTAGCGCATAGGCTACAGCAGAGCCTGCGGCAGAGCCCCGCCCCGGACCCACAGACACATCCAGCTCCCGTGCGGCCTTCAGGAAATCCCATACGATCAGGAAATAACTCGGGAACCCCATGTTTTTGATGGTTTCCAGCTCAAAATCCAGACGTTCTTTGATCTCTTCCGTCAGTTCTTCACCCCAGCGCATTTTTGCCCCTTCGTAAGTAACATGCCTCAGGTAATCGTCGTGATCCTCAAAGCCTTCGGGGAGGGTGAATTCGGGCATAATGGGCTCACGATCCAGCTCAAACAC
>JASMTJ010000433.1:0-1264 GCA_041694335.1 Bacteroidales bacterium
TCAATGGGGGAAAGGGGGTAGTGTGTCCAGACAATAGAAATTGATCAATTATCAGGCAAAAATGGTCGCATCTGAGCGATCATGGTGGTAAACCGAGCAGTCTGCGAGACTTGCTGGGTGGCTATGAGAAATCCGGGCTAGGGTTAGACGGCTATATAAAAAAGGATGTAATTGGTTATGTGTCCGATGACAAGAAAGAAGTAAAAGTTATTTCTAAGCAATTTAAAGATGATTTTGAATTTTTAATGTTAAGGCAAGAACTTTACTAACTTCTCTGAGTATACCGATCCGGATTCCACGCAGTTCAATGGAATTGTAATAATTAATTTTTAGTTACTCGAATGTTTAATATGGAAAAAGACAGAAACCCAATTCGTTTCTTTGCTGTGCTAATTCTAATTTCGCTTTGCAGTCTATCATTTTATCTCCATTTTGGCTATGGCTGGGCAATATCAACTTCATTCAATTTAATAGGCATTGTATGTAATACCGTTGGTGCACTATGGATCGCCTCAGGTGTCTATCTGTTCAGCCAAGAAAAAGAACACCTTAGAAACGGTAAGCCGTCAAGAAATAAGTATGCAAAGAAATTAGCTGAGCTACTTGTTTCAGCGTCAAAAGTGATTCCGCTTGGAGTCATATACATTATTCTTGGAAGTTTGTATCAATCTGTTGTTCTTATTGGGGTTGAGTTGGAATGGTTTTAGGAAAGACCCATTTCGGCCTGCCGTATAAATTCGCCCGGTTTGGTAAAATCAGGCAAACGAACAAAGAATTGTTGGCATGCCTCGCTTCAAGCACTACAACTACCAGGAACAGCTTCAGCCCGGCACCTTTGAACACGCGGTGCATTACCTGATCGAGCACAAGCTGGACCTTTCGGTGTTTCACCCCAAGTACCGGAACCAAGATACCGGCTGGCTAGCTTACGACCCGGCCATCCTGCTGAAGATCATCTTGTTTGCCTACTCCAAGGGCATCACCTCCCCCCCCCTCTGTCAGCCTAGTTGTCCAGTTGGCGATTTCGCCTGATTTTAACTAGCCGGGGCGGTATGGAGCATTCATGCCACGTTATTCCGAAGAACGTAAAGCGGCCGTTTTGAGTAAGTTGTTGCCTCCGCAGAACCGAAGTGTCGTCTCGGTGGCGGCGGAGGAAGGCATAGGCGATGTGACGCTGTATAGTCGGTTGAAACAGTGTCGACAAAAAGGAATGCCTGTGCTGGGTAATCGCAATACCGGGGAAGACTGGTCCCCCGAAGCCAAG
>JASMTJ010000434.1:0-1178 GCA_041694335.1 Bacteroidales bacterium
TAGTAAGTTCAACTATAAAACTTTTCCCAAACCAACCAACAAAACAATTAAAAATGAAGGAGTTAAAATGAAGAAGCTATATGCTTTATTCGGTGTAGAAACCGAAGATGCTTTGCTAGCAAAGGCTAAGGCATTGCTCGATAAAAACGAGCAGTTGACCGGTGAAATTCAACAGATGCAGGATGAGCAGAATGATCTGCAGGCTAGAATTACCGATTTCGAAGAAAAAGAGCTGCAGGCCAAAATAGATGGCGCAGTGCAGGCTAAAAAGCTGCTCCCCGCTCAGAAAGACTGGGCTATGAATTTGGCTAAGAAAGATCCGCAGCTGTTGGACGATTATTTGGAAACAGCCAAACCGCACAACCTAACTGAAACTGAAAATGTGGATGAAGACGACCCCGAAATTACCCGATTTGAAGATCTGCGCGAAGACCTGGAATTGCGCGCTAAGGTAATGAAAGAGAACCCCGATCTGTATAACAAGCTGCGTAACGACTGGCTGAACAGAATGGCAAAAAACAATGAAGGAGAAGAATAATGGGTGCTGCAAGTAGTACGTTATTTCGCGAACTTTGGGGTGAAGAGACCCTAAATTCGCTTAAAAGAAAACAAAAGGAAGTTCAAAGAGTATTCAACGGTGTAACCGATTACACCATGAAAGTGAAGGATGTAAAAGCTGCCGGTTATCATGGGCCTAAATTTAGCGGCCTGGCTGGTGAAACAGTAGACCGTGGTAGTGGTTTTGACAGCGTGCAAAGTGCTACCAATTCTAGCATCGATATTGCCTTCGACCAGAAAAGTGGCGGTGCATACGATATAATGCAGGAATACGATGCGCAAACCCCGATGGAGCTTGCCAAGGAATATGGCGATGAGATGGCAGACGAGATAATGGACGAGTATGATGAATATATTCTTACTCAGCTTATAGGCAACTGTGCAGATGCCAACAAGGTAGATTTTGCTGGTGCTAGCTCTAATGCAGATGTAATTACAGCCGCAGATTTCATCAAGGCGCGCAAGGTGTTGAATTTGGCTAATGCTCCCCAAAGAGGTCGCTACTGCTTTATTGATGCTAAACATGAATCCGAGCTATATGCTATTTCCAATTTCATTAGCCGCGATAAGATCGCAAAAACCGAAGCTATGAAAGAAGGAGTGGTTGGCAGATTACTTGG
>JASMTJ010000435.1:0-1781 GCA_041694335.1 Bacteroidales bacterium
ATTCCGGAACTGAAAAAGGTGTATAATAAGTATCATGAGAAAGTGGAGTTGGTAACTTATATAACCCAGTCGAACGCATTTTCGATGATGTCGCAAATATCTGAAAAGAATATACCATGGACTTATTTATCTAATGAAAAGGAAGATAAGTCAACAAGGTATAAGTATGGAGCGTATGCAGTACCACACTATGTTTTAATTTCACCCGACAGGAAGATTTTGTTTAAAATAATGGGTTATCGAGAAGGGCAGATATTAGCGAAAATGGCGGAACATTTGAATTAGCGCTAAGCCAGATAAACGGACTCACTAATTGTTTTCCTTTACCTTTGCAGGAAAAGAATCTGTAATGAACAACATCCGAAGCCGGGGACTGGAAAAAGAACTTGAGTTTAAGGCCACCACAGGGTCCGGGCCGGGCGGGCAGCATGTAAACCGCACCAGCTCGAAGGTGGAACTGCGGTTTCATATCGGAAATTCACAGTTGTTGTCGGAACAGGAAAAAGCGCGGTTGCTCTCCAGACTTTCATCCCGGATTACGGAGGAAGGGGAGCTGATACTCACCAGCCAACAGTCGCGCTCGCAGCATATCAACAAAAAGGATGTGCAGGAGAAGTTCTTCAATTTATTGGAGGATTCCCTCAAGCCCCGGAAAAAGCGCAAGAAGACCCGTCCAACCAAAGCATCCAAAGAAAAGCGCCTCAACAAGAAGAAGCAACACAGCCAGAAAAAACAAAACCGAAAACCACCTGAGCTTTGAAAAAGATTACAATAGTGTTCGTTGCTGTTTTAGATCAGGGCTTATCTGTGAGTGGAGTCTAAAAAGTCACCAAAATACCGGTATTTATTGTTTTTGTCTCTGATTCGCTTGAGGTGAAATTACTATAAAATATCACTGTTGGAAAGTCCCCTTTAGGGGATTTAGGGGTTTTTAGCCTGGGCTCGTCAGTTAAATCTGTGTCCTGTTATTTAAAAGATTGCACACTGATAACGCAGATAAAACTGATTTTCACTGATATTTTTGATGGACAGCATGGCAGGTGCTTTGAGTAATTCCGGAGTTTGCTTCATTACTTCAATACCCTCCAAACACAATAAAACCCTTACTTTTGCGTATTTTAGGAAATCAGCTAAGAATTGCAGCAGGGCTGAAGCGAACAATGGCCCTGCAACTTATACAAGAATTCATCGGATGAAGCATACAGTCATTTTATTCATTACAGTCGTTGCCGGACTCATTTTCTTTTCATGCCAAAAGGAGGAAGACCTCATTAAGGATTCTTCTGCCAAACTGGAGTTCTCTTCGGATACGCTATCTTTTGATACCGTGTTTACTTCGCTCGGAAGCATTACCCGCGATTTTCGCATTTACAATCCGCACAAGCAGCGCATTAAGATTAGCTCGTTACGACTGGCAGGCGGCGACAATTCGCCCTTTACCCTGAATATGGATGGCGAGGCCGGCAATTCCTTTACGGATATCGAGATTCCCGGCAAGGACAGCTTGTATGTTTTTGTGCGCGTGACCGTGGACCCCACCAATGAAAATCTGCCTTTTGTGCTGAAAGATTCCGTGATTTTTGAAACCAATGCCAATTACCAGGATGTAAACCTGATGGCGTGGGGGCAGAACGCTCATTTCCATAAGAACGTTTTATTGCAGGGGCAGCATGTGTGGACTGCTGATAAGCCGCATGTTGTGTATGGTTACGCGATTGTGGATGACACCGCAAATTCTTCGCTGACCATCGAAGCCGGCGCACAGGTGTATATGCACAAGG
>JASMTJ010000436.1:0-1864 GCA_041694335.1 Bacteroidales bacterium
ATACTTCTCCCGAAACCATTGTGCATAATGATTAAGGCTGCAACCTGCCTCATCAAAACGTTTCGTCCAATAGCGAGCGGTTTCTTTATCACCACGCAACTTTATAGCAAATTCGGCTACACCGACCATAACATTTTCAAGCCCGACAAAAATTTGGCGTTGCTCCAGCAGCTGCTCGGCCTGTGAAAGGGCATTTAGGGCGTAGACTCCATAATCCTGATTTAATCTCAACCGGCAATATGGTGAAAATTGTTCCATATAGGCCATAAATTCGTCACATATTATCATCCTGGCATGCAGGGCATTTCGAACGGCGCCCTTTTCATGATACAGTTCTGAACTTTCCTGTTGGTATTTAAAAAGATTATCCAATGCCTTTGCTGGATACTGTGGTGCGTAGTGGCGAATTCTTATTTTTTCAATATGGTGTTGCAACCCCAACCAATGCTGCCGCTGATGAACCAAATTCGGTGGTAGGCTTATAAGCTGTTCCGCGATCACATCCTCCCGTTGCAGCATCATGTTGTCGCAGCGTTTATGCACTCGGCCACACTCCTCGAATATCTTTGAGGCATTGCCCAGACTCAGCATGACCTGTTCCAAATTATGTGTTATTTCTTTCAAAGCTGCCAACTGCTCTGAGCTACTCAACAATTGCATGTCATCAAGAAGCGCATTGACCTTGGCCGGGTACCTGGAAAAATCATCTGCCAGGCCATCGTTAAACTCCATGCGCAGACGCGTGATGGCCAGAGTAAGCCGCTCTCCGGGAGTATATTCCAGCTCGGCACAAAGCGCATCATAATCTTTGTAGGCAGATTGAAGCCAATCCTTGTCCTTGGCTTCACGCGCAATTTCGACACATAGGTTGTGCCACATCAACACCTGATGCGGGTTATTCCGGTCTATATACGAAAACGCCTCTGTGACGATGTGCTTGGCTTCAGCAACCTCATTGTTGCGCACCTTTCCAACAGCCAAGTTATGGACAAGATATTGCAACGCGGACGGCTCCGGTGCCTGACACCAATAGTGCCAAGCTGTTTCAAGATAGTTCAGTTTCTGCTTATGTCGCCCTGCAAGACCTTCTCCATTTGCCAAATCATTATATAATTTGAAAAGTTCCGCAGGAAAATTATCAAGCTCTATTCGCGCCTCCAGGTATTCTCGTGCGGAAATCAAATCCTCCTGCTCCTGCAAAGCCTGAGATTTGAGCAATGTGCTTTCTGTATCCCGCCATACTTCTGCTTCATCCCAATCCTGTGTAGCTTTTATAAAAGCCTTAATATTACCGGATTGCTGATAGAAATATGCTTGCAAGCATCTGAAACGTATTTTTTCTTCTCCGGTGAATGCTGTTGTGTCAATCTCATAAAGGCTACGTTGAGCTTCTAAATGATTGCCTGCATTAAGCAACGCACGCACGCGCAGCAGTTGTGCATGAATCCGTACCGTATAACCGGCGGCAACAGGTATATTGGCAAGCAATACTGCTGCAGACTCAGGGTTCATTGCTCGCAACTCCTTTTGGGATTTACGAAGCCAGTTCTTTTCGTGCGGCAAAAGCCAATGAAGCCTGATCCAGTTATAGACTGCTATTAGGAAAAATATGATGAGAGCAGGCTGCCACCAACTGATCGCTACGCAAATAAGTGCTGGCCAGGTTATCCACGCGTATCGCTTATGACGAAGGTAGGTCTGTGGGACGGTCAATAAATTCAAAAAAAGTCCTTTAAAGTTGAAGTAGTTATACTCACCGCACACTCATTCCGCGCGGATTTTTAAATTCCCATCAAAAACTGGACGATTAGTTAAGGTGGATTTAAGAATTATTTTTCATGCCTTAAATAAGGCGTGCAGTGAA
>JASMTJ010000437.1:0-2238 GCA_041694335.1 Bacteroidales bacterium
AAACGCCTGGAACCGCTGTTTCCGGGCTACATCTTCATCAATATCGAGCAGACCAACCCCGTTTGGGCCAAACTCCGCTCTACCCTAGGTGTACTGCGCGTGGTCAGCTTCGCCGGCAAGCCCGCCGCCATAGACGACGCGGTCATCCAGCAAATTAAAACCAGCATGGAAAAAGTCGCCGAACAGGGCGGCATCAAAAAAGGCCAGAAAGTGGCACTCGAAGACGGCCCCTTCAAAGGCATCAACGCCATCTTCCAGGCCTACGACGGCGAAGAGCGCGCTATTGTGCTCATTACCTTCATGCAGAAGCAGCAGACCGTCAAAGTGCCTGTCTCCGCCATCAAGCCTTAACTCAACTGAGCGCGGGTGCGAAGTCAGGCTTCGTACCCGATGTTGTTTCGCTAAAATTGTACATAAGCCAGTTGAGCTTCATTACATCTTGTGACAATCTTGTTGGGGTACCGCCCAAATAGCCTGCCTAGTGTCTAGCTTTGTCAAGTATCGAACTGGAAGGAATCTAAGTAAATGGAAATCAACGCCAAGCTCGTCAAGTTCGCATCTCTTTGTTCTTTTTTGATTGTTGCAGGGTGTGGCGGAGGGGGAGATGCTTCAAGTAGTTCTGGCAGCTCCGAAAATACGTTATCCGGTAAAGTGCTGGACGGCTATATTCGCGGTGCCATCGTATGCTTAGACATTAACGACGATCTTACTTGCGACGATGACGAGCCTTCTGCTCTTTCCGGGCCGGGTGGCGAATATACATTAGATACTTCAAGCGTACCTAACTCCAATCTCTATCGCGTTGTGGTTGAGGTCAACGCTGGCGCCATCGATGAAGATCGCCCTGGCGAGGAAATTAAAAAGCCATACCTGATGACTGCTCCAGTAGGGGAGCACGGGGTAATTACGCCCATTTCTACGCTGACACACCATAAAGTAAAAACCGATGGTATAAGCCCTGATGAAGCTAGGGCCAGTATATCCAGTGCATTAGGTTTAGAAAATCCTGAAAACTTAAAGAAGAATTATTTAGAGCCTGCTGAAGTAAAGGGCGACGACCCTAGGAAAATTCACCATGCTGCCCAAATGACGCGGGCAATTTATGCAGCTAACTATGCTCCACTGGTAAACGCCAAGTCATCACCAAAACTAGAGGAGGCATTCAGTAAAGAAAGTATAAATGCTGCGTTAAACACTCATATTGAAAATCAGGTAAATTTTATCGGATCTGCCTCCCAAAGAACCATCGAAGATGATGAGTTTTCGGCAGAAAATGTAACCGAATTAGTTTATCAGATTGACGTAAATGAATTCTCCGAAGAGGCAAATTTGACTGCTTCAGATCTACAGGCTTTAAAAAGTCAGCTCTCCGGCGAAGGCAGTGTAGACACCTCAGCGGAGCCGCTTAGGTGTGACGATTTGCCAGAAGATATATCGAGCCTCATCCACCAAGGTGCTGTATTTAAAATATCTATCGACTCATGCCCAATTGAAAAGGAGTTTGACGTCAATCAGCAAACCCAACTTGTTGTAAGCGAGAGCTTCATAGACAAGAGAACGAAGTTTACTGTGTATAAAGTGGATGGGGAAGGCAAATCCGAGGTGACGCCTAACCAAAAAGGTGCTTATCAGAAAAAAACCGAGGACAGCCAGGAAACTTATCGGATTACAAAATATCGTACCGATATGGAGCCTGGTAAGTATCGAATAGTTTTTGAAAAAGACTGCTTCGTGTGTACTGGCGAGGCAAGTTCTGACGTTGAAATCGTAGCTCAAGATGTTCGTGTTTACCGTCGGCCCGATTCCCTATTTGTAAACTTTCCCGCAGTCGACCCGTTTGAGATCGGTGTCAATGACCCGGTTGCTATAAATGGCGTGCTGCATTCGGCATTGGACTATGAACCGGATACTGAAAATGAAGAAGGTGTAGAGGTCCTCGCTCAGTTGGTTGATGTTATTCCGGTTCGAGTTAAGGGGCCGTCGCCTTATACGGCGGTTGAGATCAGCTTTAATATTGAATCGGAATTTAATATTAATGTAGATTTAGTTGGTTCTGATTATCTGGCTGAGTATTTTGGAGAAAATAAGCTCGGAAATTTGCCTAAGATTTTTTCAGGTTCTTCGGATCAGTTAAATGAGAAAACTCTTACGTTACCAGTCCAAAATTTGTCTGATGATTCCTATTATCTAGTCCTTACGAAGTCCTACCCACCGGGTGGGGTGTGGTCATTCATAGAT
>JASMTJ010000438.1:0-20139 GCA_041694335.1 Bacteroidales bacterium
TTAGAGACAATATGACCCTTGTTTCACACAATGCTTCAGCAAAAAATATTACGGTTAATAACAAGGTAGAAGAAGATTGTATTGTAAGAGCCGATATAAATATGACTTCTGCCATCCTCAGAAACCTGTTGACCAATGCCATAAAATTCACCCACATGGATGGATGGGTTGAAATTAGTGCCGAAAAAAAGGAACAATACCTGGAGGTTGAGTTTAAAGACAATGGTGTTGGTATGGATGAAGAACAGCTTAACAATCTTTTCCGGCTAAACCATAAGAAATCCACTGCCGGAACGAACAAAGAAAAAGGAACCGGCCTTGGCCTGATTATTTGCAAGGATTTTGCGCTGAAACAAGGCGGCGATATCTCGGTTGTAAGTGAAGTAGATAAAGGCTCTGCTTTTACATTGCTTTTACCTCTTCCCTGATATTATTCCTTCGCTTCTGTGTTTATCCTGACAAAGCTATACCACCCGTAATTACTTGCCCCTTTTGGTTTTGCTGTGATAGTAATCAATTGCCGGCGCCGCTCCGATTCAGGCAGCTTCAACTTATAGCTGTTTTCGCCTTCGATCAATGCTTGTTTTGCGCCATCCACAAAACACTGAACCGTTCCGGGGACAATATCTTCTTGAAAAGAAAAAGCAAAATCACCCTCCTGTGATGTTGTACTGCCTGGTTTTGTAACCGTCACATGCAGGGGTAGCATTTTGATTTTGCTTTTAAACCCTTCGATACTGGCAAAGGGGCCACCCATCGGGAACCTGGGTATGGCGAACAGCTCCCTGCCCGACATTACTCCGGAACGTTGCGCTGTGGCAGCATAAAAGCCCATGCCTTCCACGGCCTCTCTCAAGTGCTCATCATATTCTCCGTAAGGATATGAAAAGGCACCGGGAATAAATCCAAGATGTTCTTTGAAAAGCGACTGTGCCGTTTCAACATCGCTGTGAAGAAGATCGACAGGGGTCGGTGCATTCAGGAAATGCGGATGATCATGTGAGTGGTTTCCAATCTCCATACCTGCTTCTTTGATTTTTTTCAGGGTTTCCCAATCCATAAAATCGTTTCCTCCCACATAAGAGGTGTTCACAAAAATCGTCACCCTATACCCAAATTCCTGCAAAAGAGGAAATGCATTTTCATAAAAAGATTTGTATCCGTCATCTACGGTAAGCACCACAGATTTGGATTGCACCTCTCCTTCTTTCATTGCATTTACGGCTTCTTTAAGCGTTAAAACATGGTAGTTATTACTTTTTAGATAATCGAGCTGTTTTTTGAAAACTTCCATTTTGATGTTAGTGGAAGGGAAACGATCGTCGCCAAAGCGATGGTAGGCAAAAACAGGAATTCCTTCAGCAGAATTATTTTGCTGCTCCTGGCTGTGGGCACAGCCTAAAATAAAAAGAAACAAAAATGCAATGTGTATCCTCATAATATGCTAACGACTATTTATGGATGATCGTTTATGAGATAAGCAGATACTTTAATAAAATTGTTCACCCAACAGAAATCGTCAACAAACCATTTTTAGTTAAGATAAGTCAAACCGTCTCTGATAAGAATTAAGGCCAGAACAATCAGCAAGCCTCCCAGAATCCTGAGAATCCATTGATAGGTTTTTCCGGTAAGAAAAAGGCGCGAACGGTCAGCAATTAAGGCAATTATTACTTTAGAGCCGATAATTGTAAGGTAAAAAGAAAATACAAAGGTAACAGCCGCGAATAAGCTGTAATTATAGGCTTTCATCATCAAAGGGGTTCCCACCGAAATCCAAAACATATATGGATGCGGGTTTAAGAAATTGGTAACAACTCCTTTTTTAAGGGAGTGACTTCTGGTGGAATTTACCTTTATTTCTTTGCCTGCCGACAGTATGCTTTCGATTCCCAGAATGATAACGTAAGCCCCTCCCACAAAAGATATGTAAGCAAAAACCGAATCGCTGTCAGATAATTCTGAGATTAGAAATACCGCAATCAAAATGGCCGGCAAATCTGTAATCAGAGGAGTAAAAGCCACTTTAATCCCTTCTGCTTTGCCGTAACGAAGGCTTTGGTTGATTACCAAAGCTAAAAGTGGGCCGGGCGAGACGCCTGCCATTGTCCCCAAGAGCAACCCCGCTCCGAGGTATTGAAAAACTTCCATTTATATTTTACCTTTATATGCGCAAGTTATGAATAAATACACTGGAAATAAAACAAAAGCTCTTGAATCAAATAGATATTATTTATAATCAAAATAAACTGATGTTTTAACTTATTGATACACTGAGACCTGATTTCTATTTTACTATTTTGGTATTGCATTACCTTATTAATGTATTACATTTGCAGCATAAACAAACACAAATAATCGTTGAGCAGAATCATTAACATATCAGAAGCAGCATCGATAGCCATCCACAGTATGGCTTTGATTGCCGGTACCGATAAAAAATTAAATGCCACTCAAATATCAGAGCATTTTAATTTTTCGAAAAACCACTCTGCCAAGATCCTCCAGATTTTGGTAAAGGCCGATTACCTGAGCAGCACAAGAGGACCTACAGGAGGCTTCCGGCTCAATGTAGATCCACAGCAAACGAATTTGCTGGATATCTATCAGCTAATCGAAGGTCGCATCTCCGGAAAGATGTGCAACATGTGTGTTGATGACTGTATTTTCGAACCTTGCATCTATGGCGACCTTGGTGAGCGTGTAAAAAAAGATGTAACAGATTATTTGAAAAGCACAACAATACAGGAACTTAAAACCAATTTGAAACTAAAAAATAGAGATTAATTATGAGTATGTTTTGTTTTCAATGCCAGGAGGCAGCAAAGAATACCGGTTGCACCATTAAAGGTGTTTGTGGAAAAACCGACGACACAGCTAACATGATGGACTTGCTGATGCATGTCATAAAAGGAGCATCATTCTTCGCAAATGAAATGCGGAAAAACAACATTACAGTAGATGAAAAAACCAATAAATTCATTTTCGACGGTTTGTTTTCTACCATTACCAATGCTAACTTCAACACTGAAGCCATCAAGAATTATGTTCGTCAGGGTTTTGAGGTAAGAGAAAACCTTAGAAAGAAACTCGAAGAAAATGGCATCACTTTTAAGGATGAAGAGCTGAAGGATGCCTGCACCTGGAAATCAGATTCGGATGGCGCGCTGGAGCTAAAAGCAGAGAATGTGGGCGTTCTGGAAACCGAGAATGAAGATGTGCGTTCATTACGTGAACTTATCATCTATGGTGTAAAAGGCATGGCTGCTTACGCAGAACACGCCTACAATCTCGACCATCAAAACGAGGAAATCTTTGCCTTTATGCAGCGGGCACTGGCTTCTACACTCGACGACAGCCTTTCGGCCGATGAACTTGTAGCGCTTACCCTCGAAACCGGCAAATACGGTGTGGATGTGATGGCACTTCTCGACAAAGCCAACACCAGCCGTTATGGAAATCCGGAAATCACCAAAGTGAATATCGGTGTTCGCAACAACCCGGCCATCCTTATCAGCGGTCACGACCTGCGTGATATGGAAGACCTGTTGAAGCAAACGGAAGGAACAGGCGTTGATGTGTATACCCACAGCGAAATGCTTCCGGCCAACTATTATCCGGCGTTTAAAAAGTATGACCATTTTGTGGGGAATTATGGCAACTCATGGTGGAAGCAAAAAGAAGAATTTGAATCATTCAATGGGCCTATTCTCTTTACCACCAACTGTATTGTTCCTCCTTCAAAAAAAGCTACCTATCGCGACAGGATTTACACTACCGGAGCAAGCGGTTTGGAAGGTGCCACACACATCCCCGACAGGGAAAAAGACGGCATGAAGGATTTTTCTCAAATCATTGAGCATGCGAAGAAGTGTGACACACCACAGGAAATTGAAAAAGGCGAAATCGTCGGTGGTTTTGCACACAACCAGGTGATGCAGCTTGCTGATAAGGTGGTGGATGCTGTTAAAGGCGGTGCTATCAAAAAATTCTTTGTGATGGCCGGATGCGATGGCCGCATGAAATCGAGAGATTACTACACCGAATTTGCCGACCAATTGCCAAATGACACGGTAATACTCACAGCAGGATGCGCAAAATACCGTTACAACAAACTCGGCCTCGGCGATATCGGAGGAATCCCAAGAGTGCTGGACGCCGGGCAGTGTAATGACTCCTACTCACTGGCAGTTATCGCTATGAAGCTGAAAGAAGTCTTTGAGCTTAACGACATCAACGACCTGCCTATTGCTTACAATATCGCATGGTATGAGCAAAAGGCTGTGATTGTTCTGCTCGCACTGCTTTACCTGGGGGTAAAAGATATCCATTTAGGGCCAACGCTTCCGGCATTCCTTTCACCAAACGTTGCTAACGTATTGGTAGAAAAATTCGGAATTGCAGGAATAGGTGAAGTAGAAGAAGACATCAAAGCCTTTATGGCCTAATTCACAAAGGTGCGGGATGTATTTGATGTGGACAACAGAGGATAGGGGAACCATCCCTGCACCTTTTCCCAGGCATCTTGCGGTTGGCAAATCAAGCTCATACATTGAACATGCCGACTGCATTTTGCCTTGATGTAAGTAGATAATTTAAAACACGAATATCTATGATTAAAACAATAAAATATACCGAAGCAGAACCGCGAAAAAATCCGCATGGCGTGGATGCGCGTGCGCTGTACGACCAAAAAGACGCCATGGCCAGTCACCTGACACTAAAGCCAGGCGAGCAGTTAAAGCGTCACATCACTCCGGTGGATGTGTTCTTTTATGTACTGGAAGGAAAAGGCATTGTGGAAGTGGGCGATGAAAAGAAAGAAGTGGATAAAGACACCTTAATCGAAAGCCCACAGGACATACCGCACTGCTGGTACAACGAAAGCGATGAAATCCTCCGGATTCTGGTGGTAAAAACACCAAAGCCTACCAAAGGCACCAAGGTGCTTTAAGCTAAGTGAGCGAATTAAAGAGAATCATAAAAGCCAGGACTCATTCTTTAGAATGGGTTTTGGCTTTTTCATTTCATTACCCTGAAATCAAGTTCAATCCTTGCAGGATTGAAAGAGTGACATCACAGCCTATAGCCCTGCATTGCATACAGGGTTAATGCTGTTCATCGCCTTTGGCGATATAGTAGTGTATCCTGCGCAGGCTGAAGAAACCTGCGTCTGAAATTTGGATAATGCAACCAGGAAACATTGAGAAAAAATCCACGAAGTGGATAAACAGCATTAACCGCGGGTGAAACCCGTGGAAATAACAGCGGTCCATCACCCAACAACTCTGTGAAGGGTTGAACTAACATTGAACCAGAAAAATCAGCATTATCTATCCATCATGCCCAACCCACCTTTCTTGTGGATTATTGGCGAAGAAAGAAGCCAGTAAAAGCAGTGTCCAGATGCCCATCACAATGTAGGCGGCTGTTTCATAAGAACCATTTAGCGTCAGCGACTGGCTGAAAATCCAGGGCCCTACAGCACTGAAAAACACATTGAAGGATTGATTGAACCCGCTGATGGCGCCAAGGTGTTTTCGTCCGAAATATTTCGGCCAGGTAATGGCTGAAAGTACACCGAACATGCCGTGCAAAATGCCATTTCCGGCAATAACCAGGTAATAGGCCCACGACTGCTCCAGCGAAACCAGCCCGATAGTGGAAAGCACGCCGCCGGCAGCCATGATTTTATACAAATGTTTAAGCTTGATGTAGTCGCTGAGCCAGCTCCCCGAAATATTCAATAAAAAAGCAATGACCGACGAAGGGATAAAAACCGCCAAAGCCTTCTCACGACTTATTCCCGCTTCCTCAAAAACAGAAACCACATGAAATGTAAACCCTGTGATGTACAGGGCAAACATCGACAGGCTTATGATAAACACCCAAAAAGCGAAGTTCTTGCGTGCCTCCTTCAACGCATACTGATACCATACCTTGTTTTTCTTTTCTGACTTGCTTTTTCTGGCCTCTGAAAGATTGCCGTCGGGCTTCAGGCCTGCTTTCTCGGGTTTGTCGTAATAAAATATCAGGATAATAATACTGAACCCAAAACCGAAAAACATGGCCAGGTAACGCCAGGCCCACTGCCATCCGGCAAGGTTGATAAAAAAGTCGAAAAGCAAAGGAGCCACCGAAAACCCAAGTGCTATAAACGGTCCGGATAAAGCATTGGCAAGTCCGCGACGATGCTCAAACCATTCCATGATCATATTCCGGGAGCCCATTGTAAGAACACCCTGTCCGAAAAACCGCAACAGGAAAAACCCGATAAAAACCACGAAGGCACTCACCACCCATTCAGGAGCAAAAGGTAAAATTCCGATAGCGGATTGACTGATAACTTCTGAAAAACTGAGGTACAAAAGCACAAGCCCCATCCCGACAGCGGCGGCAGCAGATACTTTCCGCGCACCATGCCGGTCGTACATTTTACCGCCGTAGGTCAGCAGAAAAGAGCTGGAGATGGTGCCCAACATGTAGGCGGTACTTAGTTGTCCGCGCGTCAGGCTCAAAGCTTCAATCAGATAATCCGTAAAGGTGGAGATGCCGATGGTTTGACCAGGCACACTCATCAGCACACCCAGTGTCCCGAAACCGATGATATACCATCCATAAAATATCTTTGAGTTCTGTGGTTTTATCATTCCATCAACCGGTTTTCCCTGATGGCGTGTTACCATCAGATCTTAAAAGAATGCAAAACTACAATTTGAACATGACTTTTGTGATGAATTGAATAAATCATTTACAAGTTCTTCACCATGGTAATTTTGTTTTACTTCTTATTCTTATTGTTCTCCGATAGCGAAGCTTCATAAGAAAGCCATTAAAGATAAACCCCGTTAATTTTGCTTTATTCTTATAATGCAATGATTTTCAAAAGACTTCTATGTTGTCCTTTTGGCTTGACCCAAAAGGACCAAAAAGTCAAGGCTGACGAGGGCATGTCCGCAAAAGCTACACGAGAAATTATCCACGCCACTCAAGCCGTTCGCAGTTATATCCGGGAAAATTTTACGCTTTATTTCTTTTAAGCTTTTATCAGTCATTGTACCGGCTCACTCATGAATGGCTACCACACAAGCCTACCCAATAATTTCCCGCTTGTTTTGCAGGAAATACCCTCGTAGGCCGGATTAAACACAGTTCATTGCAAATTGCACCAGATCCATTTGGATTTCAATTCAAACAGCAAGGACTACAGTTTTATAGTATTTTCATGTGATGCAACGCATTTCATTAATCTAATTGCTTAAAGATGGCAATTCGAACTATCAGAGTTGCACCGCATTCTCTGGCTGATTGCCTTGTTTTTGATTCACCTCATGATAAACAAAGGCAAAGGCCACTCCTATCCACATCACCGAAACAACCACGCCGACGCCCAAAACGAGGATACCCCCCAGAACTATCGGAATACAAAGCAATCCCATAAAGAAAATGGTCCAGGCATGCGGGCGTGTCATTTCCCACGATGTTTTTATGGCCGTGACTGCATCCAGACCTTTCTCGGTGGTCAGGTAGGGAACAAAAGCAAACCGAACAGCGAATATAATTCCAGGGACAATCAACAAAACTATTCCGATTCCGATGATGAAATCCGTTAAAATGCTCGCCAAAAGGATGTTAATGTAGTTCTTCTTAAAAATGGAAAGAATGGGCTCGGGCGAAAATTTATTCCCCCTTACAATGTGTAAGAAAGCCAAAGCCACACCGTATTTTAAGGGGGCATAAAAGAAAATATAATACACTCCTCCCAGAAACGGAGAAAAATACCCCGACTCTTCGTTAAAACTGTTGAGCGGCATTTGTATGGCAAACAATATGACCACAATCAGCAGCACATCAAGAAAATTATCCTTCATTATTTTCCAGGCTTTCCCAAAGACATCCCCGGCAGTAATCTCATTGAACACATCGTAAGGTTGATTTTCCATAATTTCTTCGTTTAGTTTTCCTCAAATTTAATGAATCTTTTAGCATGAAATA
This sequence comes from Bacteroidales bacterium, assembly GCA_041694335.1. GTDB lineage: Bacteria > Bacteroidota > Bacteroidia > Bacteroidales > JAIPAH01 > JAIPAH01. The sequence continues at coordinate 7,996 of JASMTJ010000438.1, forward strand.
GCTAAAAACAATGTATCCCCCTGTTACAAATTTGTTTAAATCCGAACTCCTTTGACACTGGAAGCCCACCCGCATGGCTTATTACAGCCTGTTAGCGTTTCGGGCATTTGTTATCTTAAAACCTTACATTTTCTTCTGTCCATTCTTCATTATCAAAGCTTGAAAAAACCGCAGCATCTAAAATACAAGGGTAAATATCTGCCTGTTTACACAGTTCTTGAATTCCATCCAGAACAAAATGATAATAACCTTTATCACCAAGTGGTTCAGAAGTTAAGGTAACTGGGAATCCAAATTTATTAAGCCAATTTATTATTCTAGAATCAATTGGTATTTCATATCGAGTCAAACCCAAGGCTTGTAAAAAATTTCTGGACTGCTTGGGTCCAAATCCTTTGAAATCATCGTTCAGTTTATCAGCTATCTTTCTTTCAGTTATCTGCGAATTGGTATCTATCATTTCTTTTAAAAAATCAACAATTTCCCAATTATTATCTTCAATAAGTTTCAAGTTAATTGAAAAGAAATCACTTATCCGGTTTACATATCGTTTAAGATTATTCTTAATCAAGATGTTTTTTGTGTATTTTTTTAAATCGTCTGTCTCTATTACATTTTCATAAGTCAATGGAAAAGGAATAAGATTAAGAAATTTGCCAACATCTGAATAGGGTCCAGATCTTTGTTGAGATGTCAACAAACATGCAATCATTGTTGCAATAACAGTATCTTTCTTTATCTCAATCCCCAGTCTGTCAATATTTTTTCTCCTTCTATTAGCAAGAAAAGGATTTTCATTATCAAGAACTACTTTTTTTACTTTATAAATATCCTCTGTTGATATGTTCCATTTAATGTTCATTTTCTACTGAATTTTGCCTGACCGCCGACGGTTACGTGTATGGTGTCGTTTGGCAACTTGAAGCACAAACCTGTCAAACCGATACAAATTTTATTAGATGCAGCGCCCTTTAAATCAGCACTATCCGCCAAATTCACTATACACGATGTTGGCATTTCGTGCTTTATTTTAATGTTGCTTCATATTTTTTTCCATTTAAGAAAACCGAATATTTGTCTTTTGTATGTTTCTCTTTTTCTCTGTTTCCGTAATCAAAAAGTTTATGACAATTCGGACATAAAATCAAGATATTATCCAAGCTGTCCTTTCCACCCTCTGATTTCGCTTTAATATGGCAAGCTTCAATATAATAATTACCATTAGCTTTTTGAATCTGTTTCGAACAGAATTGGCATTTGTAATCCCGATATTTCTTAATCTGAACCATTAAATAGTTATGCCTCTTATAAGTCTTTCCTTTTATTATAATCTTCTCAGAATTATCATTTTGACAATCAAGAATTTTATCGTATAAATCTTGTTTATCGAAATCTTCTGAATCCGGCTCAATTTTTTGCTCAATCTCATGTTGTTCCAATTCATTCTCAAATGTTTCAATCTGCAGATAATTCAATATTAATTCCTGTCCTTGATATACAGCAACAAGAAAATGATTTAATGCATCCGCTTTGTAATAGTTTTTAAGAATTGGAAAATCACTAATCAAATTATCTTGATATTTTTTTACTAATTCATAATTAGTCCAGTTCTTTGAAGAAGATATTTTGTATCCAAGCTTTTTTAGTGCTTTTAAGGTTTTGTTATTCATAATCGGGTATTTTTTGTAATCGACCCGATTAAGAAATATAGTAGCAATGCCAACACCAAACCCAGGATAGTTATCAAGTTGTAAGAACCAATCTTTAATTGAAAAATTTCCTTGAAATGGTTTTAAAATATATTGTCTAAAATTTTCTATGTCGTTCAATACAGTTTCACGGAATTGGTTTTTCTTTCGTTCTCCCCCTGATTGAACACGTCCTCCATCACTTACAAACTTGTAGAAAAAATCCACAAAATCTTTATCAGACAAAGAAGTCAAGTAAGAAAACGTAATCGTATTTTTATAGAAATCCATATTTGAACTATGTTGGTCGTTTACCCACCAATCCTCAAATTCAGCTATTATTTTGTCCAAATATGTTTTTCTATCCATTTTTAATCAATTTTCTTATTTGCAGTTTGTTCCTTAGCATGAATGCCAACGGTCACTTGTATGTGGTCGGGCGGGATTTCCAACAGAAATCCTGTCAGACCCGCAGGAAAGTGGGCGCAAGGTCTGACTTGTCAGACCGCTAAAAACCCCGCCTGCCATATACAATTTGTTAGGTTGTCGTTATTTTTTTACCAAGGCAAGTCATCGTCTATTTCTTGAGTATTATTTGTTAATCCATACCACCCAGACAATTGTAAATAACATCTTTCGTCTATTTCTGAATCTTCGGGTTTCCACCATCTTGCAAGAGATATTCTCATTAAAGTCCCTGCTGGAATTCTTTCAACTTTTGGTTCAAAGCCAACATATGGAAATCTTTTATTACGTTCAAAACGATTATCGGATTCATAGTTGTAATGCTTGTCATCTTCGTCTAAAACCAAATCTTTATTAGAAATCCAAAAACCAACACTGTTAGTTGGTAAATTATTCCTATTCCAAATGTATCCACTTCCATTTCCTGTCCATCCAAGTCGTCCATTGAAAATCTGATTTGGTGCGCCTCTGTATATTGTAATACCAGAATTGACTATAAAATCTGAGATGTTTTCAATCTTTCTGTCATAACTTTTTGATTGTATGATTACATCTTCAATATGCGGTGGTTCAACATTTTCTCTTTCTTGAAAGGTTATATTCCAAACATCACCAATATCTAATTCCGTATCTGCATATTGGTCCCAGTTACCTGGATTTAATAATCGTACAAGTCTATTATTTGCTATTACTAAACCGCCAACACAGGCAGCTTTCCCTTTGTGGGTTTTTGAGGTAATTAATATTTCCATTACAAGTGAGTTATTTTGTATCCTAATTTTTCGAGTTTGTCTGTTACAATAGACCTGTGGCACGCCTCAGGTTTTTCTTCTAGACAAAACAAAACAACTCTACTTGCACCAACTTCTTCAAGTTTGTCGATAAATGATTCGAAATCAAACTTTGCCAAAATTTTGTTTTTATACGCTATTGTAAATACTTGTCCTAGTTTATTCCTGTCTCGTTTTTGTTCACCTAACTGTGCGTCTGCTTCTTTTTGCAAATCTCGTATTTCGGTAGTTGGTGCAAGGTCAAGAATATGCCCATATTTAATATCAAGTTCATTAAGTCTGGTTTGCAGTCGATTACTGTTTACAAAAGAGTATTTTGCACCTCGAACGCCTCTTCTTTGCCTTATGTCGCAAAAAGTATCGATGTTATTTTCGGTTAACTTATTGAAATACTCTTGTTCGGTTGAGTTATAAACTCCAATAGTAAAGAATTCCATAATTAATATGATTTTCGGGAAGTGAAATCTATTTCTTGTCCAAACAAGTCAACGGTCCCTTTCCCTTTTGTTAGTTCGTTCATTACCTCTTGTTGAGATTTTATTCTAAAATTGGAAATGATATGTTTTAAAGAAATATCTTCTTTTAGTAGTTCTTGTCCAATCAGTTTGCTTCGGTGGCATTCTTCTGGTTTAGATTCACTACACATAATTGCAAGTTTTATTCGCTTTTCATTTGCAGTTGTGAGTCTTTTTAAGCCATTTTTGAAAAAATCTTTTTCTTTAATTAAATCGTAAACGACTTTACCATCAAAACTATAACACGACCTATCTTCTGGAAGCCCACCAAGAACATCTCCCACAAACACGTAAGTAATCCCATTTCTTTCAAGTTCCATTTTTAGTTGAGCTTGATTAAATTGTGGATTCCACTTTGAAAAAGGTTTTGACCTTATGTCAAGCAAAAAGAGAATGTCAAAAGTTTTCAATTCATTAATAAAATCTTCAATCTTTTTATTCCCGTGTCCAATTGAATATATTGTCGATTCTCTCATTCTTCAAAGTTACAAATTTTAATACGATGCTGTCTTTTTTTTTAATGCACCCCAACTCGTTATATACTCACCCTTTCCGGCTATATCAAACAGCAGGTTTGAGATATATACAGTTTTTATTGATTTTATTCTTTTGATTATTTTAATACTTGAAATCATTTAATGGGTTTCATAACCCTATTCCAGGCTATGAAGTGTAAAGATATGATTTTGTACACTTCCTCCAAACCACTCCTCAAAATATTTTTAAAGTTTGTGTCGAAAGGAGCTGCTTGGCCTTGGCTATCTTTCTTTGAACCCAGCAATTCTTTAGCCGTAGAGTTTGATGAATTAATCCCTTTTCTTTTCCTAAAATTTAACATAAAAAAACCCGGCTATCCTGATTCAAAATCAGAAAATCATTTATATTTGCATTTCGGTATTGTTTTACTCTTTTAAGATAATTGATATGAATAAATACATTGATATAAAAGCAAAGTTACTGGATATCACCAACCAATATCCGGAGACGATAAAGATATTTACGGATAACGGCTTCCCGCAGATGGGCGATAAGGCCAAGCGCGAGCAATTCGGGAAATCGCTGAGTCTTGAAATGGCGCTTGCCCTGAAGCAGCTCAACAAAGAGGCTTTTGTCAGCACGCTGGAGCACGCCATTGCACAAAACCGCGATAACGAAGATGCCAGCCTGAACATTGAAAAGGAAAAAGGCAATGCCGATTTAAACATCAGCGGCCTTCTCCCCTGCCCTGTTCGTATGCCCATGAATGAGCTGCTGGACCAGTTTATTGAGGGTTACCAGGCAGAAGCCGGCCTGAAGATCGATTATGAATTGAAAGCCGCCTCCATGGGACTCGACTGGCTGAAAGAGGATTTGCTGGCCCATCCGGATGCGGATGCCCTGGCCGACTTATTCATTTCCGCTGGTTTCGATCTGTTCTTCGATGACAACCTGATGGGGCAATACAAAAAACAAGGGCTGTTTAAGGATCTTACCGGATTACGAAAGCTCAATGCAGATTTTGATAACGAGCAGATTGATTTGAAAGATCCGAAAGGGCATTATTCGATGCTGGCCGTGGTTCCGGCGGTTTTTCTGGTAAACAGCCGCGAGCTTGGCGACCGTGAAGCGCCGCGCACCTGGAAGGATTTGCTAAAACCTGAATTCGAAAACAGCGTCAGTCTGCCTATCGGCGATTTTGACCTCTTTAACGCCATTCTGCTCACCATCTATAAAAACTATGGGGAAGAAGCTGTTTCACAGCTTGGAAGAACGCTGCTGCAAAGCATGCACCCTTCTGAGATGGTGCGCAGCAGCGTTAAAAACATCCAGCGCCCTGCCGTCACCATCATGCCTTACTTCTTCACCAAAACTGTAAAAGAAGGCAGTCCGATGCAAGCCATCTGGCCGGAAGACGGTGCCATCATCAGCCCGATTTTTATGCTGACCAAGCAACAAAAAGAAAAAGCACTCAAGCCCGTGGCCGATTTCTTCCTGTCAAAGGAAATGGGAGAAGTACTGGCACACAACGGCCGCTTTCCGTCGGTGAGTCCGGAGGTGGACAACCAACTGAATGAAGAACAGAAATTTATGTGGCTGGGATGGGATTTTATCTATGACAATGACATCCCGGCACTGATTGAAAAATGTGAAACACTGTTTCACGAAAACAGCATCTTAAAAACCGAAGCATCATGAACCTTGTAACATTTTCCGGACCTCCTTCCTCAGGGAAGACGTCCGTCATTATAAAAACCATTGAATCGCTCCAGGCCAGAAACCTGAGCATCGGGGTAGTGAAGTTCGACTGCCTGAACACCGACGACGACAAGCTCTACGAAAAACTGGGCGTGGCCGTAAAAAAAGGACTTTCAGGCTCGCTCTGTCCTGACCACTATTTCGTCAGCAACATCGAGGAGGTGGTGCAGTGGGGCAACGAAAACAATTTCGATGTGCTGATTACCGAAAGCGCCGGACTCTGCAACCGCTGCAGTCCCTACATCAAAGACGTGAAAGCGATTTGCGTTATCGATAACCTCAGCGGGATTAACACCCCGAAAAAGATTGGCCCGATGCTGAAGTCGGCCGATATTGCCATCATCACCAAAGGAGATATTGTATCGCAGGCCGAGCGTGAAGTGTTTGCCTCACGCGTACAAACGGTAAATCCCAATGCCTTGATTATGCATGTGAACGGACTTACAGGGCAGGGCTCCTTTGAGTTAAGTACCGTACTATACGACGAAAAAGAGCATGTCGACTCTCTGAAAGGGCAGAAACTAAGATACCCGATGCCATCGGCGCTGTGCTCTTACTGCCTCGGCGAAACACGTATCGGCGAATCATACCAGATGGGAAATGTACGAAAAATTAAACTCGACCAATAATGATAGCAACAGAAAATATAGCGCAAAAGCCTGTAAAAGATTTACTTGAGGAATATCCATTTCTGGAAGGCTTTTTCGAAGAGCAGAATATTTATATCAGCAAAGAGGATAAACGTTCAATTGAGGAAATCTTTGACGCAGTGAACGAAGAAGATCGCGAGGACTTTGCCCTGGACCAGGATAAGCTGGTGGAAGCCATGCTGGCCTACATCGACCAGATGATGGCTTTTCTGGACACTAAAGAAGACAAAGGCGTGCAAAACCTCACCATCAAGGCCGGCACCAACAAAAACAAAGAACCGGAAAAGTTTGAGGCACTCACCATCCACAAAAGTGAAATCATTTGCATTGTGGGTCCGACAGGTTCCGGCAAAAGCCGGCTGCTGGGCGACATTGAGTGGGTAGCGCAAAACGATACGCCTACCAGTCGTCAAATACTGATTAACAATGATATTCCGGATAAAAAGTGGCGTTTTTCTTCCAGTGACAAGCTGGTGGCGCAGCTCTCGCAGAATATGAATTTCGTGATGGACCTGACGGTTTACGAATTTGTTGAGCTGCACGCCCAAAGCCGCATGGTGGAAAATGAGCAGGAAGTGATAGAAAAAATCATTGCCCAGGCCAACAAGCTGGCCGGGGAGCAGTTCAACCCCGACACGCCGGTTACGTCACTCAGCGGAGGACAGTCGCGCGCATTAATGATCGCCGACACAGCCATTCTCAGCTCATCACCAATTATTTTGATAGATGAAATTGAAAATGCCGGCATCGACCGAAAGAAAGCACTTGAACTCTTGGTCGGAGAAGAAAAGATTGTGCTGATGGCCACCCACGATCCTATCCTTGCGCTGATGGGCGATAAAAGAATTGTCATCAAAAATGGTGGTATCGATAAAATCATCGAAACGTCACCGGAAGAAAAAGGATTCCTTACCGAACTGGAAAAGATGGACAACACCGTCCAGCTCATGCGGAAGCGGTTGAGGAGCGGCGAGATTCTTACTAGCTTAAGCTAGAAATATCAAGCACCAAATAACAAATCCCAAATACCAATTTAAAACAAGCTTTTTTGGGATTTGGAAATTGGAGATTGGAGTTTATGTTTCAATCGACATAAAGAAATTAAATATCAAGCTATTACAAGTAACGATAAAAAGAAATAAACAGAAACATTATGTCACACGAAGGATGCACAGGAAGTTTTGAGAACGGACAACAGATTGTCAACAAAGTAAGAATGATGGGGTTTGCGATGCAGTTTTTGCCAGTCCCCGTGGAAAAAGAATGCGAATGCGGCGAGACTTTTGAAATGGTCACTTTCGAATGTCAGTGCCCGCATTGCGGCATGACCTATGCCGTAACACCATGTCATGCCCATGATCCGGAAAGCATTATGCCGGCAGGGAAGATTGACTAAAAAGGCTGTTTCATTCATTTTGTAATAATTTGCAAAAGAAATTTTGCAACTTTGTGTCACCGAACTATTTTTGATTATGGCACTAAATATTATTAAAACAGCCGATGTTATTGAGGCAATGGAAAATTTCCTCGAAAGGATACGTCCACCAGAAGATATTCGCGATAAGCTGGATTTAGACTATCGGATAGAAAACCAAAGCATTTTTATTTTTGAGATACGACCAAAATGGGATAAGCCTCAAGAAAAGATTGAGTCGCCGGTAGCCAAAGCAACGTATGTTAAAAGCAAACAGCAATGGAAGGTCTATTGGATGAGAGGTAACCTCACATGGTCTCCATATGAGCCTCCTGTTTTCAGTTCGCTTAATGATTTTTTGAAGGAAGTGGAGACCGATCCGAAGTACTGCTTTTTTGGATAACTCCAAATGCGTGATTGGGTATGTGACTTATTGGTTAATTATGATTTTGATAAACGTGTTGGTAAACTAACTGTAATTGATATGATTCTTTCGAAAATCATTTATATTTTTCCCAATATTCTTTTGGGCTTACTACTTTTGATTTTCCAAAAGTGTTCATTGTAAAATCGTTGGTGTTGCCAGTGATAATAAAATCAGCCTCGGAAATTTTGGCTAATTCCAGAATTCTGTTATCTGGTTCGTCTTCAATAATATCAATCTTGCTTTTTGGCTCATAGACTTCTGAAATCTCACTTAGCCTTGCTATTAAAAAATCTGCATTCGATTTGAAATCTGGAAACTTTGAAAATTTTGGCCGGGCTAAAACCTCTAAATACTCTTCAAGCAAAGCTGTTGAAAGACACACTTTTACATTTGACTCAATACAATATTCAACAATTAGATAGGGATAGTTTTTTTGGATGAGCGAAGAAATAATTACGTTTGTGTCAAGAATTATTTTTTGCATTCCTGTATGCTTTTATTTCATCATTAACTTCATCCATTGTCATTTTAGAAAGTCCGTATTTATCTGCCAATTGAATACTTCTTTCTAATGTTTGCTTTGTAATCTTTTTTTCAATAATGTCTATCAGCTCAGAAAGTGACAAGTTAGTTTTGTCCAGCCCCAGTTGGTTAAACTCAAAATCAGATATTTGGATATTTACAGATTTCATACAATTTCATTTAAACTACAAATTTACAATTTTTTATGTTATTTTCCCGGCATTAGTCTCGCAGCTATCTATTTATATCCATATCCGTTGGATTAGGTAAGTCCCTGAGTAAAAGTGCGCTGAAGCGCACTCTGTGTTGTGAAGTGTGGCCTCCGATGTCCACCCGGATAAATCCGGGTGCTATTCTCATGAAATGGTCGCATATGATCCATTTTCATTCATGAGATTAGCACCCATTTTTAAATGGGTGGCACATGAAGCGGTTACCCTCAATTGTTTACCAGCCTGCTTTTAGCAGGCTTTTTCATTTTTCCAATCATTTTTCGATTACCGGTGCGCCGGCTTCTTCAAGTCTGCTCATGAGTTTTGGCAAATTCTCACCCCTGATTTCCTCCAGCTTCTCCGCTAAGCTTTCAAAATCCGCTTTAGCGATTTCGAAAGTCTGAAGGTGTGTGGGCGTGGGCCCATAGGTGGACTGAGACACACCACTGATGACCACTCTCATGCGACTTCTGATGGTAGGGACATTCTTCTCCCCCACTTCCCGCTTCGCCGGGCTGCCATATACTTGTTTTCTGAGCGACTTCAATGACATCAGCACGTCGTGCATCTCTTTACTTAATGCTGCATCCGGATTGGAAGCGCGTTGGTGAGCCGCCATCATGCCTCGTAGCTTTTTCCTGGTATTCTGCAGATTCAGCTCAAATTCCCTGACTTTGGCATTAAACCCATCCAATTCTTTCCAGAAACCCGCAACACTTTGTGGACCGGCTCCTTCTAAGGAACGGTTGCGCAGTGGCTTGACCTTGAAGCTCACCGTATCAGACAGCACGGACTCCACCCCATCCATTTGTTTGATTAGCACAGCGTGATACGTTCCGGGAGCCACCATGTATGCTCCCGGAATATTTGCATGCTGCGGCGCTGACTCAAACCATTTTACGGGTCGCTGAGATGCAAAAGAGAGATCCCAGTTTATACGATGAAACCCTTTCTCCCGCGGCCCACTTATGCGGTTCACCATCTGTCCTTCTTCATCAAGAATGGTAATAAAAACCGATGGATCTTCCTGCGCTATTTCCTGATCCAGTTTTTCCCATCCCGGAAAATCAATGTCCTCTTCGTTTTTGACGAGTTCCTTTTCGCGTTCTTTTCTGTTTTCTTCAATTGTTTGGATATCATCCTTCAGGTAATAGGAGAAAACAGCTCCGAATGGTGGATTAGGTGCTTTAAAATAATCAGCGCCGCTTGCTCCGCTTTCCTTCGACTGTTGCAGATACCACCAGGCATCGCGAGGAGCGAAAAGTGCAGCCTCTTCTTCAAGTTGTTTCAAAGAAACTTCCCTTAAGGGACTGTAGTCATCAAGGATGAAAATTCCCCGACCGAAACTGCCACCTACCAAATCATTTTCCCTTCGCTGGATAACCACATCGCGAAAAGCGATATTGGCTTTTGTGTTAAGTTTAACCCACTTTTCTCCTCCATCAACACTAAAATAAAGTCCGAACTCGGTAGCCACAAACAGCAAATTCTTGTCTTCATGATCCTGAACTATCTGCCAGACAATCTGTGGTGTTTTCAGGTTGGAAGTAATCGATTTCCATGACTTTCCTTTGTCCGTACTTTTAAACAGATAAGGCTTAAAATCACCAAACTTGTGCCGGTCCAGTGCCAGGTAAACCACCTTTGAATCAAAGCGGTCGGCTTTAATATCATTCACATAGGCAGTGCCCTCCACACCCGGAAGTTTATCAACCTCCACTTCACGCCAGTTTTTACCTCCGTCTTCCGTAATCTGCAACAGCCCGTCGTCCGTCCCAACAAAAAGCAAATCCTCATCCAGCGGTGATTCTGCAATGGTGGTAATGGTGTTGTAGGTCGACATGGCATCCACGTCCCAGGGTGAATCCCAGCTCTGTTTTCTTCCCATGATGGGCATATCCAATCGCTCACGATAGTTAGTCAGATCGCCAGAAACAGCGGTCCATGTGTCGCCCCTGTCATCTGAGCGCCACAGGCGTTGCGAGGCATGATAGATACGTGAAGCAGCATGCTCACTGACAATCACCGGACAATCCCAGTTGAATCGCTCATAACTCTCTCCCTCGCCGGACTGTGGTTGAATAAAGGTTTTTTCACCGGTTCTTCGATCGATGCGCATCAGGTTGCCCTGCTGCCACTGTGCATACATAATATCCGGATTGCCGGGCTCAGTAGCCGGCTGATGTCCGTCGGCATACAAAACAATCTCCCAGTCGGCATTGGTAATGCCGCTACGTTTATCTGTTCTGGTGGGAGCTCCTTCCGTGGCATTGTCCTGCGTACCGCCATAAACCCAGTAAAATGGTTCGGCATCATCCACCGCAATTTTATAAAACTGCGTTACCGGCAGGTTGCTGATAAAACGCCAGTTTTCAGATCCATCAAAACTTTCATACAATCCGCCGTCGGTGCCCATCAAAATATAGTCCGGATCGCTTTTGCGGAAAGCCATAGCGTGATTATCAGAATGCTTCCGCGATTCTTTCATCCTGTAAAAGTTTTTACCGCCATCTTCTGAAACCTGCGTCCTGACATCCATCAGGAAAATCTTATCATACTCATGCGGACTGGCATAAAGCTCCTGGTAGTAATGTGGTCCGGTTGCCCCGGAAACGGTGTTCGACATTTTCTTCCATGACTCTCCCCGGTTCCATGATTTGTATACCGCACCCTTCTGTCGGATTAACTCAACGGCAGCATACACCTCGTCGGGTTTTTGAGGAGAAAGGGCAAGTCCTATTTTTCCGAGCGAGCCGGAAGGGAGTCCGTTCTTCAGCTTCTTCCAAGACTCGCCGCCATCTTCTGAGCGATAAATTCCGGATTTTGGCCCGCCACCCATGTATGCTGCAATAGTTCTGTGGCGCTGCCAGGTGGCAGCGTATAACCGCTCAGGATCGCGTGGATCAATCAGGATGTCCGTCACGCCGGTCCATTCATCATCGCCGAGGGTGCGTTTCCAGGTTTTTCCTCCATCCGTTGTTTTGTAGAAACCACGCTGACCGCCTTTCGACCACAAAGGGCCCTGGGCAGCCACAAAAACAATGTTGGGGTTTTGGGGATGAACAATAATTTTGGAAATATGCTCCGACTCTTTCAAGCCCATGTTTTTCCAGCTTTTACCGTCATCCGTACTGAGATAAATTCCATCTCCAAACCCTACATGGCGTCCTCCCACATTCTCACCGGTTCCCACCCAAATGCGATGTGGATTATGTGGATCGATGG
>JASMTJ010000439.1:0-1467 GCA_041694335.1 Bacteroidales bacterium
CGGACACCACTTTGGACCAAATTGGCACTCCGGCCCCAAACAATAAAGCCGCCTGGAGGTAGGCTCCGGCGTGAGCCGAAGCCGACATGCCATCACGCAATTGAGCAGACCCGATGACTTCGTACCAGCTTGAAACACAACAATGATCACAATGTATGTCTGAAAACATGTATCGCCCTGTATTGACCAAACCTTTCATCGAATCCGACTTTCAATAAACGAAACGAGATCTTCCCTCCGCACGAGTTTCCGAGCTCCAAGGTCGACACAGCGCAGTTCCTGTGCCTTTATCAATCTCGATACGCTAGCGCGGTGCAGCCGCAAGACTTCAGCACATTCATCAATCGTCATCAGTTCCAGACCATTTGTAGCATTATTCATATCAACCTCCTGATTCTATTTTCCATCATATTATCACATTCATACATTTCGGACAAAAAATAAACATACGGGGATTACTGCTTACTTGAATGCAGAGAGTTCGCTGATTTTTGAACCGGTCGTGGCTCTTTCTCCGCTCGGACTGCGAGGATAGAAGTCCCAACACCTCCCTGCTGCACAGATCCATACTCAAATTGACTCCGACATGACGCATGACCCATGATCTGCGCAACTTCGTGCTCACTAAAAAATTTTGTCTTTTTAAGCGTCGCTGATACAAAGTGCCGAAACGTGTAGGGTGTGATATGCTTTTTTCTTTTTGGCCAAATTTTGGCGCTCAATCTGGTCACGTAGTTATAGAGCGCCTTGGGTTTAGCTTGTATGTATAAATCTTCATCTTTTCCTGTAGCATACTTTGCCCATAGATTTTTGAGAAACACCTCAGGACTCTTTTCACCTAGCCTATCGCAATCTATGGCAATAACTCGTTCTTTCTGTCCTGAACTTCCATCTTTTCGACATTTTGCTCCCCATATTGTAATGGCCAACACATTTTTTTCCGTATTGAAATTCACCTTGACACCTTTCTCAATCTCTGCAGGTCGCACACCAGAAATAATTAACAAAGCAATCACACGCGCATATTTATTATCTTTGGGTACATTGTCCCAGTACCGTTGGACCCAATTACGCGGGAGCCCCCGAATGTGCTGACGTTTTGATTCTTTGGGCTTAAAGGACTCCGGCCTTTCAGACTTGACCACGTCACGCATATCGAATTCGCTAATCGCTTTTTCTAAACGATTGACTGTGTCTTTCCACAAAGGATTTTTTTCTCGCTGTTCACCATCTTGCTTTGCGAGCAAATATTGAATGCTGTACTCAACACAATAATTGTAAGCAGACAATCGCTTATAGTACGTGTTCGCAGTCTCTGCTTCTCGCAGCAGACATTTATCATTGAGAACACGTTCGCCGAGTCGCATGTATTCATCGTGTGTTTTTTGTGAAATTTCACGAGACTTAACTGAGCTCAAAATTTTTCGCGCGCGTTTAATGACTGCATATGCTTTTTTTGTATCCATA
>JASMTJ010000440.1:0-2725 GCA_041694335.1 Bacteroidales bacterium
CGATCACTTTTCCGGAACATCATACCAGGTGAAGTACTCTTATGATGATTCGGGAAGAGAAATAGCATCGCAGCGTTTTGACAGTGAAGGGGGACTTCTTGAGGCTGTTAAAAAAACCTATGATCAGGAGGGGTATTTAATACGACTGGAAGATGAGGAAAACCAACGTGTAGTGGTGATGGAATATGATAAGCAAGGGAACAACATACTTCAGGAAGAGCGTATGGAGGACGGTACCGTTGTGTCGACCATTTCAAGAGCTTTTGATGCCGATGGGCTGCATATTTCCTCTGAGGTTTTTCTTAACGGTATGGGCCAGCAAATGAGCCAACGCTACAACGTCTATCGTGAGTATGAGTTTTTTAATTAAAGCCCAACACTAATTAACTCCCTGTGCCGGGCTCTGGCTGTGATCAACCACCACCTTTTTCTTCCATCGACCGGTGAGGTAGTAGACGATCGACATGGCCATGCCCACAAACCACCCAATGGGGGAGGCCCACCAGATACCTGTCAGACCAATTTCCTGCGAAAGCAGGTAAGCCAGTGGTATCCTGATAATCCAAAGGGAGATCAGTGTGAAGAACATGGGCATCAGGGTGTCACCGGCACCTCGCATCACTCCTCCGAAAATAAAGAGTGTGGCAAAAACCAGGTAAAACGAGCTGACAATCACGAGGTATTCGGCGCCGATGGCCACCACATCGGGATTGTCAGTAAACAGCATCATCAGTTCTTTCTTGAAAATGATGATAACAGCTGTGACTATCAATACAATGACGGAAGCCATCAACCAGGTGGCCAGAAGTCCTTTTCGCACCCGCTTTGGCTTATTGGCTCCAAGGTTTTGGCCAACGAAGGTCGACAAAGCTGCCGAGAAATTCATGGCAGGTGTAGCTGCCAGAGAATTGATCCGTAAAGCAACACTGTAGGCTGCGGCGGCGGTAGCTCCGAAGGTGTTGACAATGCTGAACAGCGCCATCATTCCCAGCGAAACGATGGTGTTTTGAAAGCCGGAAGGTAATCCTATTTTCAGGCTCCGTTTAAATATCTCGCGGTCGAAATGAATACGGAGTGTGGTGAGCTTAACCAGCGAGTGATTTTTGTTCAGGTAAAAAATGGAAGTGATAAACGCCCCGCCCTGCGAAATAATAGTGGCAATGGCCGCCCCGGCAATTCCAATCTCAAAAACAACCACTAAAAGATAATCGAATACAATATTGGTAACTGTGGCAATAACCAAAAAGTAAAGCGGCGTTTTGCTGTCGCCCAAACCTCTGAGAATGGCATTGATGCCGTTAAACCCAAAAAAGAAAATAATTCCGGAAAAATAAACCTGAAGATAGGTGGTGGCTTCAGGCATCACTTCCTCAGGTGTTTGCATCAGTCTGAAAATATCTTCAGTAAAAACAATCCCTGCGGTGGAAATAAGGATAGCTGCAAAAAACAAGAAGATGTACATGGTGTCGATAGTTAACCTGACATTTTCTGTTTGCTTGGCGCCGAAGTATTGTGAGATAATGATGGTAAATCCACCGGCAATACCGATGACAAAGGAGATCATAGTAAAAATCACAGGAAAAGCAGCACCAACACCAGCCAACGCATTTTTTCCGAGGAACTGCCCCACGATAATGCTGTCGACAATGCTGTATAATTGCTGAAAAACATTTCCTACAAGTAATGGTGCGGCAAATTTCATAATCTGCCGTCCCTCTCTCCCTTGAGTTAAATCATTCATAGAGCCTGCAAAAGTAAATGAATTTTTTGTTCTTGCCTTGCTGAACCCCCAGGCCTGCGTTAGTCACAAACCAGAGAGTTTAGAATAGCAGCCTTGTGTTTTCGAAAAGTATCAACGTGAGTGTAAGGTACACCTAAACACATAAATACAATTTTTATCCGGTTTGAAGGCAAGATGATACCTGGAAATGGAATTATGCAGGCATTAAATTTTGGCACAGGACAGTTTATAATAAATTAATAATAATACAATGTTTAAACCCTTTAATAGTTTGCGAAATTTGTAAATTATGATTATTTTGCGTTGGTTTAACGATTAAATAATCTGTCAAATCATCGAGAAAATATATTACTTTTTCCTAATTTCGGCACTTTATAGAGGAAGGGAAAGAAAAAAGATGTACATCATTCAGCCTGTTCGCATATTTATGCGACTGATTTTCTTATTGATTGCTATTCATTTAATAAGCAACAAAGCTGCTTGTGCTTTTTTGTCAGACCCTTCTGATACGGTTTCTCAGAACTTCTCAGTATACTCACCAACTGATTTTGAGGGCAGTGCGGATGAGGTGATGGCTTTAAGATATCAGCTTCAGGAAGCACAAAAGGCAAAAAACCTTGAAAAGCAGCTTGATTATACGATTCGTATAGGCAGGTATTATCAAAACCTTGGAATTAATGATGAAGCTCTGAGTTATTACCTTCAGGCGATAGGGCTTTCCAGTGCAAACCCGGATACAGATCGCTTAGTACATATTCAAAATTCCATTGCTAAAGTTTATCTCGATAACGGGATGCAGCAAAAAGCGAAGGAATTCAACAACAGGGCAATAAATCAGCTTGATGCAGGCATAGCCCCTTCAAATGCCGGAATGACTTATGAGTTACAGGGTAAAATCTTTTTTACTGAAGGCAAATGGTATAAGGCTCTGGAGGCTGCTGAGCAATCGATAGGTTATTACCGGAAAGCCGGAGATCAAGGTGG
>JASMTJ010000441.1:0-2756 GCA_041694335.1 Bacteroidales bacterium
CACTCATCAACTGCTGGTTCTTTTCAGCATTCCAGTTGATTTGCTTCATGACAGGAGTCTAGCAGATTGTGTGCCTATTGGCATCTTTCTCACATTTGTGATTGGCGGCGCAAAGGTCCGCGCCCTTATCCCACCCCACTCAACTTGCAACGCAGCCAGCAGGCAGATAACTGTTTCGCCAGCCAGCGGCAGCGCCGGTATCAATGACACATTGCCAACGCCCTTCCGTGTTTCGCTCGAAACGGACCACCGCACCCGCCAGACTACCGTGTACTCTGCCGCCCAGGGTCACCTGAAGGTGACCAGATCCGTCAGCATTGGCCGTGGCGATTTCGGTGGCAGCACTGCCGGTGGTGAGCTTTGAGGGCACGTAACCCAGGCTTGCGTTATTGATGGCTTCATTGTCGCTGAGGCTGGCTTCGTAGGCTGTTCGGTAGGCACCAAGCTCGCTAACAGCCCGGCTTACCAGACTTTTCGCGATAAAGCCCTGATAAGACGGAATCGCCAGCGCGGCCAGAATGCCCATAATAGCGACAACAATCATTAATTCGATAAGGGTAAAACCCCTGTGTTTCTGCTGCATGGCTGGCTCTCACACTACGTTGATAAAATTCATGTGCAGAGTTCAGCAATTTCGGGGCCAGAAAAATCCCGCGATGTCAGCGAGCCGTATAATTGGTAGTGCAAGTCGATTCGGAGGTAAATAGTATGCCCATCAGCGCAACCGAGTTTCTGAAAAAGTACGGTTTCGAAGAAGAGGAAGAAGAGGAAGAAGAGCGGGATCACAGCCTGCGGCACAATGCCATGGAGCACGCCAAGCATCTGAAGCGACCGCATGCGGGTACGCCTCATGACTGGGAGGAGTGGGAGAAGTATAAGCGGGAGCATCCGAACGAGGTGGAGGATGATTCGGGCTAGTGCCTGTCCATGACAGTCATAGTGGCGAGCGGAGTCACTGATTCACGCTCATTTTATAGTAAACTCTAACCAAGCTACCTTCCCTTGCTGAAAATACAACTCCTTTTCATCTTTATTACTAATAAGAGGACTGTGGTCACCCACTACAATCACCTTAACCCCACTCATTGCCGGATCATCAACAAGCTTCGCCAATTCAGCAAAAAATTGCGCATGCAGATTAAAATTCCTACAGCTCTGTGTTTTCTCATCGATTCCATACATAGAGCAATCCAACCGATTTTTATCTATATCTCTTGTATCATACTTGTAATGGCTATTTAGAGTAAGCCAATAAAAAAATACTTTTTCGTGCTCCGCCATTATCGCAGGGATTTCTTTCATCATGTCGACATCACAAGCCCCTGGGAAAGAGTAACACCTACGAGGCCATTCTCGGCTCTCAAAGAAAATCGTTTCTTCGAAACCAATTTCAGGATACCAGTATGAACGCTCATACATAGTACCGACAGCTCCATGCATGGCAACCGCGTAGAACCCTTTGTCACGATAGAGTTCAGGCAAACAAACTGGTAAATCGTCATAGGCGCTCTTCACCCTAGCTCCTGCCAAGTGGACGTTACAAAGCTCACGAATTTCAGCTTGGACCGTAATTCCCTGAAACCCCAACGACCCCCACTCAAAAGACACAAATTTTTGTGCGCGTTTAAACAATGGGGCAAGCAAAGCCTCCTGAACTGATGCCTTTGGGTCACCCCAAGATTCACTGACTACCAATAATACCTTTTTACTTTGAACACGGCTGATATCAAACAATGGTTCAGAAATACTATGAGATTCTTCAATTCCCGATACTTCTCCCTTAACACCGAACCGGTTTGTATAATCAAGCCAACGATGAAAACTATAATCTAACTGGCTATCAAAAACATAACTTCGTCCAAACCTGTAACTTCCCCTATCCACATCAACATATGAAAATGCTTGAACCGCAAAAGGCAAAAAAACCAAATTAACAACGATTAATAATTCTCGGGAAGTTATCTTAGAGACACTTAAATAAAACCCCCAAACTACAAACAATAGAATCAATATACTTATAGAGGCAGAAACCTTAAATATACCGGGAGCAACTCCGATAAAAGAAAAAAGATAAAAAAAATCCGAAAGACTAACAACTGGAAATATTTGCCCAATCAAAGCCAGAAGATCAAAAATTAAAAGAACAAAAAAACCACCAGCTAACACTGTACGCGGCAGCCATAATGAAAGAAAAAGTAACGCAGCATAATCAACATTAACCCAAGGCCTCTCAACTGCGAGGAAGGAAGCTACAGTGCCTAAAAGTAAATTTGGCAGAAAAACCCAAAAAAGAGGAATAAAAAATCTATGGATTGAGGCCATGTAACGAGAACCCTTAACTCCCACATGCTTTACTACTAAACTCCCAAAATAGAAACGAGCTTAGCTTTGATAGTTATCAAAACACTCACCACGCCAGCGGAATACATATAACATTCACCGAAGCAGCAAAACCGTGTTGGAAAAAGAAAATCAAAAAGCTTTAAAGACTGGTTAGCGATGACTTTAAAAGCGAAAGCCCGGAGAATTAATACACCGGGCTTTCAAGTTTCAGGACAAACATATTTAGTTGCGCTGAATTTTATTAACTGCCAGCCAGGTCACACGACCCTGTACCCGCATTGCATTCTACGTCTTCCTGAATAGCAGCATTACCGCGAGTAGCCGAGACGAACGTTAGCGTGGCGGCGTTATTGTAATTTTCCTGAGTCATCGTAGGCCCGCTTTCACACGCATTAGGTTCAAAAGCTTGCGGG
>JASMTJ010000442.1:0-4841 GCA_041694335.1 Bacteroidales bacterium
CATCACGCCGTTAGGAACTCCGTAGAGTGCATTCAGAAGCGCATCCTGTGTTTCCTTGTCCATCACCTTGGCGGGAGCTGCTGTGGCTTCGGCTGAAACCTCCAGTCCGGGCTCCACTGATTTAAGCTCGCATTTTACGGTGTCGTTAAACTCTTTTACAAAGCTCTCGAAGTCTCCGGAATTATCTACAGGAACAGCTACAAGGGCTTCTCCTTCGCGAGGGATAGCGTTTCTTACATCGCCTGAGTTGAATTCAGCAACCCGAAGATTAAACTTGCGGCTTGATTCCCATAACAAGCGGTTGATAATTTTGATGGCGTTGCCACGTCCGAGATGGATATCAAGTCCTGAGTGACCACCTTTAAGGCCTTTAGCGATTATTTTGTATCCTTTGGCATTGGCAGGAGCATCTGCTTCGTTGAAAGAGAATGTAGCGATAGTGTCCATACCACCGGCGCATCCGATGTAAAGCTCACCCTCATCTTCAGAGTCCATGTTAATTAGCACATCCCCTTCGAGGAAACCTTCTTTAAGTCCGAAGGCACCTGTCATTCCTGTCTCCTCATCAACGGTGAAGAAAGCCTCAATCGGGCCGTGCTCCAGGGTGTCGTCTTCCAAAACAGCCATAGCAGCGGCCACGCCCATTCCGTTATCCGCGCCAAGCGTAGTGCCTTTGGCGGTTACCCACTCACCGTCGATATAGGCGTCAATCGGGTCTTTTTCAAAATCATGATCCACGTCGTTGTTTTTCTGTGGCACCATGTCGAGGTGGCCCTGAAGGATAGCCGTTTCACGGTCTTCATACCCTTTGGTGGCAGGCTTCTTTATAACAATGTTTCCCGTTTCGTCTTCCTTGGTTTCAAGGCCCAGCTTCTTACCAAAATCTTTTACGAAATTGGCTACAGCCTCTTCTTTCTTCGAAGGTCTTGGGATTTGAGTTAATTCATAAAAGCTTTTCCAGAGTTTTTCCGGTTGTAATTTTTTGATTTCTTCACTCATTATCTTTCTATTTTTAGTTGATATTTTAGCTATTTAATTTGAACGGATAAAATTAATATAAATTTTTGATGTGTCACTTTTCATGCTCGTCGAGTTGCCTGAACTGAATGTAGCGTTGTTCGTAAAGCAGTGAAACAAACTTCGAAACACGATCTTCCACCTCCTCAACAGGTTTTTCTTCTTTCCGGTTCAACTCTTCACAGATTTCCCTGACATTTTTTTTGCCGTCGATGGCCAGCCATGTTTCCGTGCCTAGCTTGTCGAGCTTGATTTTAAAATAGTCTTTTCGCCAACCTGAAATAAAAAACTTCCGCATCCATTTTTTCTCAAATTTGGGTACGATAAGTTCTACCAGTCCTTTTTCGTTAATTTCATGCTCATGCCTTCGATAAGGCACCAGGTCGAGTGTGTTTGTCTTTTTCAGGATTTTGCGGCGCTGAAATATGTTTAATCCCACTGTCTTTGTTTTAATGGTTTAAGATTCCGGGAGAATAGCGGTGGGGGCTGAAGCCCCTCCTGTTTTGTAGTTCTAATAAGAGGCTGTCCAAAAAGTCCTAAACGCCTGTTTTCAGCAACTTTTTACCCTAGTCCGCCTTAGGCGGATATGGGGTAATGACTGATTTTCAGAATACCCTTTGATTTTGACTTTTTAGACAGCCTCTTAGTGAATGTGCAATAATTTCAGGGCTTTAGCCCGAAACCTTTATTCTCCGATACACTTTATAGTTTAATAAAAAATTGGGGCATTGTTCCCAATACCCCAATTCTGTGCTGTTAATCAAAACTATTCAGCCTTCTTTCCTCCAAAGTTTGCTGATTTCCTTAACGGGATTCTGACGAGAATAATTCCCAGAATCACGAAGAAAACGATACTTACGAGATAGGAAGGATTATCAAACCTCCAGATGTTGATATTTCCGAAGGCGAGCCCGGCAAAGAGCAGTCCGATAAGCGCTTCGCCGGCAATCAAACCGGAAGCCAGCAGGATTCCGATGTTGTTGGTTTTGGCTTTTCGTTCTTCGCTGTGCCCTCGTTTCTTTTCGTAGAGCTGCATGATGCCTTTAATCACACCTCCGATAAAAATGGCGAAGGTGGTCTGCAACGGAAGATACATTCCGATAGAGACAAGCATCGGGCTTTTTACCTGCATCAGGATAAAGCCTACGCCCATGAGCATACCTGTGACGATGAGCGCCCAGGCCATCTTTCCGCCGATAATTCCGGAGGTGAGGATAGCCATGAGGCTGGCCTGCGGTGCGGGAAGCTCTTTACTTCCGAATCCGCCTTCGTAGCCAAGCTGTTTACCTACGGCGATATCGCCTTCGTGGAGGATGACCAATGGCAGGAACAATACTGCGGCAGCAGCAATCACACCGATTACGTCACCAATCTGCATTTTCCAGGGTGTACCACCGAGGAAGTGCCCGGCCTTCAGGTCCTGGAGCATTTCTCCGGCCACAGCGGCAGAAACACAAACGATGGCAGCAACGGCCAGCGTGGATGCGATGCCGTCTTCGCCTTTGGCGCCCAGAATCAGCATTAGCAGGGCCGTAACCACTACTGTTGAGATGGTCAGGCCGCTAATCGGGTTGTTACTTGAACCAATTATCCCGACAAGGTAACCGGAAACAGCAGCAAAGAAGAACCCGAAGATAATCATCACAACCGTAGCCAACAGGGCCACGTAAACTGAAGCTCCGAAGATCAGGGAAGTGATAAGGAAAGTGGCCACACCTGCGGCGGCAATCCCAATCATAATCCAGAGAAAGCTAATGTCCTTTTCAGTACGGTCAGTGATGCCGCCTCCCTGGGCAGAAGCTTTCAGGTCGGCCACTGAGCGGCTGATTCCTTCGACAAGGCTCTTGCGCATGTTCCACAAGGTGTAAGCAGTACCCACCAACATGCCGCCAATAGCGATGGGGCGTACGATGGTTTTCCATACTTCCACAATCTGGAACATAGGCTCGCTTACGGTAGCTGTAGCAGCAGCCATATCAGGAGCCAGATTTTGCGCCACGAGATACTCGGCCCATGCGTTCAGGTCAATGTGTGGTCCCACAAAATAATAGATAATAGGTGTAAGCAGTCCCCAGGCGATAATACCACCGCTGAAGTTGAGCGAGGCGAGCTTAGGGCCGATGATGTAACCCACGCCGATGTAGGCCGGTTTGAGTCCCGGACTGCCGAGCAGGATGCCTCCTTTGGCCTGGATGGCCTGTCCGGCGCCAGTGATAAACTGCGTTTTGAAAGCCACGACCTTTTCCCATACCGGGAGGAAAAGCCTGAACTCTCCTAAAGTTTTTACTAAAGCACCGAGACCCATCGCCCAGAACAGGTATCCTGAGCCGCCACCGGTTTGTCCGGTTTTATGGATTTCGGCTGCGGCCTGCGATTCCGGGAAGGGAAGTTCGGCATCGTTGACCATCACGCGGCGCAGCAGGGCCACGAACATGATACCGAGCACACCACCGGTAAGCATAATGAGCGCCGAGATGATGTAATGTCCGGGAGTGTAGAACTCAGGCCAGATGCCGCTGATGTAGAATGCGGGTAAGGTGAAGATGGCTCCGGCAGCCACCGACTCACCAATGGAACCGACCGTACGCGTGAAATTTTCTTCGAGAATGGTGCCTTTCATTACCCTCAGAATCGCCATACCGATTACGGCGGCAGGGTAAGTGGCGGCAATCGTCATACCGGCTTTTAGTCCGAGGTAGGCGTTGGCGGCCCCCAGGATAATCGCCAGGAATAACCCGATGATCAGTCCGCGGGCAGTGAATTCTGCCATACGTGTTTCGGACGATACAAAGGGTATAAACTTTTGTTGATCAGCCATAGATTGTAGTTTTTAGTAGTTTGAAAATTAGAATGGTCTAATTACGATAAAAATATTGACAAAGACAATATTTAAGGGATATATTTTTGAAATGGCGGCAAAGGGGGCGTTGATAAATGCATAAGCTGACAAAACTGCCGGAGGCGGTCCCCAAATTCGATCTCGGGATGGCTAAATCTGGTCTCCGGGTAGCTAAACTCAATCTGGCGGTGTCCAAATCCGATCTCGGGATGGCCAAATTCGATCTCGGGCAAGCCAAATTCGCTCTCCGGCAAGCCAAATTTGATCTTGGGCAGGCCAAATTCGCTCTCGGGAAGACCAAATTCGCTCTCAGGCAAGCCAAATTCGCTCTCGGGCAGGCCAAATTCGATCTCCGGCAAGCCAAATTTGATCTCCGGCAAGCCAAATTCGCTCTCGGGAAGACCAAATTCGATCTCCGGCAAGCCAAATTCGCTCTCGGGCAGGCCAAATTCGCTCTCGGGCAAGCCAAATTCGCTCTCCGGTAAGCCAAATTTGATCTCGGGCAGGCCAAATTCAATCTCTGGTTAGTTAAATTGAATCTGCCGGTATCCAAATTCGATCTCAGGATGGCTGAATCCGATCTCGGGCAGGCTGAATGAGGTTTTTTGTTCAATCCCTTCAGGATTGTGATGCCATTAGCTGGCATCAGATCCCCGCACTTCGTACGGGGTTATTCATGTTCATCGCTTTTAGCGATGGGGTGATATTTGGCCTGATGGGTAATGTAATTGTCGGGTTTGATTTTCAGTTTTTTTCAACAATCAATAACATTTCGATAAATCCTGATTATTTTAGAGGTTTTGAAAAGCGATATGGAGTTGAGGGTTTGAAGGGGGGTGTATACCTGACTAAGAAATAGAACTGAAATAATATGACCAGAGTATATTGTACAAATAAATTGCAGAAATTTATCGGGAAAGTGGAAACAACCCTTCCTTCAGATTCAAATGAATTATCAATAAATGATTGGAACGCTCACCTCTTT
>JASMTJ010000443.1:0-2360 GCA_041694335.1 Bacteroidales bacterium
CAATCCTTCTTTCTTTTTTGCTCCCGATAAGGCTTACGGGACAGAGGAGGATTACAAGCGCTTTATTGATGAGTGCCACATGCGCGGCATTGCGGTTATTATGGATATGGTGCTGAACCACTCCTTCAGCCAATCGCCACTGGCCCAGATGTATTGGAACAGTGAGATGCAACGCCCGGCAGCCGAAAATCCCTGGTACAATGAGTCTGCTCCCCACCCGCTGAGTGTTGGAAGCGATTTTAACCATGAAAGTATTTACACACGCGAGTTTAGCAAGCGCGTTATGGAGTTCTGGATCGAAGAGTACAAGATTGATGGCTATCGTTTCGACTTGTCTAAAGGGTTTACACAGACTTATTCGGGTGATGACATAGGGCAGTGGAGCCAGTATGACCAATCGAGGGTGGATATCTGGAATGAATATTATGGTTTTCTTAAATCAATCGACCCGGATTCTTATGTTATTCTTGAGCACCTTGGCGGGAATGACGAAGAAAAAGTACTGGCTGATGCTGGCATGATGCTCTGGGGCAAATCCACTGAGGAGTTTAACCAGGCTACGATGGGTTACGAAGAAAGTTCCAACTGGTCATGGGCTTACTACACCGAGCGTGGGTTTGTGTATCCGAACCTCATACCCTACATGGAAAGTCATGACGAAGAGCGCCTGATGTACAAAAACCTTAATTATGGGAATTCCTCCGGAGGATACGATGTTACAGATCTGAATACAGCGCTGGAGCGTATGCAGGCGGTTTTCCCGATGTATTATGCTGTTCCGGGGCCGAAGATGATGTGGCAATTTGGGGAGCTGGGCTACGATTACAGCATTAATTATTGTCCGGATGGAACCATCAGCGAAGATTGCCGCACGGCAGCCAAGCCTGTGAGGTGGGATTACTGGAACGAATTCCTGCGTCAGGAGCTTTACCAGGTGGTGGCCGGCATGTCGGAGCTGAAGACCTCGGCGGAAGCTTTCCAGGCCGGCGATTTTGGTAAGG
This sequence comes from Bacteroidales bacterium, assembly GCA_041694335.1. Taxonomy (GTDB): domain Bacteria; phylum Bacteroidota; class Bacteroidia; order Bacteroidales; family JAIPAH01; genus JAIPAH01. Next base: position 1,002 of record JASMTJ010000443.1, read on the forward strand.
ACCTTAACGGGAATGTAAAAAGAGCCTGGGTGAGCCACTCATCGATGAATATCTGTATCGGTGCTAACTTTGGCCTTACCGAAACAACCATGACCCCATCGTTCCAAAACACAGGCACATGGTATGATTATTTTTCAGGTGGTAGTTTTGAGGTTTCTGATGCCGGAGGACACACGGTGACCCTTCAGCCAGGGGAGTTTTATGTTTATACAACACAAGAAATGGAGCGTCCATACCTCAGGCTTACTGTGGAAGTCACCCGTGATGGCAATCCTGTGCAGGGCGTGGAGGTGAACCTTGGTACTAAAGGCATGAACGAAACGGATGCCGCGGGAACCACTATGTTCGCGCTTAGCTCCAACCAATCGGTGGCTTATGTGGTGAGGGAGAATGGTTCGGAAGTGACCAGCGGCAGTGTAACCCTGAATGAAGAGGATAAGACGCTCAGCATCCAGCTGGAAGGAAACAGCCTGGCTGAGCAGGAGATGAATACACTTAAGCTTTACCCGAATCCGGCATCCACAAAAGTGATGCTGGAAAGCGATAAGCAAGGCCAGCTTGATATTTATACTATTTCAGGAAGAAAGGCCGCCAGCCTGAAAATCTCTCAGGGAGTGAACGAAATCCGGGTGGATCAGCTTAAAAAAGGCATTTACCTGCTGAAACTTACCTCAGAAGGAACCGTTAAATCAGGAAAACTTTCTGTTGAATAAACTTGTTGAGGTGTAAAGAATAGTACTTATGATAATATGCATATTATCAAATCAAAAGAAAACTACAAACATACAGTTTGGCGGAAGTAGGAGCTTCCGCCGAACGCTAAAATGTTAGAATGTATTAGTGCTTAGGTTAACACCTCAATAAACTTGATTGTACATAAATACAAACGCCGGAAGCATGAGGTTTCCGGCGTTTTTCTTTTTATTGAAAGTGCTTTGGTGTGATCAAAAAAAGGCCGGGATTTCTTTCCCGGCCTTTTCATCAATAAACCATTATCTCACTTAATGTTATTTCATTCCCGGAGTTGCTTTTATCTTGCCTGTGCTTTAATCACTCTCATTGTTTTAACATTCTCCCCGTCAATCAATCTCAGGATATACACCCCTGAGGGCTGCCGGGCGAATGAAATGGTCACATCTCCCGTTAAGGCTTTAGACTTAATGAGTCTGCCGTTAGTGCTGAAGAGTTGCAGCTCCGCATCAATGAGGTCGGTTTCAACAAAGAGCAGGTCTTTCACAGGATTTGGATAAACCGAAAGGTTGGTGAAAGCTTCGTTGGCATTTGAAACCGGCACCAGAGTGACATACTCAGTGACGTTTTGGTTAACCATCGCCACGCTGTCCTCATAGAAAAGGTAAT
>JASMTJ010000444.1:0-5718 GCA_041694335.1 Bacteroidales bacterium
ACGTCCTCGTCGCCCAGGCCCTCGGGCTCACGCTGGAAGAACTGCTCACCATCTACCGCGTCCAGTTCCCCGTCATGCGCCAGTACGAAGCCGAAACCTACTACGACCAAACCGGCCGCATCGTCTTCACCCCCAGCAAAGGCCTGGTAGGCGTAGGCCTGCCCAGAAAAGCCAGCAAGAAAGAACTGAATGAAGGCACCCACTACGCCGTCGAGTCACCGGATTTAGCGACACAAGATGTCGCACTGGGCTGGGAGGATATCCAGCACATGCAAACCGGGACCGTCTACAAAACCTACCTGGACGACACCCTCCCAGGCGGCGAAGTAGAACGCACCGTTGAATACAAAGCCCCGTTCTTCCGCCCGGATCGGGAGGAGGATTATCGGGTGGCTTGGGAGGTGTTTCGTGGACAAGGGTAATGCTGTAGATAAACGGTCTGATCAGGTAAGTGGTAACTCCTCGAAAACGGAGACGACAGTTTTCACCAATGTTCGAAAAGTACTCGTTGGGGACGAGAGGCTGACAAAAGATACCGTGAGACTGCTCTCTCTGCTGTTTATGTTGGTTGCACTTGGTTTGGGCTTGCTCAGCTATGGACAGTCTAATCTTCCCTGGGTGTCCCAATCGATAACTTTTAGGCCGACGCTTGTAACCACTTTCTACAGTCTTGCCCTCGTTCTGCCACTCTACGTCCGAGGGGTACTGAAGTGGTACGGTTTTACTGTGTTTTCGCTACTTAGCCTGGTTTTAAATGTCATGGTTACAGCCGTTGTGATCGGAATGCTGTTGGGTGGCAAGTCAACTCTCGAATACAAGATATTTGGTGGATCTAGTCTTGATTTATGGTCCCAGAATTCCAGCAGTATGATCCTGATAATTTCAATTATGTTTTCATGGCTTGGAATGCGAGTTTTAGCCGGCATTGCATGGATTTGTGTTTTTATTTTCACGCTATTCAGCATATCCACTGCAAACGCAGCTCTAGGGATTTGGGGTTCGCTTTTTATGATTAGCGGTTTTCTCGGGGTTGTGCTCCAGAACAATCTTACTCCCGCGCTATTTTACTCAGAGCTAAAGTCTGAGTTCTCAGGCAAGGGAGTAGGTATTAAAAATGACATAAATGAGTCTGCCCGGCTGACAGGAAAACTGGCTAAGTCTGCGGCAAAAAGATTTAGTTGAAGAAAAATTATTTGGCTTGCACTTAATACGGAGGTTTGTAATGGGTAAGGCGGCTATCGCAGAATTCATGGCGCACCTGATTGTTGCGGATGAGCATATTCATTCCGATCAAATTTCTATGTTGCGTGAATTTATCAGTGCGCACGGGCTGGACGATCACCAAAAAGATATTTTTGCCGTTTTGGAAGGCAAGGGTGATAAGCACTTCCCTGAATTATTAGAGCAGCTAAAGAATTTGAGCCCGGAGGATGAGAACGTCTTGGTCCAGAATTCGGCGGCAATCATCGGATTTAACCGGCATTTTGCCAAGGAAGAAAAAGATGCCGTAGTACGGCTGTGTAAAGCGACCGGGATTGATCAAGCCAGAATTATCGGCTCGGTGCAAAACATTATCGCCGAAGCAAAGAAGGCGAACGATACGAAAGTAGATGTTGACCGTTCCCTCGATGATTTTGGAGAGCTCAGTCTCAAAGTTCGTCGTTTCTTTGCAACAGGCGCCAAGCGGGAGTACTTGTCTTCAAAAATTCGGCAAAATGAGCTTTCTGGACCTGAATACGCGAGTGCGATCAAGTTAACTAATCGGATTGCGGAAGTTGATTGCCAGTTGGTGGAGGCCCAGTTAGACAACTGTTCGAGCGCTTTGGAGAACACGCGAAAGCAAGTCAAGGAGGATCTCGAAGCTGCTAAGCCATCACAAGACTCAGCAACGGAAGAAGAAACTGATTTTCATGAGTTTTTGAAGGATCTGGCACTGAGCCTTGACGATCAGGCTCGTGATTCCTTGACTGAGATTCAGGACATCGTTGATAAGAAACGTCGTGCCAAAAACGCGTTCACGATTGCATTGATGGGCAGAACGAAGGCAGGAAAAAGTACGCTTCATTATGTGATGACCGGTGAAGGTAAAGACTTCATTGGCGTGGGGGCAGAGAGAACTACCCGGTTTAATCGCGTCTACGAATGGGAGAACTTGAAGATTATCGATACGCCCGGGATTGGTGCAGCAGAAGCCGGGGGGCGAACTGATGAAGAAATTGCATTGAGCGTTGTAGATACTGCGGACGTCATCTGCTATGTGGTCACCAACGACTCTGTCCAAGAGGTGGAGTTTAAGTTTCTTTCAAAAATCAGAGACAGTAACAAGCCGGTTTTTATTCTCCTAAACTGCAAACAAAATCTTCAGTCGCCGCCACCAAAATACAAGAAATTTCTAAAAGACCCGCTCCATTGGTATAACCGAAATGATGAGCAGAATTTGCAGGGTATTGTCAAACGTATTGAGCGTGGTGTGGCCACCTACTATGACGGTGGATCTGTAGCAGTAATTCCTGTCCACTTAATGGCAGCGAAAATGGCGCGAGAAGAGCGTTATGAAAAAGATCGGGGAATGTTGGATGCCGGGTCTCGGATGAACGAATTCTTCAACGAGATTCGGGAAAATGTTATTGAGCTTGGCCAGCTTCGGAAATCTCAAACACTACTTGATAACACCTCTTGCCGCTTATCAGCGATGCAGCAGCAGATATTCCAAAAACGCCAGACCTCCGTCAGATTAGCCGAGGATGTTGAAACAAAGTTAGTAAAGCTACGTCAACAGGTTAAAGACCGAACTGAAAAGAACCGAGCTGGATTCTTGCGAGACCTGAGTTCGATAGTAGAGCATGAACGGAGCTTAGCTCTTGAGTTCGCATCTGAAAATTACAAGCTGAAGCAGAAAGATATTGAACGTTATTGGAAGAAAGAGGTTGATCGTATTTCAGATGAGATTCATGAGAAGCTTGTTTCTCAGATTAGAAAAGCTTCTGAAGAAGTCAGTTCATATGTTGAAGAAGCAATTGAGGACATATCGATTGGTGCCGACTTCAATGTGGATGGCGGCTTTGGTGATTACAGTACATTTAATACCCGGCGGTTAACATCTTCTCTTGGTGCGTTGATTGGAGCTATCGGTGGCGTGGCTTTACTTATAACCCAGATTCCCAATCCAGTTGCATGGGGCTTGGTCGGAATTGGTACAGCGGTTGGTGTAATTGCAGGCTTTATGACTTCTAAGGAAGAGAAAAAGCGGAAAGCTGTACAGCATATGAAAGCCAAAGTTGATAAAAGCCTGAAGTCGTTAGAGGACGACTATAAAAAACATGCTCGCCGGATATTCTCTGAATTTGGAACGAAGATGGACGAGGCGATCAAGAGCAAGCTTTTAAAGATTGCAACGCAGTATAGGTCTTCTGCTGAAGTTGTCCTTCCGTATCTTGATTCTCTAAATGCATCAATTCATGCTCTGAATCGTCAGTTCGCCATTCGCATTATCGAATTCGCTCGTGAAGAATCGATTTTGGAAGGGCTAGGCGAAGAGAGCTACCCAGATGTTGATCGCCAGCCCGGACAACGTATCGAAATATCCACCCATTTCTTTGTGCCAAATGATGGGCTTGCGCGGGCCGAGCAAGCATTAAAAGAAGAAGTCGTTATCAAAAAGCTGTCTGGAGTTATCGCATGAAATTTTCAGAAAAATCCGAGATTATTCATTCGTTGAAAAATAAAGCTCTCGAAGTTACGGGTGAGTACTCAGCATATAATGATCTTGGTGACCGTATTCGTAGCTCTTTGGAAGAAAAAAGTGAAGACTCCAAGCTTCGAATTGTTTTAGTCGGTCAATACAGTTCCGGGAAATCCTCGATTATTTCAGCATTGACTAACGACTCTTCGATAAAGATTGATTCAGATATTGCCACAGATGCGACGCAGGATTATGAGTGGCGATCTGTAATTATTACCGATACACCAGGAATATCTGCAGGTCGCACCGATCATGATGCGATCACCCATAACAAGATACAGCAGGCTGATCTTCTTGTTTATGTAGTTACTTATTCGCTATTTGATAATGTATTGATTGAAGACTTTCGCAGGCTCGCTGTTGATTACAACTATAAAGAAAAAATGTTGTTAGTGGTCAATAAAATGTACTCGGAGGATGGGGAATACGAAGATTTATGCAGGACGTACACAGAGAACCTTAAAGATCAAGTGGGTGAAGAAACACTGAAAGTGATGCCGGTTTCTTTTGTCTCCGCAGGATATGCGCTGGATGAAGATCCTGATTTCCATCCTTACAGCCACATGGAGGATTTGGTCGCCAAGCTTGAAGGGCTGATTGACAAAAATCAGTCATTGGCAGGTGTGGAGGCTGTTGGACAAATAATAGCAACTTCTATTGAAGATGAGCTTGCCAGTCGCGTCGACGGAACAAGCAGTGATGAGCAGAAGCTTCTGCAACGGGTAGAAAAGGTTGTTTCGCGGGTCAAGAGGGATGCTGAAAGCTTACTTCGAGAGGAGGTCGGCAGCATTAAAGCGTTATCTAGAAGTCTGGGGAGTGAATGTGCAGCGGGTGTTGGTGCTTCGGAGGCGATTGAAGATGAAATTGAGGAGGCATCTGAAGCCTTGAACCGAAAGGCCAGCGAAAGCTTCGATCAACTTGCCGAGCGCTTTTCAGAGCTCGACGAAGAGCTGGATACAGAGCTTTCAGAGTTGAGTGAAAGCAACCTTGCCCAACGGTTTTTTGGCCGATTTGAAAGTAAGAACTCTAGTGTAGGTGTTGACGGTAAGGCGGCTTCGGTAAACGGTGAATCGGATCGTGCGGTCGCCAAACAGCTGTCCTCTTTGCTCGGAAAGGGTAGCAATCAAATTGCCTCTATGTCGGCCGGTGCAAAGGCTGGAACGGGCTTACTAACATCAACAGGCGCTTCTGGTAGCGCTGTTCACCAAGCTGTTCTGGGTGTAGGGAAAGCCCTGGGAGTTAAGTTTCAACCTTGGCAAGCGGTTAATATCGCCAAGAATATTGGAAATGTTGGAAAGGTTCTGGGGCCAATTGCTGCGGCCTTACCTGTCGTTTTCGAAGTGGTTGACGTTATTCAGGAAGAAAAGCAAACACAGCAGCTTGCCGATGGGCGCCGAAGAATCAGAGAAGGGTTTCAAGATGCTGGGGCGAAGATCGTCAAACAACTCGAAAACGCCGGTCGGGAATATATTGATGGTAAATATGGAACGCTCATCAATGAGATTAGCGCCATGCGTCGCGCGCGAATCAACGAGGCAAATAATCTTGAGGAGGGCGGTCGAAAACTTCGCGAGATCTCTGAAGAGCTTAGATCTTGTCTTTAAAGATCGCATGTTTGTCTGAATCGAGGCGTTTTTCTCTGCCTGATCACCTGCGGATCATTGTTTGCCCCCTCCCCATAGCTCCTCGTGAGTGGGGAGGGGCAGATCTGGTGATTCAGTTCAAAAGACTAAAACAGGATTTAGTATGAAAATCTCCACCCTCCTCGATCAAATCGAATTCGGCCAGATCGCCCTGCCCGAGTTCCAGCGCGGCTATGTCTGGAACCGTGATCAGGTGCGTGGCCTGGTGCGTTCGTTGTACAAGCGCTACCCGGTAGGCAGCTTGCTGGCGTGGATTACGGATAGCTCTCAGGCCAAGGGGCGTGGTGTTTTGGATGTTAATCCCGGCCAGCAGGTAAAAATGCTACTGGACGG
>JASMTJ010000445.1:0-1818 GCA_041694335.1 Bacteroidales bacterium
GGAACTGGAGGTAGCGCAAGCGACAGAGTTTGATCGGGCTAGTCAAGCTCACGAAGCCGGAGAGTATGGAGCGCAAGCCTGGATGGTTTTTCTAGGTAAGAGACTTGCTGTAACCAGAACTCTTATTCGAATGCATGAGGATAAGAATATTCCCGTAGGTACGATAATTCGCGTCCCCGAAACGTTGGATCCGACTGCCACGCAGGTAGCTCTCACGGAGAAAGGGTTAAAGGCTGATGTGGTACCGGACGATAATGTGAGTCGTAATATCGTAGAAAGCGCGAAAAGCGAGTTTTTGTCATTGATGGGGAGGTTGAATTGAAGCCAAAGCTCATCAAAGAAGAAGATGTTCCGGTGGTGAATGGAATACTTGATACCTGGTCAGGAAAGCTAACTTGGGATAAGTTTTCCGACGCAGTTGCAAACCGGTTGGGTATTAATTCAATATCCTCATGCACGCTAATGGGGTACCCCTGGATCAAGCAAGCATTTAGGAGACGAAAGGAAACGCTGAGGGAGGCAAAAGCCAATGCTATCTCTGAAATTAGAGACGTGACGGTAGATAGTTTGATTCGAGAAAATGAAGCTCTTAGGGGACAGATTTTGCACTTGAAGTCAGAATACGAAGTTAGAGAGAAAGTTTTTAAAGAGACGTTTATACGTTGGCAATATAATTTATCACAGATGCCTGGCGTCGACCTTTCTAAACTTGATGAGCCGCTCGAAGGTATCGATCGTGCGAATCGAGGGGCTGATATGCTCAAAAATGCATTTTCATAACTTCTTAGATTAGGTTGTAAATAAAGTGACATCATTATTTTAATAAAGTTTTATTTTTTGAAATCATATTCAATTTATATTAGTAATTTTTGTAATTTTTTTGATAGATCTTGCATGAAAGCTCGGTGAGATATAATAAGTAACTCGGCGCTTTTGTTTAAAGGACGTCTGAAATCACTCGCATCTTTCCCGCCCGACTAACCTCGTTTGCATCGTGTCCTACTGTTTCGGGGCGAAGCGTCGTTCGTAAAATATCACCCCTCGTGGCCGGGCCTCTCATTCTTAAGGTTGGCTCATCGGGTTTACCTAGCGTGCCGTTATGGACCAGTTCCTTGTTGCCGTTTGAAACTTTCGTTAGACCTCTTGCAGTCGTCTCCATGATGGGCAGTCGTTATGAAAGGGCGCTGAAAAGACCGGGCGCCAGACTCGACCTCGGTTCGAGTGGGGAACTCTGGTTATGAGCTAAGGTGTAACAATCCCGGCTGAAATCGGTTTGGGGGAATCCAAATTGCGAACGGAATTGGTCTCATGCGTGGCTTCGATCCATGTTCTGTTGCTCGCGACGGTAGGGGTAAGGCAGCCATGCGGGTTCAGGGCTTGCGAGAAAGCGGCGTTCAGAAGCTATGGTCGTATCTTTTGCAGGCTCAGAGCGCAGAAACCAAAAGCTTGATTTACTGCTCCATTTGCGTGGTTTTCACCAGTATTTCAAGGATCTGCCATGAAAGTCTAGATTTTGGACAAAAAATTTGGTCGATTGCTAGAAAATGATACAATACTTTCAATGAGTTAACTGCTGTCATCTGACTCCGGAGCCGGTGGTGGTCAGACTATTAGGCAGTTAACCGTTCTAAGACGGTTTTGCTCATCTCAAGAAGCCCGTGCCTTGCGCGGGCTTTTTTGGTGGTGCGCCAGGCATGGCGCGTAGCGCCTTGACGGGCGCTGTTCCGGTACAGGTGGTGCTGGCTGGATGACTTGGGGGTGCAAGTCCCCTGTGGGCCCGGCAAGGGGAACCACTAGCCGGACGGCAAGGGTGTCCAC
>JASMTJ010000446.1:0-11010 GCA_041694335.1 Bacteroidales bacterium
TGCATTGCTGATGTCTACAGTGCCACCGAAACACTCAATTCCATCATCCTGGTTAGCAACAACCTCTACATGGTGAATTTCAGTACCTGTTCCAACACCACCAAGAGTGATTCCGTTGATTTCGTTACCTTCACCGATATTGGCACCACCATGACGAACAGAAACATACTTGATAACACCTGAGTTATCACCAGCAGTACTACCACCGTAAAGACCATTCTGGTCAGAAGGAGGAACACCTTCAATCTGAACAGCTTCAGCATCAGCTGAAATAGGCGCTTTACCAAGAACAATCAGTCCACCCCAAAGACCGTTCAGGTCAGGATCAAGGTTCGGGCTGGCAATTTGACCTGGCTCAATCTCATCAGCTACTGAAGTAAAGATAATCGGGCTGTCAGCAGTACCTTCGGCCATCAGCTTACCACCGCGAGCAATAAGAAGGGCAGTTGCGTTAGCACCAGTACCAGCTTGTCCTTTCACTACAACACCAGGTTGGATAGTCAAAGTTGCACCATCTTCAACTGAAATACGATCAGCAAGGATGTAAGTTTTTCCAGTCTCCCATGTGGTGTTTTCTGTGATATTAGATGAAATGGTGAACTCAGATTCTGGTTCAGGATCATTGTTGTCATCATCGTCATCATCACATGAAACTAATGTTGCACTCATTACGAATGCTGCGAAAATCATCGCTAAAATTCTAAAATTTAACTTTTTCATAATAAAAATTTACTTTTATGGTTTATTGGTTCTTTCTTCATTTTTGCTTCGACAAAAGAAGAAGATTGATAATAAGTGAACATTAATTGCGCATTAATAAAATATTAAGTTACGATACCTTTGCTTAACTTTGACTTAACATGAGTGCTGGGATTTGCATTATTTGCGGCGGACAGACGGGAGTGGATATGGCGGCGGCTGATGCTGCTATTATGAATGGTTTAAACTATGCGGGCTATGTTCCGAAAGGGCGTATAAATGAATGCGGGACAATACCTCCCGGATACATTCATTTTTGCGAGTCATTCTCAAATATTTACAGCGAGAGAACCTACAGAAATGTATTAAAATCTAACGCATTGCTTATAATCATCAATAAAACCTATGACAAGGGGACACGCCTAACCCATTTTTATGCCAATCTTTATTCGAAGCCAGTTTTCGTGATAGATGTTAACAACTTTGTTGTTAGTGTTAAGAACTCTGTATTTCAACAGCTTAAAACATTTGTATCACAACATAAAAGAATAAACATCGCCGGACCGCGTGAAAGTAATGCCCCCGGAATTTATAAGAAGGCTTTTCTTATTCTTGATATGCTATTCAAAAAAATAGGTTAACCTTTTTCAGCTCTGATCATCCGAGGTTTTCCTTGCAAATCATATTTCAAGGCTACATCAACAAACCCCATCGATCGAAGCAACTTTTTCATTTCATCGCCTTTTCGTTCGTTGATCTCAAAAAACAACACCCCCCCTTTATTCAGGTTATCAAAAGCGATTTCTGCAATTTTCCTGTAAAAAACAAGGCTGTCCTGATCGCTAACAAACAAAGCTTTAGCTGGCTCGTGCGCTGTAACATTCTGGTGCATTTTTGCTTTCTCAGAATTCAAAACATAGGGCGGGTTGCTTACGATAACATCCTGCTTAGATTCTAATTCATTCACTGAAAAAACATCAGTTTCCCTGAAATGAACCTCTGCATTTAATATTCCGGCGTTTTTCCGGGCAATCTCCAATGCCTCCTTACTGAGGTCCCAGGCTTCCACACTGGCGTTATCCATTTCCTTAAACAGCGAAATTGCTATACAGCCACTGCCTGTTCCGATATCCAGAATTTTGGGTTTTGATAATTTAACGCTTTTGATAACCCAGTCAACAAGTTCTTCTGTTTCGCGTCTTGGGATTAATACATTCTGGTTTACCTGAAACCGGTATCCATAAAACCAACTATATCCTAAAATGTGTTGTAGCGGTTCGTTATTCTTCAGACGCTCCAAGGCGTTTTCCAGAAAATATCTTTGGTCCTTGTCCGGATCAACGCCATCCAGCCGCAGCTCTATCGTTGGTTTCCCAGTGGTTTCTTCCAGAAGAATTTTTGCAATCGATTCAATTTCCTTGTCGGGATAAACCTCATCTAACTCCGTTTTACAGATTTCAAGAAAACTTTTAATTGTAATAAATCCTGGAATTTTCACTTCTCGATAGATTTTATGCACTGTTGTTTAAATTGTTCGATTTCTAAGATGAATTACACACTACACATTTGTGTTTTGTTTTTGCCAGAAACAAACTAATATTGCAGCACAAAATAAAACCATATGCTGTTTCTTGTACTCGCTATTGTCGCTTCCACCTTAATTATCGTTACTTTTCGATTATTCGATAAATATAAGATTAATAAGCTTCCGGCCATCACTACCAATTATTTTGTGGCTTCCTCATTGGGCTATTTGTCGGTTTATGAAAAAGTACATTTTCTTGAGTTTCCTCAGCGCGAATGGTTTATTCCTGCCATAATCGTTGGGTTTACATTAATCATCGCTTTCAACTTTTTTGCCATGTCAGCCCAGAGAGCCGGTGTTGCAGTGACGGCCATAGCCAGCCGGATGTCGGTTGTCATCCCTGTGACTTTGGGGTTTTTTCTTTTTCAGGAAGAGGCAACATTTCTTAAAATATTGGGAACTTTAACAGGATTGGTGGCTTTTTATCTGACATTTAAGAAAGAAAAAGGCGTAGAGGTAAACAAGAAATATATTTACCTCCCTTTCCTGCTGTTTTTAGCGGTCGGAATAAATGATTCAATGCTAAAGGTTTCGCAGCACTTTTTTATCAATGGTGAGTTTGTTTTGTTTTTAGCAACCGCATTTTTGGTGGCACTTATTATTGGATTTGTGGTATCTCTTTTTTCAAATCAAAAGTTTATCTTTAATTTTAGAGTCAGAAATATTGTTGCGGGTTCTTTGCTTGGAATATTCAATTGGTATTCTACCTTTTATTTTCTGAAAGGGATGGATACCATTCCGGTTTCAGTCATTGTTCCTGTTTACAATGTGAGTGTGGTAGCCTTATCGGCAATTATCGGGTTTTTATTCTTTAAGGAAAAAATCACCCGTGAAAACTGGATAGGGGTTCTTTTGGCTTTGGCAGCAATCATCATGATAGCAAGGGCATAAGTCATTTGTGAGAGGTATTAAAAACTGTGTATGCAGAAGATGAATATTAAAGGTATAGCAAACATTTGTTTCGTCTTTGTTCTGATGATAATCGGAACAGGATTTTCTAATTCTACTGCTGCACTTGCGGATAACGATCAGTTCAATGCTTCTCTTGAAGAAAAGGACAACGCGGAAAAGCTGCCGCTGCTTGCTACACATGCCCGACAAATGCGATTTGTCAACCTTTCAGATTTTGAGAAATATTCTGAAACCTACCTGAATCTGGCCAAAAAGCTGAACGAACCCGATCATATATTCAACGGGCATTACCTAATGGCACTGGTCTGTTATCAAAAACATGATCTTCAGATGGCTCAAAGTTATGCTGACACTGCTTTTGATATGAGTATCACCAAAGACATTGACTTATGGTATGCCAAATCACTTTATCTTCAGGCACTTTTCTCTGAGCATAAATTCAACCTCGAAGATGCTTTAATTCAGCTGGATGCTGTGGAGAAAATTTTTAAAAACTCAGGAAATGATGAATACATTGCTGAGGTATACCTGCTAAGGGCTCGCATAGCTGAGCACCAAAATAAAATTGAGCTGTCCAGAAAGCACTTTAGCCTGGCCAAAAGAAAAGCAGCAAAAGTCTTAGACTCTGTTAATCTCCTTCCCTATCGAAAATATTACGCAGATTTCCAGCTAAGAAGAGGAAACTTCGTGAAGGCACTGACCAATTACAGTTCAATCCTCCAGTTTGAAAAGCAAAATAACCTTGACTTTGCCAGTGCTTCCACCCTCGTAGGAATTGCTAAAGTTTATTTGAGTCTGGATGAATGCAACATCGCCAAAGAAAAACTGGAACAAGCTTTTATCTTATCGATGAGCAGCGGCAACAAAATCGCTAAAGCCGATGCTTCAAAGTACCTTGGCAATTGCAAAACCAAGCAGGGACAGCTTAAAGAAGCTACTGACAGTTACCGCAAAGCATTAAAGATTTACGAGGAAATCGGCCATAAACTCGGGCAAGGGAGAGTGATCAATAACTTAGGAGTTGTTGCTGCTCAGAAAAAGGATTACCAGTTGGCAAAATCGCATTTCAACAAGGCCATGGAAATCTATTCCAGGTTTCCGTTTTTATACTCACGTTCTAAGACCTTAAGAAATCTTGGGAAACTCGGACTCGAAACCAATGACATTGAATCGGGCATCGATTATCTGGAGCAAAGCAATGAGCTTGCACAAAAAGGTTCTTATACCGAAGTATTGCAAATGAACTACCTGACTCTTTCAAACTTTTACAAAAATCAAAATAACTATCGTAAAGCTCTGGAGTATCAGGCGAAAATTGACACTCTCAAAGATGCTTCAGCCCAGAACTTCTATCAAAAGCTAATCGACATTCAGGAATCTTATGACAGAGAGCTGTCACGACTGGATTATCAAACCAAAAACCAGGAATTTAAGAGCCGGAAGACCCTTGAAAATAAAACGCGTACCATCAAATTATTAACTTTATCATTGATCGTCCTGTTTTTGATTTTCCTGATACTTATCCTTTTAATTTACAGACAGTCAAGGAGGAAAAACAAAGCACTTGACAAGCAACTAAAAGGACAACAACAAAGTTTCGAGCAAAAGAAAAAGGATATCCGGATTGCTCAGTATACCTTTAACAATCTGGGAGACGCCGTAATGTGGGTCCGAAAAGACATGACCTTGCTTTACCTGAACAAAATCGCAAAGGATTACTCTACGAAAGAGCGAATCGATACCATTAATGATATTCTTCCTGACATCGACTTTAATAAATGGAACAAATTATGGAAGGAACTGGAAACCAGCCACCCATTCATTGTCAAGGAGTTTACTATTCGTCTCGACAAAAAGCTGATTCCAACCGAAGCTTCCTTCAACATGTTCACCTTCGAAGGTGCCAGTTTTGTAGCTATTTTACTTAAAGACATCACTTATCGAAAAAGAACCGAGAAGAGTTTGCGTGAGGCTAAAGAACGTGCCGAGGAATCAGACCGATTAAAAACACGGTTCATCGCAAATATGTCTCATGAAATCAGAACTCCGCTAAATGCCATAGACGGTTTTACCAGTGAATTGATTGAAACCGACGACCAGCAAGAGAGAGAGCATTATATCGACATGATAAACAAGAGCTCAAAGAGGCTCATCAATCTAATCAACAATATCATTGATATTTCTCAAATCGAAGCGCAGAATATCAAAATAAATATCGAACTGATAGATCTGCGACAGTTACTCAATGAGCTATCTTCTGTTTATGAGCAGGAAATTAAATCAGCAGGAAAAAAGATTAAACTGATTCAGGATTACCCTGAGGGCCTAAGTCCTGTTAAAGTATATGCAGATCTGAACAAATATTACCAGGTACTGAATAACTTGCTGAATAATGCGTTAAAATTCACGAAAGAAGGAGAAATACGCATTGGCTATAAAATATTGGACAGCGACCTTGTGGAAGTGTTTGTAGCAGACACTGGTGTTGGAATAAAAAAGGATCAACAGAAAGAGATATTTAATGTTTTTAGTCAGGCAGATAGTTCTGATACCCGTCCTTTTCAGGGAAGTGGACTCGGCTTAAGCATCAGTCAAAGATTAATGGATCTGATGCACGGTTCCTTGTCATTTTCTTCCGAGGAAGGCAAAGGAAGTGTTTTCTCCACAAAACTAAAATGTCACAATGAAGAAAGGGATTCTGAGAAAAAGGAAATTCAGAAGGATATCGGTGGAATGAAAATGTTCATCCTCTCCGACTCCTCAACCAGCAGTTCTTTCTTAAGAGCGATACTTAAAAAGAAGAATGTAGAGGTAGAGAGCTTTAACAGCTTTAAAAATGTGTTATCGGCGCTTGAAAATGCCAGCCCAGACGCCTTGCTAATAGGAAAAAGCACGGTGCAGTATGGCGAAAAACAGCTTTGTGGGCTGATTAAGAAAAGCAACAGCAAGGTAAAGCTGGTGCTGATGTCGGAAGGAAACAGCAATGAAAACGGAAATCAGTACGACGCAATCATCGAACCTCATTACAGCAAAGAGCAGATTTATAAAGCTATTGCCTCCGCTTTTACGGAATAACTGATTACCTGACAACTTTTTTTAGAGTGGTGATAAAAAACTTCTGGTTCAAAAGCGCCGTCACGCCATAGTAATAATTGAATCCTTTTAAATCGATCATGTAATAGTTTGAAAGCCGTGCATGCAGCCCGAGCCCGTCCACCACATCATAATTGTACAAGATTTCAAAGTAGGCAATGGAGTTATTTTCCAGGGACAGTTGTGGTTCAGCCAATGAAACAGTCTGAAAAACAGGATTCCCGTAAGGCGCTACAAACTCTTTTGCTGCCCAGTACCCTGCCTTAAGCTCTGAATTTCCAGACCTGTAAGTTACCGGAAAATCAAGTGCCCAGCCTTTCTCAGTAGTCCATCCTGCATTTCCGTTCAAATCATTGTAGAGCGTTACCCGGCCTCCAACTGACATTATCTTTTCACCGGCCAGATGACGCCTGACGAATAAGCCCAAAGCGTTATTCATTACCGTGCTTACCGGCAAGCCTGAATCGTCAATCTGCCCGCCTTTGTGTTGGATTATTGACTGGAAATCTGCCTCAAAAACAAATGCCTTTCCAGGATGGGTTTGCCAATTCATCATGCTACCCACTTTGAACTCTTCACGAAAGGGATCGTTACTGAAAATAAATTGTTCCCAGTCGAGCCATGTCTCAAGGGTGAATTGCTTCGAATGATATTTTATGAGCAATCCTTCTTGCAAGTAATTTGTCAAAGAGCGTTCGTCCGAAAACAGCTTGTCGGAAATCTTCCTTCGGTTTGCTTCTGAAAAACTGCCTAAAAGGATTCCAAATTTGTTTAAAGTAAGCTCCAGATTCAGATAAGGCACAGCCTCCGAGAAATCGTCCAGCCCATTGTATTTTAACAAATGAACCCCAGACCTGAGCGATGCTCGTTCAGAAATCTGCAACTCCAGTTGCGGTGTAAAATGATTGCCTGTAAGCGTATACCCTTTCAGATAATCCTCAAAATACTCGTTGTTTCTGAAAAATCCCTGGTAATCGGCGATGAGGTTCACCTGGGGCTTCGTATCCTGCCCATTGACGGGAGCCGCTGCGAAAAGAAACATCCAAAAACACAGAAAATATTTCATACTTAAAAGTCTTTTTTTCTTCATCGAGCCAATTTAGTATACTGAACACAACCCTTTTCTACTCCATTTGAACATCCACAATCCTGATTTCCGTCCTTCTGTTTTTCGCTCTTCCTTTTTCGGTTTCATTGGTCGCTCTGGGGCTTTCCTCCCCGAATCCCTTAATATCGAGTCGGCTTTTTCTGATATTGTTTTCCAATAAATAGTTCATAACAGCAAACGCACGCCGTTCCGACAATTTTTTATTATACTCTGCTGCACCCCGGTTGTCAGTGTGGCCTTCAATTCGAATAGACAGTTCCTGATTCTTTTCCAGGAAATGAACGAGCTTATTGAGTTCGGTTTCAGAAGATGGTTTGAGCGAATCTGAATCAAAAGCGAAAAAGATGTTTTTCAATTCTATCAAAGCGTCTTCTTTAATAGGTTGTAAAGGGATGTCTTTAACCATTACTTCGGCAGGATTGCTGTTAAACGGAAAATGATCAGAGTAAAACAGGTAATCTTCTTTATCCACATGCAAGGCGTAGTCGTTTCCTGACGGCAAGGCCACAATGTAGCTGCCATCTTCCCGCGAAGCCGACACCACCACTGTATGCTTTGTTTTCAAATCAATCAGTTCAATGGAAGCCTCCAATGGCTGATTGGTCACAGAATCAAAAACAATTCCCTGAAGGTAAGCCGCGGGGTTTGGTTGCAAGGGATCGGGGAGCTTGAAGGTGAAAATATCGTAACACCCAAATCCAGCACTGTCAGTACTGGAGATGTATGCTTGGTTTCCCTCAGCGTTTACTATCAGGTTGATTTGGTCTTCGTCGTTGTTAATGGGATACCCCAGGTTCCGTGGCTGAGTCCATGTGCTATCTGCCTTCATGCGTGTCATAAATAAATCCTGGCCTCCCATTCCCAAATGACCGTTAGAAGAGAAGTAGAGTGTTTTCCCGTCAGGATGGAGGTAAGGAGCCATCTCCTCCCCTTTTGTATTGATTTTCTTGCCCAGGTTTTCAGGATACGTCCATCCTCCGCCTTCTCTCAGTCGGGCCATCCATATGTCAGCTCCCCCTTGTCCTCCCTCGCGTGTTGAGACAAAAAACAGCGTTCTTCCGTCAGAGGAGAAGCAGGGTTGTGTTTCCCAGTGCCTGGTGTTTAAACGACCTCCAAGATTAAACGACTCTTCCCATGTTGTATCATTGATGCGGCGGGCAAAATATAAATCGCAACTACCAAAACCCTGAAGACCTCTGCATGAGGTGTAAAATAAAAACCTGCCATCAGAAGAAAGATGCATGGCCCCTTCATTGTAAGGCGTATTTATTTGATCACCCAGCGATTTAGCCGGTTGCCATACACTGTCTTTTAAAATAGAAAAATAGAAATCCTCATCCCACTTTTGTTGCCCCCCTGCCGGGACGCCTTCCGGTTTAAGCGTAAAGTACAGCCTTTGTCCATCGAGAGAAATGGCATTTGCAAATTCGCACCCGGAGGAGTTTATTCCAGTGCCGATGTTGCTGAGATGAATGTCTGCAGGATGGTTCATCAGACTGTCGCGAAAAGATGCAAGTTCCGGTTTTCCTTTCAGACTCAATGTATCATTAGTCATACTGAGATAGGTATCATAACTACTGAGGGCGTTTTTATACTTTTGTGAACCGAACTGGAGATCACCCAGCAGCAACCAGGCTGACGGATATTTGTCAGGATTAAAAGAAAGCATCTTTTTCAGATAATGGCGGGCTTTGGCCTCTTCCTTGTTTTCAATGTAAATTTCAGCCAGCAAGATATACGCCTCAGAAAAGTTCTGATCTAACTCTATTGCCCTTTTAGCAAAAGAAAGCGCCTTTTCAGCATCAGAGTGCATTTCACTCTTTGCCTTGTTGAATGACCGTATTGCCTTCCTGTTTCCTGTGGAATAGTTTTGCCCGGCCACATCAGGAGATAGAGCTAAAGCGAAAAAAACCAGCAAAAAGAGAAATCTGGACATGATGCTTTTTCTTATGGTGAAAATAAAAAAAATCCGGCAACCAAAGGCAACCGGATCCACTTCTTAATGCTTGAATTAATATATTTCTTTTTGTGATGCTTTATAAGTGTTTAATAGAAGCATAGCGATCGTCATCGGCCCTACAACTCACGGAACTGGTGTGATAGCTGAGGCTTTTTTGCTTACTTCTTCGAAATCAACATCTCCGGTCAGGCGGTAGCCTTTTTTCCTGGTTTCATCTTCAACGCGGTGGATTCCGACATCAATAACTACCGCATTTTCCTTAACCATCTCGGCCTTGACGAATTCCTGCTTACCAATAGCAGCAATGAGGATGTCGGCTGTTTTAATCACTTCCTTCAGGTTTTTTGTTCTGCTGTGGCACAGAGTAACCGTAGCATTCCCTGGTTTGGCTTTCCGCGACATCAGCACACTCACGGGTGTTCCTACAATATTGCTGCGACCGAGCACCACACAGTGTTTTCCTTCAGTATCGATATTTGACCTTTCGAGCAGCTGCATGATGCCATGCGGTGTTGCCGGCAGAAAAGCAGGCTGACCGAGCATCATCCGGCCAAGATTTACCGGGTGGAATCCATCCACGTCTTTAGCGGGATTTATACGCTGTATCACTTTATCTTCATCGATATGTTGAGGCAAGGGAAGCTGCACAATAAATCCATCTACTTCATCATCACGGTTGAGAAAATCAACCGTTTCAAGAAGCTCTTCTTCCGTGGTAGTGTCAGGTAGGCGATAAACCGAAGATGTCATTCCGATGCGCTTGCACGCCTTCTCCTTGCTGTTAACATAGGTTTGACTGGCAGGATCCTCTCCCACCAATACAGCAGCCAGATGCGGTGCTTTTTTATCAGCATCAATAAGTGCGGCTACATCTTTTTTGATTTCTTCTTTTATCTGATTGGCAATTTCTTTTCCGTCGATTATCTTCATACAATCATTTTTTTTGGGAAGCCCTCAAATTGGCTCTCTGTTTTTGTTAGCGGTTGATCCCGCCCATGTTTTGCATCGCCTTCATCAGGTTTTTACCTCCGCCGCTCTGCATCTTCTTCATCATCTTGCTGGTTTCCTTAAACTGCTTAAGAAGTCGGTTCACCTCCTGAACATTCGTACCACTTCCCTTTGCAATACGATGACGACGGCTACCGTTGAGCATCTTTGGGTTTTCACGTTCTTCGGGTGTCATCGAGTAAATGATGGCTTCAATTTCCTTAAAGGCGTCATCATCAATATCCATGTTTTTGATAGCCTTGCCCATTCCCGGAACCATGCCCATGAGGTCTTTCACATTCCCCATTTTCTTAATTTGCTTGATTTGCTTGAGGAAATCATCAAAATTAAACTGGTTTTTGGCAATCTTCTTTTGGAGCTTTTTTGCTTCATCCTCATCAAATTGTTCCTGGGCCTTTTCAACAAGGGAGACGATATCACCCATTCCAAGGATACGGTCGGCCATTCTTTTCGGATAAAAGACATCCAGGGCATCCACCTTTTCGCCGATACCGACAAACTTAATGGGCTTATCCACTACACGGCGGATGGTTAGGGCGGCACCACCACGAGTATCACCATCGAGCTTGGTGAGCACCACGCCATCATAGTCGATTTGCTCGTTAAAGGCTTTGGCGGTGTTTACGGCATCCTGACCGGTCATGG
>JASMTJ010000447.1:0-1273 GCA_041694335.1 Bacteroidales bacterium
CTAGGTGAAAGCCTTTCAGTTTAGGATCTGAAAACGCTTCTAAGACTACCTCAACATTCTTGTGATAGTCGTGAGATCCGAAGAATACGAAATACGGCTCGCTGGGTAGTTCAACCTTTGACGTTTCTGAAATAGGCAAAGTACTAACCCCGTTATATATAACTTTTATTTTTTCTCTTGGTACCCCAATATGTTTAGCTATATCTTGAGCGCTAGTCTCGCTAATAGTGACAATTTTTTTAGCTTGATGGGCGACTGGCGCATATTTTGAGTGCCATTGCTCAGAAACTTCCGGGAATATCTCTGGAAAAATCATCGGAATAACATCATGAATCATTACAGTAGAGTTGGGAGGCAACCGATCAGGACACCAATGGATGGAAGAAAAAAAAACGACTGCTGAATTACGTTCTTCTACAGTTGTTTCACTCGAAATGGCTTTTTCTCTCAGTCGACGCAAGATTTCTCGGGTTACTCGCCCTATTCCGCGCTGGTCCCTCAGAGGCCCCTTTGCAAAAGCAATCACTTTGCTCTCAACCTTCAGGTATTCGAATGGTTCGTGCTCTAAATCGTGATTGAAAAGTAGAAGGTCTTTTAGTCGCACCCAAAGCGTCGGGAACCGTTTCAAGACTGGCTTAAAGGAAGATACAAAAACGGGTGATTTCAAAATTCGGGCGGCCAAAGCACGGACTACCGGTTTAATCACTCGTTTCGGGTTTAGCACTCTCAAGGGAGTGGTCAGTTTCCAGGATAGACTCGATTCCATCTGATGACGCAGACTAAGCTCTCGCTCCTTTTTATCGTGGCAAGTATTTAGCTCAGCCTTTAGGTTGCTCATCTGCTGCCGCAAGGAACTAGCCGTCCCGTTTAAACTTTTGACCACTTCTTCCGTCTGATGCAGTCGTGCGCGGCTTTCGACAAGCGCCGCCAAAGCAAAATCATCGAAGACATTAGGTGGATACTTAAAATGCTGCAAAAGGGACGATTTCTCAGAGGCCACGTAAAATCTATTGAGGCCATCGGCGTATGCTAGAAGGTAATCAGCCTCCAGTAACAAGCTTTCCCAGTTCTCGAAGCTTTTCTCTGTAGATAACGGAAGCGTTGCTTCAACAACAACAATCCATGGCCGATACTTCTTCCAATCATTACCTCGTATGACACCTTCCTCAAATCCCTCCGCGTCAACTTTTAAAAAATGGATGGTCTGCTTAGACTCGACATTTTCGGCGAGAACTTCTCTCAATGGTCGAACCTTAACCGTAACTGATTTCGC
>JASMTJ010000448.1:0-1581 GCA_041694335.1 Bacteroidales bacterium
AAGAGGCAAAATGCAAAAGGCCACCGTAGGAGGCAACGGCAGAACCGCAAAGGTAGTTTACGAAAGCATTCCGGATCGCTTCCAAAGCAAAATAAGAGAAATTATAAAGGGAGATCCTTATGACATGGTGCACATCCTTCAGCTCAGAGACTTTATAAAGCCAGACTATACCGCAGAGCAATTCTTTAAAACCTACCAGTTAGAAAACGGTAATAACCTCCCGGAAAACGCTATAAAAGAATACACCCACACCGCTATGATTCTGAACGCCTGCCACTTCATTGTGACTGATGTAGTAACCTGCAGAAAATTCGGCGGCAAAATTAGAGCCTGGAAAAACATAGCCAAAGCCGTTCAAAATTTACCAGATCACGCCTACAACCACAAACTACCAACCAACTGGAGACGACTCAAGCAAAAATGTTCTAAGTATAAAAAAGAAAACTACGAAAGCCTTATCCACGGAAACTATTTAAACAAGTCAGCACAAAAATTATCAGACCAGGCTAAGAAATGGGTGCTTGCCCGTTGGTGTAACCAAGTCAATAAGTGCGCTAACCTGGTCCAGCTTCATGCTGAATACAATAAAGAAGCCAAACAGAGAGGCTGGAAAGCCATTCAGGACGAAAAGACATTTTACAACTACCTTAATGATCCTGAAGTGCAACCTTACTGGTGGGGCTACCGATACGGAGAGCTCGTCTCAAAAGAAAAGTTTGGATATCAACAAAAAACAAAGATGCCGTCGTACAGAGACAGCCTTTGGTTCTCTGATGGTACCAAACTAAACTACTACTACTTAGACGAAGAAGGCAATATGAAAACCTGCCAGGTATATGAAGTAATGGACGCCTTCAGCGAAGTATTCTTAGGTTATCACATCAGTAAGACCGAAGACTACCAGGCACAATATTCAGCTTACAAAATGGCTATACAATCTGCAGGATATAGACCTTACCAACTGAAGTATGACAACCAGGGAGGTCACGGTAAGCTGAAATCAGGCGATTTTTTAAGTAAAATAGCGCGAATTCAGACGGCTACACAGCCTTACAATGGTAAATCTAAGACGATTGAGAGTGCATTTGGACGCTTTCAGCAACAATATTTAAAGCGAGACTGGTTCTTTACCGGGCAAAATATCACCGCTAAAAAGCAGGAAAGCAAGGCCAATATGGAGTTTATCCTCGCCAATAAGCACAATTTGCCCAGTCTGCAGGACATAAAATACACTTATGAGACCAGACGTAAAGAATGGAACTCAGCACCACACCACAAAACAGGAAAACCGCGCATAGATATGTATCTCGAGAGTCAAAACCCCGACACCAAGAAAGTTGAAATCTGGGACATGGTTGACATGTTCTGGGTAACACGCCAAAAGCCAATTACAGTAAACGCCTCAGGCATTTCATTTACTGAAAAGAAGGTTCAATACGACTTCATGGTTTACAAAGAAGATGGCTATCCGGACTTAGTCTGGTTGAGTATATCCATTGGTAAAAAGTTCGTCATCAAGTTTGACCCTGAAGACCTGAGCGAAATCAGACTCTTTGAAGATACCAAACTCGGCCTAAGATT
>JASMTJ010000449.1:0-12775 GCA_041694335.1 Bacteroidales bacterium
TTATCATGTTCCTGTTTGTGCTGGGACTTTTCATCGTTAAACATCACCTGAAATGGGTGTTACTGGCCGTAACCATCCTGTCCATCATGCTTGGATGGGGGCACAACCTGATGTGGTTTACCGACTTCTTCCTGGAATATGTTCCGGGATACAACAAGTTCAGGACGGTATCCATGACGCTGGTGATAGCCGAGCTTACCATTCCACTGCTCGGATTAATGGCGCTTTACAGGATTTACAAAGAGCCCGGGCTGCTCAAAGAAAAGCAACGTGAGTTTTTTATCGCTATCGGCCTCACTGCCGGACTGGCACTGGTTTTTTACCTTCTGCCCACCACCTTCTTCAACTTCCTCAGCGAGCAGGAAGTTTCGGCTTTCAACGATCAGAAAGTCAACCAGCCTCAATACGCTGACCAGATTGCCGTGTTTACAGAACAGTTAAAGCAGGCACGCGTGGACATTTTCCAGGCCGACGCCTTACGCAGTGTGTTCTTCATTCTGGCGGCAACCGCAGTAATCTATTTCTACAGCCGCAGAAAGCTCAAGGCCAACATCATGCTATTGATTATCGGCCTGCTGGTTTTGGTGGACATGTGGAGCGTAAACAAGCGCTACCTCAACGATGATCACTTTGTGAGTCCGCGAAAGGTGGAAAAACCCTTTAACAAAACTCAGGCTGATCAGCAGATCCTGGCGGATAATGATCCGAACTTCAGGGTGTTTAACCTCACCACAAGCCCTTTCCAGGATGCCACCACATCCTATTTTCATAAATCCATCGGCGGGTATCACGGGGCAAAGCTCAGGCGCTACCAGGAGCTTATTGACTTCCACATCAGCAAGAACAATCAGAAGGTGCTTAACATGCTAAACACCAAATACCTGATTGTGCAAAATAACAGCGGGCGACCGGTAGCACGCCGCAATCCGGGAGCTCTCGGAAATGCGTGGTTTGTGGAAAACTATCAAATGGTCCAAAATGCCGATCAGGAAATTGCAGCACTTAATGATTTTAATCCTTCTAAAACCGCCATCATTGATAATCGATTTGCGGATCAGGTGGAAGGGTTCACTCCGGAAAAAGACAGCACAGCCAATATCAAGCTTACTGAATACGAACCGAATTACCTCAAGTACGAAAGCCGGTCGGATAAGAAACAACTGGCGGTATTTTCTGAGGTGTACTATCCGTTGGGATGGGATGCATACATCGATGGTGAAAAAGCCGAGCACTTCCGTGTGAATTATGTGCTTCGCGCGATGGTCGTTCCGGCAGGTGAACACACCATTGAGTTTAAGTTTGAGCCGGATACGTATTACACCGGACAGAACATTGCACTGGTAACGTCTATTCTGGTTATTCTTCTGGTGCTTGGCGGATTAGGTTTTGAAATCAAGAAATCATTGTCACAACAGGAAGAGGAAGACCAGAAAAACGAGTAAAGGGTGAAAAAAGTCCTGATCATAACATATTACTGGCCTCCAAGTGGCGGGGCAGGCGTTCAGCGCTGGCTCAAGTTTGTAAAATATTTCAGAGACTATGGCTGGGAGCCGGTGGTCTACACCCCCGAAAATCCGGAAGCTCCTGCCAATGATGACAGTCTGGCTGAAGATATTCCGGAAGGAGTGGAAATCCTGAAAACAAAAATTTGGGAGCCTTACCGCTGGTATAAAAAATTTACCGGACAAAAACCTGAAGAGAAGGTCAATGCCGGATTCCTCAGCGAAAAAGAAAAACCCGGACTGGCCGAGAAGGTCTCGGTGTGGATCCGCGGCAACCTTTTCATTCCGGATGCCCGGAAATACTGGATCAAACCTTCCATAAAATTCCTGAAAAATTACCTGGAAGAAAATCCGGTGGATGCCATCGTTTCTACCGGACCGCCACACAGCATGCACCTGATTGCGCTCGCGTTAAAGCAAAAGACAGGCATCCGATGGGTGGCAGATTTCCGCGATCCGTGGACGCAAATCGATTTCTATCATCAGCTGCAGCTTTCGCGATGGGCCGACAATAAGCATCATCGTTTGGAAAAAAAAGTGCTTGATGCGGCCGACAGAGTGGTTACTGTGAGCCCCACCTGTGCCCGCGACCTGGAAAAAATATCCGGGAAAAAGGTAGACGTGATTACGAACGGTTTTGACCCGGAGGACTTCAATCATTTGTCGCCCAAGACCAGTAAGCGATTTGAGCTGCTGCATATCGGGGCCATCAACAAAGACCGTAACGCCACAAAGCTATGGGAAGCCCTTGCAGAGCTATGCCAGGAAAATGCAGATTTCAAACGGAAGCTTCTTATCAAACTCATCGGAAAAACCGATATCTCAGCACGCAAAAGCATCAGCGTAAACAAGCTTAAAGAACATCTGCAAATTATTCCCTACCTGCCGCACAAGGAAGCTATCGCTCATTCGCAAACTGCGTCGCTACTCTTGCTGCCACTCAACAACACCCCCACCGTCAAAGGCATCGTAACCGGAAAGCTATTCGAATACCTGGCCATGCAAAAACCCATCCTCAGCATTGGCCCCACCGACGGCGACAGCGCCAAAATCATCCGTGAAACCAACGCCGGAAAAACCTTCGACTTCGAAAACAAAGAAGGCATCAAGCAATACATCCTTGACACCTTCGAAAAAAAATCAAGTTTTTCTGAGTCCACCAACACCGCACCCTACAACCGAAAGAGGCTAACTCAAAAAATGGCAAGGGTATTAGAAGGCAAATAAAGTTGTGTTTTTGGTTTATTATTCGTACACTTGAACATTATTAATCAACAAATACCTAGTCGTATGAAAAACCTTTTAGTTCTTTTTAGCTTTTTAACTCTCTTCTTTGTAACGTCATGTGTAGAAGACAAAGACGTGATCCCGGAGGAAACCATACCAACTATCAACCAGGAATTCCCTTTAATTGAGGAAGTTAGTCCGGATGGGTTTATTGGAACCGTGGAGCTTCCTGACTCTCTTTCAGTAAGCATGAGCGAGTTTTACATTGTGGAAGGTAATAATGATCAGACCTTCCATATTAACAAGGAATCTGGTGACCTTTACCTAAAAGACCTGATGCAATCTAAAGACGCCAACAACGAGTTCAGCTTATCAATTCAAGTGGTTGATAAAGAAACAGGGGAAAATGTCTTAAATGTTAAACTAAAAATCATTTTATCTCCTGAAATGTTTATCTACGATACCTTAAAGCAAATTGGTTATGTGGATGAAGGCTGTGAACAGGATTACCTTGTTGGCACCGTAGCTTCTATAGATACTACTGCCAAGCTTGATTTCAGGTTTGATATTTTCAGGGGAAACCAGCTCGGAATATTTGACTTACACCGCCAAAACGGGCAACTCACTGTAAAAGAACCTGATTTAATTGATTATGAAACTGATTCATTGCATTTGCTGCACATTGTTGTATCCGATAAGGACAACCCGAAAGAATCAGTTTTGTACTACGTAAATTACTATGTACATGTGAATGAATCAAACACACTTGAAACCGGCCTTATTGGTTTTTATCCTTTTAACAATGATATCCAGGATTACAGTCCGAGAGAAAACCATTGTATTACGGAAGATCAGGTTCATTTCACACAGGGCATCAATGGTCAAAGCGTTGAATTTGATGGTATAAGCGATTACTTTGAGCTAACGGAAACACTCTCTCCGAATGAGGCTAAAGCATTCTCATTCTGGTTACACACTTATGGACCTGTAAATGGAGAAAATAATGGATCTATCCTATCAAAATATGATAAAGACCTAGGCAGAAGCCTGATGATAAATACATTCGGTCCCATGAACCAAAATTTCAGTTATAACAGAATCGGCGCTTTTTATCATGCGGGTTTTCATTACCTGGATGGGGACTGGGTAAAGGCGAATTATGAAGATTTTGAGGGCGAAATCCCAAATGGAATGGAACATTTATGGACAAACTACAATGCAGATACCATAAGCACATCAAGGTGGCACCATTGTGTTATTAATCTAACACCGGATAAACTAGTTGTTTATATTGATAACAAGATAACCGTCACTAAAGAGCGTTCATACGAATTATACAATGAAAACAGCCATGTCCCAACATATATTGGTAACACTTTCAATGGCGGCACAGGAAACAATAACCATTTCCATGGGAAGCTGGATGAACTAAGAATTTATGATCGTCCGCTCACTGAAGAGGAGGTCAGCCAGTTATATCAAAGTCAGCAATAAAATGATTAGAGCAGATAGCCTGAAGAAAGTTGTATTATTCAGGCTATCTGTTATTTATCACCTTCCATACAAAGTCGGAGATCTCATAGTCTGAACTGTTAAAAACCTTGTAAAGTTCGGCTATAATCGGATACTTTATTTTAACCTCATCAAAAGAATAGCGTTCTTCACAGAACACCTCCACAGCTACTTTACCCTCCAACAAAACACGATTAGAAATGTCCTGCGAAAAGAAACCTTTTCCCATCAGCAGTCCAAGGGTACGGTTACGGCTCAAATCGTTGAGCGATGTCAGGTTAAAATCAGCAAAACCACAATAATTAAACATGGTTTCCAGCTTCCCGCCATTGTCAATAAGAATATCCTTCATTTCATTAAAGGCCTTATTATGTATAAAGAATCTGAGATTGGGTGAATTGAAGTGAGCATCGGAGATTCCAACCACGATGGCATAAATATTCTTCAGGATACTTAAAAGCTCAACTCCAACTATGTCTTCGCTGTAATCTATAAACAGGTTTGTTCCTTCAAAAATCCTTGCAAAAGCCTCCCTGAGATGCCCATTATGCGCTCCAAGGGTCATGGCCGTTGGAACATTATTTATTACTTCACGTGCAAAGGTCGGCCCTTTGAGAGTACACACTTCATTATTCACATACTCTCTAAGAGCCTCAACAATGCTGGTTTTTTTATCCTTGCTAAAACCTTTGGCCAAATTAATAATAACAGCATCCGGATTGATTAGCGACACATTTTCAGACACATAATCCACAACTACAAAAGATGGTATTGCGAGAAAAATAAAATCTGCTTTACCCAGAATATCTTTGTCAAGGGTAGCTTGCAGCCGCTCACTGAGGATGACTTGCGGAAAATAGTGTGGGTTTACGTGCCGCTCATTGATCGTATTAACAACATTCTCCTGTATTGATAACAAAGTAACATCCAAAGAAGGATTTCTTGTCAATTGATTTCCAAGAGCCGTAGCAAAATTACCCGATCCCACTATGCAAATATTAGTTTTTTTCATTGCTGTTTTCATTTTTGAATAATGATTTCATATTCTCAGCAAGCGCTTCAGGATGTCTCCACTTCCTCCAGGCTCCCGAAATCGCTGCCCTCTCTTGTTTCGTGTAAAAACCAAGCAAAAGTAATATAATCGGAAAACTTATCACCATTAGTCCTTTTACAGGCAATGCCCATAGCATCTCCAATCCTTTGACATCAATATATGCTCCGGCAATCAGTATTACAACCCCAACCACAAACAGTTTGAATATTCGTGCGCTTTCGTATTTAATAAAATAGAATTTCTGAGAATAATATAAGAATAAAAGAACCATCAGGGCATTTGCAAGAACACTGGCCCCCGCCGCCCCATAAATCCCAATTAATGGTATGAGCAAGTAGTTGAGCACAACATTAAATATGGCTGCAGTAATAAGTATGTATGCATTATATTTGGTTTTCTTAACGTAATGCAAACCCAAAGAAACCATGTAATTAACGCCGCGTAACACGAATGCAAACACAATAATCGGAACAACTGTATAAGCTACCCAATAAGACTTATTCGAACTTGAAAATAGTATAATCACTTCTTTGGAAAAAAGAGAAATACCCAAACCCACGAAAAACAAAACAAAAACCAGATAGGTCATCACTTTAGAGAAGAAAGGCCTGGCATCCTTTTGGTGAAACATTTTATAACCAATGGGTAAAAATCCGAGCTGAAAAGACTGAATAACAAACACATTCAATACACTTGCTATTTTATGCCCCAAACTGTAAACACCAACATCCGCATAATTTCCAAGAGCTTTAATCATAAAGCGGTCGCTCATCGTCAATACCATCGTTGAAATTGTGGAGAATATCAAAGGGAAACTATAGGTTAGCATCTCGTTAAAAACCGCAGGTATAATCTTGCCCCCTTTTACGTTTCTAAACACAAAAGGAATGGTGAAAACTGTTACTGCTCCGTTGCCAATAGCCTGGCTAAGTATCACTCCTTCAACACCCATTTTCATATAGGCTACGAATATGATATTCATGGTGAGGATGGAAACGAACTTGGTGATAGTAATCAGCAAAAACATCTTTGGCTTCTCATGTACTCGTATCAAGTCAAGCGTAATGCGGTTGAGTAGTTCAGCAGCCACCCAGAAAGCCATAATTTTGAAATAAACAGCAAATGAAGATTTTCCGAAATAGAGCAGTGATAAATTATCCTGAAATACCAGAAATGCTCCAATAAAGAGAACAGAAACAACTGAAACGCTGGCATAGGTGTTCAGAATTATTCCCTTTCGGGTAATCATATCCGACTCCTGGGCAAGCCAACGCATCATAGCTTTTGAAAGGTGCAGCCCAAGCACTGCTACTAAAATCTGGCTTGAAATTTCAAGAATGGAAAGAACCCCATAGTCAGAAGTTGTCAACTCCTCCACGTATAACGGAAGCAATATAAGGCCTATAACCTTCGTACTGAGATTACCAATGCTGTAGATGATGGTTTGGCTAAAGGTATGTCTGAGCTTATTCAACATTGTTTTCCAGTTGTTTTACCAGTTTATTTGCAGAAACCCCTTTTCCCATCTTTTCAGTTACTGCCTGTATTATGCTTTCATAGAATTTACCAATGCCAGGCAATTTCATCTCATCATTAAACCCATTATGCCAAAGCAAGGTAAAAAGACCGTTAAATTTATTCACCTCCTCTACAATCTTCCGCACAGCGCTCATGGCCTGCATAAAATCGTATTCCTGATAATGAAACAATGTTACGTCCATAACATTAAGCGGAAACTCCCAAACATCAGAAATGCAATTGTTCTGGTGATCAAAAATTTTGAAGGGCCAACAATAAGAATTGCGGAAGCCTTCATGCTCTGCAAAGGCTAAAGTAGAATCGTACTTAAAACCAGCATATTGATGTACGTGGAGTGTTGCAGGGTTTTCATAGATCAAGCGGTGCTGCCTTGTTCCTTTTGGCTCATCACCTATTACAGAAGCCAGGCGAACTTTCTGCTCTTTCATTACACTTTGGTTGGCGGATGAGCGGCAAACGCCATGTAGCCCGATTTCAGCTCCCTGCTCTTTCAACCAGTTAATCAGTTCTTGAATCTTGTTATCAGTGATTTGATAATAAGCATCCTGATGCTTAAGACCCCTATCCAGAAAAAAATATGTCGCCGGAATCTTGTATTTCTTCTCAATGGAAATAAGGTGGGCAAAATCCCAGGCAGGGTTCTTCCTTGTAAAAAAATAATTCCACTTAGCATCCCACAGCATTTTGAACGATTTGCTAATACCATACTTTGTTGGAGCAATCCCAAAAAGTTGTTTAGCCCTGAATACCATCTCATTAAAAGTGTAATAGTCCACCTTATCCACATCATGGGTCAGGAAAAAACCAAAGCCAGCATCCTTAAAAAGAGGCTTCCTTTTAACCAAAGGAAGATCATTTCTTGTTGCATAAGCATTCAAAGCCTCAGCAATCCACTGAAAGTAATAATTCACTACCGGTATGGCAGTGATTCCCAGTCGCTTTTGAATAGACTCACGGTAAGGAAACCGATTAAAATGATCTTTTTTCGTAGACTTGTATTCCTGAAATCCGGAAAGCAGATAAAAAGCCGATTTCAGGATATCATGGTGAAAAACAAGCTTTCCGTTTGTCAATTCATAAATTTCCGGGCTTTCGCTTAAAGGAAAAAGAATAGGAATAGCATCCTTATATATCACACTGTCAGCAATATCCAAGTCGCTTAAGTTAAAAATAATTGAACCTGCGGCAACTCCTTCGCCACCAAAGCCAATTCTCTGATCGATTTCCTCCGGCAAATGATAATTCATCCTGAAATGTTTCAAGACATAATCTGTTTTTACTTTATCAGGCCAGTTAAATATCATTGTTCCAGAATCTCATTTTTTAAGGCTTCAGCAAGCTTAAGATGCCCCTTCGCACTAAAGTGGATACCGTCGGGAATATCAGCGGGTTCCATTAATTGGAAGGTATTAATATAAGTGGCGCCATGCTTTGCGGAAACTCTTTTAATTATCTCGCTGTAGCGGATATAGTTTTTCAGGCTTCTCGGAATTTTTTTCTCTATCCGCTCATTTCCGGCATTTACGGATAATGCGATAAAACGGGCGTTTGTTTCCTTTTTTAAATCTTTAAAAAGCCTATCGTAATACTGCTCAAACTTCTTTTCAGAAATCCAGGCTTTCTTTCCGCGCAGTTTCACAAAAAATGAATGATGTTTCTTAAAAATATGATAGTGGAGGCCCTTCATAAAACGATGAAACAGTGAATTGCTCTCAGAACGTATAACATTGGCAAACCAAAGTGGAATCTCTCGCGTAGAAGCATCCACCACACCTAAGTTGATAATGTAATAATCGGGGAACTCCTGAACATATTGATCAAAGTTCTCAAAGACTTCGGATATTAGAAGCCGGCTGAAGCCTTTGTTTCTTACTAAATATGTCCGCCCAGGATCATCCTCAGCAAGTAAATCCTCTAAAACAGTGCTGTAATTTCTATTATAGGGGAATTCCTTTGGGGGCCGAACCCTCAAAGCAACCGAATTTCCTATAACCACTATTTTACAATTTTTCTTCATTATTCGTAATACCAAGGTTTATGGCTTCCTGCAGATAAATTTTTTCAGTTTTATGCCAACTGATGCCCGTGCTTTCATCATTAGCGCTTTTTTGGATATTGACAGGCTTATTAATTCGCTTTCTAATATAATTCATGTCATAGCCTACATCGATAAAGTCGAGTAGTTTGCAAACACTTTCCACAGTAAGCTCTTCGAAATAAAACTTTTTAAATCGTTGCTCCCCAATCTTATTCCCGAATTTTCGAGCAAACTTGTTGGTCTCCGTCCAAAGCCAGGCTATCTTTTGTTCTCTGCTATAGTTTCGCCAGGCATGGTGGTTATCACCTGGAACAATTCGACGCATTTCCTGAGGGTGATTAGTATAGTAACCCCGTCTCAATCCGCTGACAATGAATTTTTTGGGCGGCCGTATCAAATGAACGAATTTAGCTTCTGGAAACATCTCGGCCAGGGCATAAGCAAAAAACGTAATTGAGTTATTAGTTTCTATCAAACGACGATCCGTTTTATAAGCATAGCGCAAATGATTCTCTCTTCCTGCCAAATAAATTTCCGAAAACCATTCATTTAGAGTTTCATTATCAAATTCAGAATGCTCGAAACACTTATACGCTTTGACATTCTGTACCGCAAAGTCCGGGCTGGGCCGATGCAATACTTTTACACTGCGGTCTTTCTTCATCACTTCAGAGAACCACATCGTCCCTGCTCTTCCAGTGGAGAGAAAAAACACCGGCTTCATCAATTCAAGCTTTCCGCTCCGCAAGTCGAAAACTGTTCCTTTCCGATTTGGCTTCCCATACTCCAGCATAAACCGCAAATCATCCAATGAAAGGTTCTTAAACTTCTTAAACATCTCCCCCCATTTTTTCATACATCTCGATTAAGTTCTTTGCCATGGCTTTGCTGTTGTAGGTTGTTTTTACCAGTTGCCTTCCGTTGCGGCCCATTTCCTTTGCTTTTTCAGGATGGTCGAGCAACCATGCGGTCTTTTCGGTTAAATCACTTGCGTCTTCACTTAAAAACGACAGCCCGCATTGCCCCTGCTCCACCACCTCTTGCTGTGGCTTGCTGTTCGACACCACCACCGGACGCTCAAACAACATATACTGAAACACTTTGTTGGCAATTCCCGATTCGTGCTGTGGATTCTTCACAATAGGCGAAAAGCAGATATCGCTGGATAAAATGTAAGACGGTAACTCGGTCATCTCCTTCCATTCATGATAAACAATAGTCTGACTTCTTACCCCACTTGCAATTGCCTGCAAAAACCGGCTCCTCTCGGCTTTATCCACCGGACCAATCAGCAGCAGCTTAACATCATAGCCTTTTTCCAGAAGCTTTTGATGCGCCGTGATCAATGTATAGATTCCTCTTCGCCGGGCGATACCTCCAAAATAAAACAACACTTTTGAACTTCTCTTTTCCGGAAGAATATTTTTATCAACCGGATAGCTCTCCAGCTTTTCTACATCAGGGACATTGGAATAGATAACCGTCTTTCTCTCCGACAGCATCTCATTCCTGTCAAGGAGTTGCTTTCTGAAATTCTCACTCAGAACCACAATCCTGTGAGCTTTAGGAAGGTATTTCTTTTCAAAGCTTTTCCATCGTCCGGGCCGTGTAAATATCCTGTTCGGAAACTTCATCGCCCAGCGGTATCCTTTGATGGCTTCCGGAAAATTTTCATGAAGGTCGATAACACAGCGCGTTTTTGTCCCCTCTGTGGCTTCTATAGCGCTCTTAGCCATGTACAGGTCATGTGCATGAACCACCTCAATTTGGTAGTCTTTCACGAACTTAGTGATGGACTTTTTCCAACTCCAGTGGAAAACCGGGAAAAGGTTGACAAAGAAAAAAGCCTTGTTCCTCCAGCTTTTTGTTTTAAGTATCCTGATAACATGAAAACCATCGCGCTCCTCACGCCTATAAGAGCCGTCTTTGCTGAGACAGAGGACATAAACCGAATAACCTGCTCCACACAGACTGCGTGCTTCGTTTAAAACACGCACATCGCCATCCAACTCATTATCCACTACCATCCCAATGTTCATAGGCTCTTTAATATCATCACAAAAGTAACAAAAAGTCTTATCAGCAAAATCATCCTTATCCTGACTCAATCCCCCCATTTTCCTCTCTTCTTTGGCGGATAATGGATGAAATACTTGCATTCAACTCAAATCCTAGAAGCAGTATCAGAGAATTAAAGTTTATCCAAAGCATGAAAATAATTAAAGTCCCGATAGAACCATAAAGCGCGTTATATCTGGAAAAGTTATTCACATAAAAATCGAACCCTAAGGTAGCAACAACAAACAAAGACGTCGCCAGTATCGATCCCGGAGAGAGAAACCTGAAGCGTTGCTTTTTTGATGGCGCATAATAGTAGATCACTGATACGGTAAAATACACCATCGCAACGATGATAAGGTATTTTGCCACCCCGATAATCCAGATGGTTATTTGATCCTCTATCCATCCCCTGTCAAGCAGGAATTCCAACAAATCGGAGCTGATAATAATTACCACCATTGATACGATAAGAATCAATGAAATCAGTATCACAAAATACACGGCCATTAGCCTGACCTTCAAAGCCGAGCGGGTTTCTATGGTGTGATAAGTACTGTTAAACGCTTCAATCATGGCGGTGGTGCCGTTTGTAGAGAAAACCAATGCCAAAACCACACTCAAAGAAAGCAAGCCGCTGTTTTTTCTTACCACGATACCCTCGATTGTTTGCCTGGCTGATTCAAAAGTTTTTGGAGGTAAAAAGCCCTCGATCGTTTCCATTAAAGTCTGCTGAAATCCTTCCACCGGGATATAAGGAATCAGTGTAAAGAAAAAAAGTATGGATGGGAACAAGGCCAGAAAGAAGCTAAATGACAGCGACTTTGATCGTTCGAGAAACGACCCTTTGGCCAGTCCTTTAAAGAAAAACATGATCACTTCATAAAGCGCAAGCCCCTGAAACCCGGGAAGAATCAGGTTTTTTGAAACGCGTTCAGCCTTTTTAACCAAACGGTGCTGTTTAAGCTTCTCTGTGATCTTTTTTACATTCATTAAACCGCCTTCAAACTCAAATCGAGGCTGCGTATACGATGCGTCAGGGCCCCTACCGAGATAGAATCCACTCCTGTTTCGGCATAAGCCCGCACGGTCTCCATCGTAATGCCTCCTGAAGCCTCAGTTTCGTATTTTCCATCTATCATTTCCACCGCTTTACGGGTATCTTCAGGGGTAAAATTATCCAGCATTACACGATCTACCCCTCCTACATCCATTACTTCCGCAAGCTCCTCAAAGGTACGTACTTCCACCTCAATTCGCAGGTCTTTCTTATGCTTTCGCAGATATTGCTGACACGCTTCCACTGCCGGCTTTAACCCCCCAGCAAAATCAATGTGGTTATCCTTAATCATAATAAGGTCGAACAAGCCAAAACGATGGTTCACTCCTCCGCCGGCCTTTACAGCATACTTTTCAAAAAGTCTGAGATTGGGAGTGGTTTTACGGGTGTCGAGAATAACAGCTTTAGTTCCTTCAATCTCTTTTACCATCCTTGCAGTAGCTGTTGCCACCCCACTCATTCGCTGCATAAAGTTAAGAGCCAAACGTTCAGCCGATAGTATGGAACCGGATGGACCGGAAACCTCAAAAATCTCCGTGCCCTTCTCTACTTTCTCACCATCAGCCATGAAAGCCTGAAATTTAAGTTCTGGATTCACCTCATTAAAAACAGCTTCAGCCACATCAATCCCGGCAATCACCCCGGGTTCTTTTGCTATCAAACGTGCTTTCCCCGTAGCCTCTGGAGGAATTGTTGAGAGTGTAGTGTGATCCCCATCCCCAAAATCTTCTGCAATAGCTGCCCGGATTACAGGCAGAATATCATTCTTCGATAATTTATCCATA
>JASMTJ010000450.1:0-1638 GCA_041694335.1 Bacteroidales bacterium
GAAAAGGAGGCGCCTATGGTGAAAGCATTAACTGACCGAACTCGCGTTTTTTTGAGCTCCATGTTTGAAACAATGTGGGCTCTCGGAGTCGGCGGCGTTGTCGGACACCTGTCTGCCTAAGCGCACTCAGAACATAACAATCACAGTCACGGCGGCGGTTACTGCATTGCGGTTTTGCCTCCATTCCGTAACCATGCGTGCTGTGCGGCGTTTTGACTTGTGAGGGGTACCCATGAGCAAGAAACAAAACTCTCAGCATGTTGTGAAAGATGACGACGGATGGGCTGTAAAGAAAGGTGGAAGCATGAGGGCCACTCGTCATTTTGACACTCAACAAGAGGCTATCGAGTGGGCTAGAAATGTCGCAAAACGCCAAAAAGCTGAATTCTATATCCACGGTAAGGACGGGAGAATACGTTCAAAAGACAGCTATGGTAATGACGCGAATCCACCAAAGGATAAGCGGTAATGCCGGTAAAAGACTTCGACAGGAATGTTTTTATAAACTGCCCTTTCGATGACGATTATCGTCAACTGCTTTTATCTGTGGTCTTTACGGTTCGCTATCTCGGATATAAGCCGCGACTTTCGATAGAACGAGCAGATTCGGCTGAGAATCGCATTGATAAAATAGTTAGCCTAATCAACGAGTCAAAGTTTGGCATCCATGATCTGTCGAGGATTGTATCGACAGAAGAAAACCAACATTTTCGAATGAATATGCCATTCGAGCTTGGCATTGATTTTGGTTGCAAAAAGCTGAAGGGCGGAAAATGGAGCTCGAAACAGATCCTGGTTTTAGAAAAGGAACGATACCGATATCAAAAGGCTCTGTCTGATCTATCTGGCTCTGATATCAAGAACCACAATGATGACCCGGAGACGTTAGTTGCAGTTGTAAGAGACTGGCTTGTTACCACTGAGAGGATTAGAGCTATCAGCGGTAATCGTATATGGCACCAGTACAATGATTTTCAGGCATTCCTTTATGACGAGTTGGTAGAGAAGGACGGACATGACTCTGTCGACGATGTCCAAGTCTCCGAGATAATAATGCTAATGGAAACATGGATTAGGGATCGAAAGCCATAAACAAATGTTATGCGGCCAAGGAGTAACACGTTGCTTGATGAATAACTCAATCCACTACAAATTCGAAAAATTACTCAAGGCAAGGTACGCGCTTGCGGCAAGCAGAGCGACACTACGAGATCGAATCGACGAGTCGTATCATCATTTTTGGCTGCTTAAAGAGGATGACTTTGAGGGCGAAGGTAAGAAAATCCGTGGAGAGATTCAGCGCTTGATCACAAAGAATAAGGCAAAGGACGGTTACGTAGTTGCCCATAACATCAGGCATATGCCTCTCGCTCGAGCAGAGGAAATCGCGTCATTAATACTTGAACTATATGACATAGTTGCAGGGGAATATTTGAAGAGCCGTTTATGAATCAGAACATAACAAGTGACTGTGGTGTCAATTCCATAAATTAAGCCATTTCAGCCCGCCATGGTTCCTGGTTTTTGATCATGGTATTGAGCACCACAATCATCTTTCTCATGCAGGCGATGAGAGCGACTTTTGGGATCTTCCCCTGGGCTTTCAGGCGTTCATAAAAGCGTTTGAACACCGGATTG
>JASMTJ010000451.1:0-1281 GCA_041694335.1 Bacteroidales bacterium
CCTTGGCCATCACCAACAAAGGCGGCTTTGCAGCCAAGTCCGATGCCAAGGCCCTTACACTGAGCCCGCCAAAAATGAAGACGGCCTGGGCCATTAACGCTTGCAGCATGCGCGGCTACGAAATGGAGGCGAAGCCGCAATGTAGTAGACGTCGCCGTGCCTGCACTTGTTAACTGTAATACCATCGGTCATCGTCGTAGTATCCATTTTCATGACACCACTGCTCGACATCATCCTCTCTGTCAATACTTGTTTCCATACCAGCGAGTTCTAGCTCCTCAAAATCTTCTAACTTCAAACCGCATGCATCACACTCGAATGATTCACATAGAAATGTAAGAGACACGCCATTATTATCAGAGCTCTCTTCAGTCTCGCCCGTATACACGCCATCTTCGCCACAGATAGGACACTCCTGAACCATCTGTGTCCAATCATCACTGTAGGAGAATGATTCGCCAAGCTTTCCACTTTTTACTACCTTCCGAGCGCTGTCTAGTGCATCTTTAACCTTCTTTACCTTTTCGCCTTCGTAGTATTGCAAAAAGTTTTCAGTTTTCTTCTCCGAGGCAAAGGAAAAGTACTTAAACACCTTTAATTCAGAAATTTTTTGGAACAATCTTGTTGAGTGGTAAGCAATGCTTTCTAATTCGTACCTTTGAAAGTCAGGAACGGAGGCATGCACACTTACATTTCTTATCGAGGACAGCGAGAAAAGAAACCCTTTATACTCCTGTTTAATTTCAGGATAAAAATGGAAAAAAAGAGAAGCAGCTTTATCTATTTCAATCGTTTTGTACGAAAAATATTTAAGATCACTGATGTAAGAAACTGAATTATGTTCCTTAGTTAAACTCTCGGGGTAGCACAGTAGGAGCTTAGCTTCATCAGGAAGGCCGGCATAAAGCATGTAAAGCGCCTTATGGGCAATTACAGACTTTAATAACAGTTCAACGCTTATGCACAAATTCCCGATTGCAGGCTGAAAGTCAACCCAGCTCTTCATTCTAGAGTTATGAAAAGCATCTATACCAATCTTGTAATACGACCGCGCGCTAGATCTGAGGTCTAGTGAAATTTGGTTTTCGAGTTTCTCGACTTCCTTTCTGTACAAGGATCGCTCCCTCAAGTCAGTTAACGCGGAGATAAGCGGCGGCCCGTAAGGGGCGTCCGGCGGACGGCCCTTAGGCCGGGAGCGAACTTAATTGACTGGTTAAAGGCAGGTACTGACACTGCCTGCTCCCTGGCAACGGCCGCGACGGCCTACTCCGTTTCCTTGCA
>JASMTJ010000452.1:0-1346 GCA_041694335.1 Bacteroidales bacterium
GCCCGGCAGGACTCGAACCTATATATGTACTAGAAACTCAGGCAGGCAACTGACTGACTGAGCAACTGAACCAGCTCATATATCCAGCAAAGGTTCATCTATCTACCGCCAGACGTGGCTAGAAGCACGTTGTGGCGTTAAGATGGTTGCGCATTATAGCCCCCAAAAAACTCACGTCAACCGTGAATTTACGGTTGCACTATATGCATCCGCAAATCAGCCATGATTTAGACAAAAGGTGCATCCGAAAGCATCCGACAAAATACGCCGCCTCTCGTTAACCAGGCACTGCCCTGCTGGCTGACTCTTTTCTCATCACCGCTAACTCAGATCCATGGATTCACCCACTTGATCAGGAGAAGTCACCAGCCTCAATCTTTTTGAGCACTGCCTCCACTTGCGCACGATCATGTATAATTGCCGTGGCTGGAGCCTAGTTACATAAGGCTTGGACTGGACTATGCATCCATTCCTCTCCGACTTCCCACGAGCCAAACACCTGAGCAGCTCGCTCTAATAGTTCGTCATACGCTGGTTGAACGTCAGCGGCGATTTTCAACCCGATTTCTCCAATTCTGACATTTGGGCTATATTCCATGCTCCTGATCGAGCTCTGTCTTCTTTACTCAAGATTCAAGAGCGGAGCGAATAAGCCGATCCTCTGCAATATCAGAAAAATCCGTCGGCAATATCACCCAGCCACTAATGAGCTGGGTGCGATCAAGAGTTATATTTTCCAGGACTTCTTGAGAGATTAAGCTCATCATCAATTTCTTAATTGCAGGATTTTTGCCCCATATTTCTTCGCAAAATGATGCAAAGCTAATTCCCAAGCAACTCAATTCTATCCCACGGTACAGGCTTTGTGAGCTTCCAGTTTGTTAGTCCTTTATCTACAGCCCCCGTTTCATGAAAATTTTGCCAAAGTGAAAGGAGATAATCTTTATCCATACCATTCTCAGGCTCAATTTCAGTCAAAGCAACTGACTCCAATCTTAATAAAACAGGCTGATAAGATTTGGAAAGGATATTTGCAACTCTCATCGGAAGGATATTATTGACCTCTTCATGCTCTTTCTGTTGGATTAAATATAAAGCTAATCCTTTTAAATAACTGAGAAGCTCTGAACCCTCTTTGAGATTTGCGTAGTCAAACGCCAATTTTCGAATTGGCGTAAGATAAACGCTTCCGTGTCGAAAGTTGTAATTAAGTCCATCACTAGAATTTGTCTGGTAAGCTATATAGGATGCCTTTTTTCTAACTTTCTCCCATGAACTAGCGCCTCGAAACTTTTTATCAGCCACTTCAAACAACGCACGATAAATTGAAGCTAGATCCCATTCCT
>JASMTJ010000453.1:0-46403 GCA_041694335.1 Bacteroidales bacterium
ATCCCCATAGAATTTTTCAGGTGGTAATTGGTAAGTAACCGTCCCGTTTTTATCTAATACAAATGCAGTGCCTCTGCTATGTGGGAAGGAGGATTTACCTTTATACTCTCCTCTGTAATTCGCACAGAAGCCCATTTTTTCCGGCACTTCACCATACCATCCGGTTAGATAGGTGGTTCTGCCTATCATTTTTTGTTCTTCGGTATATCCGAATACTTCTCCCGGTGCTGAATAAAATTTAAATTCCGGGAAGGCTTCTTTATCTAATACTTGCATATGCGAAGCGTTACCAAAATGAACAGCAATGTACTGAACCTCTAATTTGTCTCCTGCTTTAAGGGAGGAAACTGATCCTATAATTAATAATGCCAGAAATAATTTGATAGTTTTCATAGTTTGAAAGTTTTGGTTAATAGAAAAATGATTTTCAATAATGTATTATGATATTTGTGGTGATTTCTTTTTGCAGGATTTAGCGTTATTGGTTTTAAACTCTCAAGTTTGCTTGCTCTTGAAAGCAAAACCAGAAGTGGCGCCGTTGAAAAATGGTAGCTGTATCGCATATAAGCAAATTTGGCGGACAAACCGCTTATCAGTCAAAGCGATCTGTCTAAACTAAATGCCTTCTATTTCTTAATAAAGTGTGTTTTAGCTACAGTGAGGACGGTTTTATTTATTCTTTACTTACCCAGCTCAGAATATTAAGGTATAAAGGTAAGGATATCTACTGGTAATTCAAAATGTATGCATTTTAATCTGCATGATATCAATGATATATTGGAATAAATAAAAAAACTAAGCGAATTAAACGGGATTGTTTTGTTTTGCAAACACCTTGCATTGCTCCCAATCCGCTCTATAAACTTCCCGGATTTTTTCTTTATCAGATTTCGGAACCAGCTCTTGCTGATTTGTATTGAAAGGGATGACCAGCGGAAGGTGCAGTAAAATGTAGCGTAAGAATTTGTTACTTACTTTTCTTAGTTGGCTTTCTTCTTCTCCAAACCTTTCTTTAAAAATCGTATTGTGATTAATCCATCGTTTAAACAAGAGTTGTTTTTCTGAGTAAGAGGTGTGCCTGGGTTTGAATGAAATGTTGCCTGTAGAATCTGCGCCTGTGTATTGAAGAATCTTTTTAAGAAACAGCTGCGGATTATCGCGCAATTCATGATGAAAAAGAACAAGCGGCGCTTTTGCAAACTGCTGTTGAACCCATTTAAGCTTTGGATAGTAAAGCAGATCTTCGTGTTTCCATCTTCCGGAGTCTTTTTCTACATCAAAGTATTTCCGGAAATCCTCATGAAATCCATTCTTGAGCGCTCGTTTATAGTGGGAAGTGATCCACTCATCCTGACGTCGCAAAACCAGAATAATGCCTGCGGCCGGATATTTCCGGGCGAAATTTTCCAGGTGTGGAAAGAAAAGTGCATTGTTTAATTCAAAGGAAACAAGAATTCTTTCGGCATCACTTTCAGCGATGATTTCGTGAACCTTTCCGTATTGCCTTTTGCTGATGTAGTGAATTTCCGTGAGCTCAGGAAAAACCGTCTTTTGCAGGAACGTGCTGGCCGTGCGCATCATGCCGGCATGAAAAAATATCGCTGGGCTTTTCTGCTCACTCATCCGGATTATCTTCTTTTTCTTGAAAAGACAGATGCTTTAGCGCTTTTCACTTTAGCGTAAACCGGTATCATCATGAAAATGCCGAATAGCTGAAGTGAAAATGCCAGTCCGGTTAAAAAGCCTGCCAGGAATTCCGGCAACTCAAATATCCCGGTATGCTTTATTACCAGCGTAAAAGCAAGTAGCAATAATCCGGCTTTCATGAAAATGTTTAAGCGTGGTTTGTTCATGTGTTTTTTTTTGCTTGACCGGAAATAAAAAAAAGCGTTTTCCGATGCCGCAAAGATAGCTGGCAAACCGAAAAACGCTTTCTGTAAGATCCCTTAATTTTGTTCGTACGACTTCAGGAAGTCGAGAAATTCAGGTTTTAGCATGTCCATCTGCTTTTCAGGTGCGGTAACCTTGAAGAAATAAGGCCCTTTGTCAGAAGGAATGATGGCTGCCAGCATTTTGTAACCCTCGGCTTCTTCAAACTCTTGTGCCATAGGAGATGGCTTTAGTTTAAAGGTTCCTGCGATCTCTACAAACACTTGTCCGTTATCAAATTCTTTTTCATTGAAAGCATCTTCCCTGGCAAACTGGCCTCTCCACCGCTGGATGTTGGCATTGACCATTTCTTCACGATCGCCAAAATAAAAACCTACCACAGGGTTTTCAGGACTTTTCGGTGTGACAAATTCAATCAGTCGCATTTGCGATGAAGGTTGTTGAGTTATCCAGTCTTTGGGTTTTTGAAGCGTGAAATTGGCAAATGCAATCTCATCTCCTTTGTTTTCAATAACTTTTTCCTCCTTCTCCTGGTTATCTTTCATTTCAATTTTTTCAGGACGGTTCTTGTTCACACATGAAAAAGTGAGGAAGAGTACCGGTAATACAATAGCTATAATTCTTTTAGTCATAATTTTTACTGTTTTTCAAAAAGCGAAGATATTAAAATTGTGTGGTATAGCCGTTCGATGCCTTGTAATCAGTCCAGCTTATCAGGATTGATTTTCTGCTCGAACCCTTGATTGCTTTCATTGCTCAGGCTGTTCAGGTCTTTTACAAACCCATCAATGTCGTCCGCACTAAAGCCTTTTTCTTCGGCAGCCTCCTCCAGGGTTCCCCAGATAGGCTCGCCACAACGGATGCACCTGATTCCTTTTTCCTTCAGGTAGTCAATAGCTGCAGGCTTCTTTTCAATCAAATCTTCTATCGTAATATCTTTCGTAATTTTCATACCCTTTCTTTTAACAATTCGATCACAAAATTAATACTTTTTACACACCTGCAATAAAAAACATATATCAGAATATAGATATAAGAAATAGTTGCTTGCGCTCAGATGGTATCCCAAATGTGTTGGGATAATTATTCGTTATTTAATCTGAGAATTTCGTCAACAATTTCTTGAGAAATCCTGAAATCTGTTTTCAGGAGTTTGTTAATGAGTGGCTTAACTTTATTTATAATATCTAAAGCTTTTGCTTTGTGGATGACTCCCAGTGCACCTGATATTTTCAGGTTCAATTGTTTTGCAAGCTTTCTTGCCTTTAAGTCATCAAGCAAGATGAGTTTTTTATCATATTCAGCTGCTAATGCAATTACACTGGCCTCGCCAATATCTATTTGAGTTTTTAGTAAATCTTTATACTTCAGTTCTTTTACCTGTGAAATAACGATCCATTCAGGCAACTTTTCTCCAAATTCATCAGCAACTTCACGCGTGGTATAAATCTGCCCGTAAACC
Source organism: Bacteroidales bacterium (assembly GCA_041694335.1). Classification (GTDB taxonomy): domain Bacteria; phylum Bacteroidota; class Bacteroidia; order Bacteroidales; family JAIPAH01; genus JAIPAH01. Next base: position 3,353 of record JASMTJ010000453.1, read on the forward strand.
TCTTTTAGTAGAGATAATTCACCAATCTTGTGAAAAAGAATAAGCGTACTGGTATCAGTGATTACAATTTCATGCATTCTCGATATCGCTGTGTAATTCGGAAACAGATTTACTAAAGACTGAAACTTCGTATTTACCAAGCAACTCTATAAAAGCTCTTTTAGAAAGTCCTGCCATGCTTGCAGCCTGGCCAGCCGTTAGTTTTGCGTCTTCATACATTTTTGCGGCGACAATCATCGAAAGTTCATGGTCTTTCAAATCCAGATTTTCTGGTATTTTTATCTGTATAGTTCTCATATTCATTATGATCTCAAAAGTACAAATAATTTTCTTTTACTGATTTAATTTCCATTCTGAACGAGAAAATATTACCCATCCTGAAAAGTCCTTAAATCAATTTCTTCACCATTTTTTATCTTAGGGTTGTCTAGGATGGTATTTACTATTGTATCTCCTACGTTTTTGGTGTTTGACAGAATCCCTTTTTCTTTCAACTCAATAAACTTGTCGATATTGGGAAACTGCTCTTTGTTTTTCGAACGGATGGTACGTTGCATATCAGTTTCCACAACTCCCGGAGCCAGTGAAATGACTTTAGCAGGATGCTTTGCCGTTTTTTGTTCTTCGGCCAATACCTTCGAGAACATTAGCGACCCGGCTTTGGACGCGCAGTAACTTCCCCATCCGGTATAGGGGTTGTAGGCTGCTCCTGATGAAATGGAAACGATCTCCTTTTTTGGGTGGTTCCCGAAATGGCGCACGAATGAAGCTGTAAGCACCATCAGGCTGGTCAGATTAACATTCATATGCTTTACCACATCGGCGGCTTTTGTATTGGCGATTTGCTCAATAGGCTCCAAAAGTCCGGCATTGTTAATCAGGGTCACCGACTCAAACTGCTCACTGAGCTTTTTAAGGTTTTTTTCAAAAGCAGCCTCGGCTCCTTCCACATCCGATAAATCGATGGGCCAAAACTCGAATGCAGCTCCCGCCTGCTCAAATTTTTCTGTTAAAGATTTATTTCCTGTTCTGGATATGCCCACAACATGATTTTCTTCCTTAGTAAGTGATTCAGCTATTGCTTCTCCAATTCCTCGCGATGTTCCTGTGATGATGAAAAGTTTTTTCATAGTGTGATAAAATTCATTGTTTTTGTTTGACGACTGCTCCCGGCTCACCTGTGCCGAAAGGCTTTTGTCATTAATGCAACACGTATCAGCGAAAGCAGTTCAAAAAGAAGACGCTTTCTTGAGTCATAAATATACGCTATATGCAATAAAACCAACCAACAGAAAGCTGTGAACCTTTTGAAAATATTGTAAATATTGTACCTTTGACCGCAATAAAAATTATTAAAAAACGACACCAAAATGGATAAATCACTTTTTAGATTCGAAAGACCGGAGAACGAAGCGCCTCTCTCTTACGCTCCCGGTACTAAAGAACGCGAAGAACTACAGAAAGAACTTAAACGACAGGAAAATCAGCAAATCGAAATTCCTTTGATTATCGGTGGAAAAGAAATCAAAACCGGTGACCTTGGGGATGTTGTGAAACCACATGATCATAGCCATGTTTTGGCTAAATATCATAAAGCCGGACAAAAAGAAGTGCAGATGGCCATTGATGCGGCCATGAAAGCCAAAGAGGAGTGGGAAAACACCCCTTGGATTGATCGTGCTTCTATTGCCATGAAAGTGGCGGAGCTTCTGGCTACCAAATATCGTTATGTAATGAACGCTGCTACGATGCTGGGTCAGAGTAAAACACCACACCAGGCCGAAATTGAAGCGGTAGCTGAAGCGGCAGATTTCCACCGTTTTAACTCCCACTATATGGGAAAAATCTATGCCGAGCAGCCATTATCGGTAGACGGAATTATCAATCGCACGGAATACCGTCCGCTCGAAGGGTTCGTGTTTGCTGTAACGCCTTTCAACTTTACAGCGATTGCCTCTAACCTTCCGATGGCTCCCGCACTCATGGGGAATGTTTCTGTTTGGAAGCCTGCAACAACTTCATTGCTTTCTAACTATTACCTGATGAAGATTTATGAAGAGGCCGGACTGCCTGCAGGTGTTATCAATTTCGTTCCTGGTAAAGGATCCGTTATTGGTGGCGAATGCTTATCAAGCGAGCATCTTGGTGGACTCCACTTCACAGGTTCTAAAGGAACATTCGATTACCTCTGGAAATCTATTGGTAAAAACATTGAAAACTACAAGCAGTACCCACGTATCGTAGGCGAAACAGGCGGAAAAGACTTTGTGATGGTTCATCCTTCTTCGGATGTGGATGAGGTGACTACAGCGCTTGTTCGTGGTGCCTATGAATACCAGGGACAAAAATGTTCTGCAGCTTCAAGAGCATACATTCCTAAATCGATGTGGAATGACGTGCTGAAGCGTATGAAAGAAATGGTTGCTGAGATTAAAATGGGCGATGTTGCCGACTTCTCAACATTCATGGGAGCCGTTATTGATGAAGCTTCTTTCGATAATATCGCCGGATTCCTCGAGAATGCGAAGAAAGATGCTGATGCGGAAATTGTAATTGGTGGCACAGCCGATAAATCGAAAGGTTTCTTTATCGAGCCTACGGTAATTCAGGCGAAAGATCCAAAGTACATCACCATGGAAGAAGAATTGTTTGGTCCTGTACTGACGGTTTATGTTTATGAAGATGAGAAGTTTAGTGAAACGCTTGAGCTGCTGGACGAAACATCCATCTTTGGGTTGACCGGCGCGATTTTCTCTCGCGACCGCTATGCTGTTGTTGAAGCTGAAAGAAAGCTCAACCATGCTGCAGGTAACTTCTACATCAACGACAAGCCTACCGGAGCTGTTGTGGGTCAGCAGCCATTTGGCGGCTCTCGTTCTTCAGGAACGAATGACAAAGCAGGTAGCGTATTGAATCTCTCTCGCTGGGTTACGCAGCGTGCGATAAAAGAAAACCTGAATCCTCCGGTGGATTTCAAATATCCTTACATGGGTTAATACCTTATAACATGAATCCGGCTGCGGCCGGATTCATGATTTTTAAAATCTAAATCAAAAACTAAATATCAGGTTAAACCTGAAAAACTGAAGCCGCTCAACTATTTTTGAGATGGTGAAAACAACAAAAAGAATCGATACAAATGAAAGAGATTAAAACGAATTTCCCGATAGAAGAGAACCTGAAGAAACTGGGACTCGATAAGGAAGTTTTCTATGGTGCATGCACCGGACAACAATGGCACGAAACAGGTGGTAAAGAACAAGCTTCTTATTCACCTGCCGACGGAAAGAAAATCGGATCTGTAAAGCTGGCTGTTGGTGAAGATTACGAAAGAGTAGTAAGTACTGCCCACAATGCGTTTAAAGAATGGCGTAAAGTTCCTGCTCCCAAGCGTGGAGAAATTGTTAGACAAATGGGCGAAGTTCTTCGTCAGAACAAGGAAGCTCTGGCTACAATCGTTTCATACGAAATGGGAAAGATTTACCAGGAAGGTATGGGCGAAGTGCAGGAAATGATTGATATCGCTGACTTTGCCTTAGGGCAGTCGAGAATGCTTTACGGAAATAACACACATTCAGAGCGTGAAAATCACCGCTTGTCGGAGCAGTATCATCCGCTTGGAGTCGTAGGTGTGATTACTGCCTTTAACTTTCCGGTAGCGGTATGGGCATGGAATACCATGCTGGCCCTTATTGCTGGCGACACTGTGGTTTGGAAACCTTCTTCCAAGGTGATGTTCTGCTCGATAGCAGTTATGAACCTGATGCAGAAGGTTCTGAAAGACAACAATATGCCTGAAGGTATCATCAACCTGGTAGCAGGAAGCTCAAGAGACATCGGAGACACTATGCTCGAAGACAAGCGCATTCCATTAATCTCTGCCACTGGTTCCACGCCACTTGGTCGTCGTGTGGCGGTGAAAGTAGGGCAGCGTCTGGGTAAAACCATCCTCGAATTAGGTGGAAACAATGCTATTGTAGTTTCGGAGCATGCTGATGTGGATATGGCTGTAAGGGCTACTATCTTTGGTGCAGTAGGTACTTCCGGACAGCGTTGTACTTCTACCCGTCGAATCATTCTGAATGAAAAAGTTTATGATGAGTTCAAGGAAAAGCTTTTAAGAGCTTATGCCCAGCTTCCTGAAAAAGTAGGCCACCCACTGAACGATGATACCATTGTTGGTCCTATGATTGACAAGTATGGCGTGGAAGAGTATCTGAAAGCAATTGAGGAAGTGAAGAAAGAGGGTGGTAAAGTGCTTTATGGCGGCGAGGTTGTTGAAGACAGCAACGGCGTTGGTACTTATGTTATCCCTGCTATTGCAGAGGTGAAGAATGAGTACAACATCGTTCAGGAAGAAACATTTGCTCCGCTGCTTTACCTCATTAAGTACAGCGATATTGATGAAGCTATTGAGATGCACAATGATGTGCCTCAGGGGCTGTCATCATCCATTTTCTCATCCAACATCCACGAAACAGAGAAATTCCTCTCTGCGGTTGGATCCGACTGTGGTATTGCCAATGTAAATATCGGTACTTCTGGTGCTGAAATTGGTGGTGCCTTTGGTGGTGAGAAAGATACCGGTGGCGGCCGTGAGTCAGGTAGTGATTCATGGAAAGTTTACATGCGTCGTCAGACAAACACCGTGAATTATGGTACTACAATGCCATTAGCTCAGGGCATTGAATTCGATTTGTAATAAATCGTTTATGAGTATAAAAAAAGGCTGTCTCAGAGAGGCAGCCTTTTTTAATGGTATAAAATCGATATTTATTTCTGTACATATAAATATTTTACTATATTTGGTTTTCTTAGACGCTAGCCAATCGAATGAAAAGAAAAGAAATAGAAAAAAGATTATCAGAAAAAGTAGTTGGGATTGCCGGATGTGGTGGCCTTGGAACACACGCGGCCATGTCGCTGGCCCGTGCCGGAGTAGGAACATTTTTCCTTGTGGATTTTGACATCGTACAAAGGACAGCCATGAACCGGCAGTGTTTCTTTACCAGTCAGGAAGGAAGGCTCAAAATAAATGCCTTGAAAGACAATATTGAGGATGCTAACCCCGACGCGAAAGTATATACTTTTGATGTAAGGCTGTGCCCGTCGGATGTGGCAGAGCTTTTCCGTACCTGCGATGTGATTATTGAAGCCGTGGATGCTCCTAAGACCAAGCAGACCATCATTGAGTCGACACTGAAGTATTTACCCGAAACACCAGTAGTGTCAGGGGTAGGGCTGGCTGGCTACGGAAAGTCTGAAGATATAAAACTTCATCGTAAAGGAAACCTCTACATCTGCGGCGATCTGAAAACACAGGTTTCTGAGGATCTGCCGCATTTTGCCCCACGGATTGCTCTGGTGGCAGCCATGCAAGCCAATACGGTGATGGAAATACTTTTGGATGAGGGAGGCGCATCATGAAAATAATCGTAAACGGGAAGACACGTGAGTTTAAACAAGATGAACTGGTTATCCAGGATGTGATCGACAGCCTGAAGTCTAACACACAATTATTTGTGGTTTTCAGAAACGAGGAGTTCGTTGATCGCTTGCAGTACCTTAAGCTTAAGCTTGAAGACGGCGATGAAATAACTGTTTTCCCACTCCTCCAAGGCGCCTAGAGTACTTCAGCTACCGTGAATGTGCTGCCTCCCACAAAAACAACGTCATGAACGGAAGCATTCTTTATAGCACTTTGATACGCTTCCTTTACGGAAGGGTACGCTTTTCCTAAAAGGCCATGTTTACTGGCTTTTTCCTTGAGCTCATTTGCATCCAGACCACGCGGAATATCTGCTTTGCAGAAATAGTATTGCGCATTTTCAGGAAGCATTTTCATCACGGCATCGAGGTTTTTATCATTAACCATGCCTAGCACAAAGTGAAGCTTTTCTTTTGGGATTTTCTTCAGCTGATTTAACACTAATTCTATCCCTTCAGTGTTATGAGCTGTGTCGCAATAGGTGAGGGGGTTATCGCTAAGCTTTTGCCAGCGACCCTGAAGGTGGGTGTTTCTGATGACATTCTTTAGCCCATCTTGTATATTGCCTGTGGTTATTTTCCATTCCTTTTTCAGGAAGAGGGCAGCGAGCAGTGCTGTTCTGATATTTTCTACCTGGTATGAGCCTGCCAAAGGTGTTTCGAGCTTGGCTAAAACATGCGATCCATCCATCAGAACTTTATCGATGGCAATTGAATCGACGTTTTGTTTTATCCCTTCGAGGGTGAGTGTCTGATCGGCGTAAATAACCGGGCTGTTGTTTTCCTGAGCAACCTTGTCGAACACAGGCTTTGTTTCGTGTTGGGTTTTCCCTATAACGACCGGCACGTTTTGTTTGATGATTCCGGCTTTTTCTCCGGCGATTTTTTCCAGCGTATCGCCAAGAAAAAAGGTGTGATCGAGTCCGATGTTGGTGATGATCGAGAGCTCTGGAGTGATGACGTTCGTGGAGTCCAGTCGTCCGCCCATCCCCACTTCAATGATGGCGATATCTACCTCTTGCCGGGCAAACCAGTCGAAGGCCATCCCTACAGTCATCTCAAAAAAAGAGCAACCAATACCGGCCAGTTTATCCTTGTATTTTTCTATGAATTCCACGACGTAACTTTCGGTGACTTTCTCTCCTGAAACGGTGATTCGTTCCCTGAAATCTTTGAGGTGCGGGCTGGTATACAAACCTGTTTTCAACCCTTTTTCCATAAAGACGGAGGTGAGCAAGTGTGCGGTGGAGCCTTTCCCGTTGGTGCCGGCAACATGGATGCTTTTGATTTTTTTTTCCGGATGGCCTAACATCTCCATCAGCTTATGGCTGTTTCCCAAGTCAGGCTTGAATGCAGGGCGGCCGATGCGCTGAAACATAGGCAGCTGGCTGTACATGTAATCGAGAGTTTCCTGGTAATTCATAGCTATTAAATATCCCGCAAAGGTCTGAATTCTGAAATTAATATTGGAGAGGAAAAGTGATTTTACATCAAGAAAAACAGCTGTCGGAATCAGCACAAGCAAACTATTCGATCCTGTAGAGTTTAAACCCGTTTTTCCGATAAACGGGTTTGAGCTGCTGCTGAATCACAAAAGCTTCAAGACCCGGATGTGGCAGCTTGTCGTATATCAGGATATAATCGGTTTTGTTTTCTTTTATGAGTTTGCTCACTTTAGCAGGATGACTTTTCGGGCTGGGAGCGAATGAATGCCGCTTGGTAAAGTATCCGAGGACGCGTGGTTTGGCAAAGGCAAAAACATCCCCCGGAAGGGTGTTGCTTTCGATAAAATTGAATAGATTTTTGGATTCTTTGGTATAGGGACCATCTTTCGCCTGGCTTTCGCGCTGTTCCATGCGAACGACTGGCCCGAGGTAAAGCAAAGCAATGACGAAGAAAACCAGGATTCCAACAACTTTTTTCTTCCTGGTTTCCAGCGAAAGCATTCTTATTCCTTCTATAGCATAATAGAGTAAAACAGGGAGGATCGGTAATAAAAAACGGATGCCTGCTGCGTGATAAGGGTATATCAGTAAAAGAAGAAGGTAACTGAAGGCAATAATATCAAAAGTTTTAATGCGGTTGGGGATCCTGCGGAATATACCAAAAAGCATCAAAGCGATAAAAAGTGTTTTAATCACAAAAGCGATTGATGTAAAATTTTCGTTGTAGGGATTTATAAACTGTGAGGACACTTTTAAAAGGTATTCAGCGCTGGTGTTGATATTCCCCCAGAGGTTGCTTATCGAAAAATGATGGGCATAAAGAGAAGTGCCGCCAGGAATTTGAAGGATAAGCTTATTGATAGTCATGACTAATATTGCTACTGAAGCTGGAATGATGAGGTTTTCTTTTTCAGCTTTCCAAGAGTATTTCCTTGTCTTGATGAAATTTAAAATGGTTTCAATCAGTAGCGCCACCGGTATTATCCATCCGGCACTTTTAATCAGGATGGCGAAAGAAACTGCAAGGATTGCCGGAATGAGAAAGCGCTTTTTTTGTTGCAGAAAGTAAATGGAGAGCACAAAGAAAAGTGCGAAGGGAAGATCCGCCAGTATTTGAGTTTTAACCTGCAAAAGCCAGTGATTGAACAGCAGTACAAAAGCCAATCCCACAGCAACAAGTTCTGAGGTTTTCTTTCTGAAAAAGAGAAAACCGGCAAAGCCATACAAGGCCAGAAAAATCCCCATTAAAAACAGAATTTGTTGTATTCCCGAATTTCCCGAAACAAACAGCGGAGAAAGCAATATCGGAAATCCGGCGGGGTAGTGGCGTGGCCCAAGAACCGCATAGTCAGCATTAAAAAGATAATAGCTCTTACTGATATCCTGGCCTGTAGCGATGTTTTCGGCTTGTTGTAAATACATGCCAAAATCACCTCCCCAATCATGTGTGTTTCTTTGATGAATAAACAGCGAAGCAACAGCCATGAGTAGCACGACTGAAAAAGCAATCGCTTTTTTGTACTGCTCGAATACGGGGGCAATCTTCAGTTTTTTCATCGCTTTTCCGGTTGATTAGAGGGAGTAAAGTTAAAGGAAAAGGTTATAACAAAAAACGGGCCCCGGTTTAAGCACCAAGGCCCGCATCTTTTTGTGGTAGAGCGAATTACCAAATCATAGCTCGCTTATCTTCAGGAAGATACATGTAATCTTCTTCTGTAATATTAAAAGCAGCGTGGAATTCAGGCATGTTTCTTAAAGGCCCGATTACGCGGAATTTACCTAAAGAGTGTACATCTTCGCGTGTTCTTTTCACAATCTCTTCATTACGGATATTCTGCGCCCAGATGTGTGCGTAGGCCAGGAAGAAACGCTGCAACGGATTGAATCCGGCGATTTCCTCACTGCTTTTCGACTGTTCGGTTTTGTTAAAAGCTGTGAGAGCGATGTTTAATCCACCAAGGTCTGCGATATTTTCACCAAGGCTTAGTTCTCCGTCAGCACGCATGGTGTCAAGGACAATAAACTCGTTAAATTGCTTTACCAGCACCTGTGCACGTGTATCGAATTTCTCAGCATCTTCTTTGGTCCACCAGTCCTGGAGGTTTCCTTCCTTATCATACTGACGGCCTTTATCATCGAAACCATGCGTCATTTCATGACCAATCACCACACCAATCGCGCCGTAGTTTACAGCGTCATCTGCATCCATAAAGAAAAACGGGGGTTGCAGGATAGCCGCCGGAAAAACGATTTCGTTCATGCTTGGACTGTAGTAGGCGTTCACCATTTGCGGTGGCATGTGCCATTCGTCCTTGTCTACAGGCTTATTGATTTTTTGCAGGTTGAACTGACGGTTAAACGCTCTGGCTGTCATGACGTTTTCAACATACGCCTGCTTTTTGATATCGAGGTTGCTGTAATCGCGCCATTTGTCAGGATATCCAATCTTGACGTTCATGGTGCTCAGCTTCTCATGAGCTTTTTTCTTGGTCACATCGCTCATCCATTCAGTATCATCGATACGTTCGCCAAGCGCCACTTTCAGGTTATTTACCAGATCAAGCATACGTTCTTTAGCTTCTTTCGGGAAATACTCCTGGACGTACAGTTTACCGAGAGCTTCGCTCATCGCTCCACTGGTAGTGCCCTGCACGCGCTTCCATAAAGGCTGGTTTTTCTGTTTACCGGTCAGGGTCTTGCCGTAAAAGGCAAAGTTTTGCTCTTCAAAATCTTCGCTAAGATAAGAGGCGCTGCTGTTGAGCAGATCCCACTTCAGGTAATTTTTCCATTCTCTGGTGGGGACTTCCTTCATCATCGAGCTGATTTCAGCAAAGAAATCCGGTTGACCTACAATGATAACCTCCGGATCGCCAAGACCAAGGGTTTCAAAATAATATTTCCAGTCAATTTCAGGAGATGTTTCCCGGAGTTGTGCAAGATCCATCTTGTTGTAGCGCTTATGCGGATCTCTCAATTCGAGGGGAGTCATCGAAGCTTTGGCCAGACGAGTCTCCAGTTCAAGGATTTCCCGGGCAATTTTATCAGCATCAGCTTTTTCTTCGCCAGTTAGCTGGAACATTTTGGAGATATGCTCCACATATTTTTCACGAATATTTTTTGTCCTTTCATCGGTGTCTGTGTAGTAATCGCGGTTAGGAAGTCCCAGTCCTCCCTGGAAAAGGTGAGTGCGGACCATCTCGCTGTTTTTGGCATCAGCTGTACCGTAGAGGGTGAAAAGCGGGTAGAGGCCATTTTTCTGCATGTCCGTTATCACCTTCATGATTTCCTGGTTATCGCCGGCTTTTTCAATGGCTTTTAACTCTTTCTTCAGCGGCTTTAATCCATTTTTGTTTCGTGCTTCCAGGTTCATTCCGCTGGAATAGAAATCACCGATTTTTTGTGCAACAGTACCTTGCTTGTGGTCTTTTCCGGCTGTTTTTTTGATGAGTTCCCTCACCTGTTTACGGGCAGAATCGGCAAGCAAATCAAAACTTCCGAAGCGGCTTTTATCATCCGGAATCGGATTGTTTTCGAGCCATCCACCGTTGGCATACAGGTAAAAGTTTTTTCCGGGATCGACTTTTTGATCAAGATTTACAGGATCAATCGCTTTATTTTGCGCGTACAGTGTTGTTGTCATAGCTAATAAAAATGCGATTAGAGTAAATTTGTTTTTCATCTGTTTATTTTTTTTCAATAATTGATTTTAATTTATTCGATCAGCATGTGGTGAGTGCTTTGACAGATGCTGATAATGAATAAGTTTAATTTAAAATTCTGACAAAAATCTATTCAATTTCCTAAGCGTCGGCAAGATAGATCTTTACTTGTCGGCAAACATACGTAAAACTCCGTAAATCTGTATTTTGGGAAAATTTATTATTTGTAGAAAGTTTCAGGCTGAACCGAATAATTATCTGTTGTTTAATTCATCCTGATAAAGTTGTATGTAATGGTTCCTTTTTGCACTTCGGGAGCGTCCATGTTTTTGCTGAACTTAGCTCTCTCGGCGGCATTTTTCGCTCTTTCGTGAAGACGGCTGTCGGTTACCGTAGTTCCCTTTGCTCCGGCAACAGCCCTGATTACATTTCCGTACCTGTCGACGTAAATAGTTACCACTACTTTGCCCTGGTCTTCAGAATCGTAGGCGGGCTTGGGCAGGTGCTTTGATTTTCTTCCCGACAGGCTAAAAGAGATGCCGTTACCTGCACCACCTTCTCCTTCGTGGTTATCGCTTTCCTGATCTCCGAAAATGGAACCCTCGTCGCCGGGTTCTCCTGTGGTGCCCTCATCCTGACTTTCATCCGAGTCTTTTTTACCCTTGTAAAGTGCTTTCGGGTTTACCTTTGGTTTCTCAGGCTTGTCAGGTTCAGTTTTTTCAGGTTTTTTTTCTGTTTCTTTTGTTTCTTCAGGCTTATCCGGTTCGGGCTTTTTCTTGTCTTTTTCTTCCTGTTTTTCTTCAGACTTTTCTTCCTCCACATCTTCCAGCGCCGGCGCTTCATCCGTATCCTGTGTCAGCATCTCTTCTTCGGCCTGTGGCTGCGATTGTTCAGGCTGCGTGGGTGGTGGCGCAGCTTCTTCCTTCTGAACAGGCTGCTCTTTCTGCACCTCGCCCTGGCCCTGGTCCGCATAGCCGATATTGACCACCACACCTTCCTCACCCGGCAAAGGCAGCGGTGTTCGCAGTGCCAGGATGAGCAACAGCAAGATGAGCACCCCATGAAAAATGAGTGTGCCGGTAAGTGCTGATATTCTGTCTTTATCCAGTTTCAAATTCTCTATTTTTTTGGTTTTGTGGCCAAAATAACTTTGTGTTTTGTCTTGTTTTTATCATTGATGGTGTTTACGGCATCAATTACATCCACCACATATTGTACCGCAACACTTTTATCAGACCTCAAAACGACCACGCCCTGGGTTTGCATGGCCAGCTTGTCGCTTAGCTGGTCTTCAAGGCTGCCTCCGCTCACCTGGGTTTCACCAATGAAAAAGTTGTTACGGTCGTCGATATAAACCGTTACGGTTTGCTTAGCCATCGTTTTGCTGTCGCTGCTGGGCAGCAGAAGCTTGATGGCATTCGGGCTGACCAGTGTAGAGGTCAGCATGAAAAAAATCAACAACAAAAATACCAGGTCAGACATCGACGAGGTATTGAAGTCGGCTTTTATGCGGTTTCTAATCTTAATTGCCATACTGCTTTATTTTGCCGGTTCGTTCAACACATCCATAAATTCTGTTGCACGGGCTTCGAGCAGAAAGATAACTTTTTCGATACGCGCAACCAGAATGTTATAACAAATGTAAGCAATGATACCCACAATCAAACCGGCTATGGTTGTAATCATTGCCTGGTAAATACCTGTGGATAGCAGTGCGATATCAATGTTATTTCCGGCCATAGCCATGTCGTAGAAGGCTTTCACCATCCCCATCACGGTTCCTAAAAAACCAATCATAGGAGCAGCGCCAGCCACAGTGGCGAGGGTAGCGATATTTTTTTCGAGCTTCGATACTTCGAGCTTTCCAACGTTTTCAATAGCCGCATTAATATCATTCAGAGGTTTCCCGATGCGCGCAACTCCTTTCTCAATCATCCGCGCAAGCGGCCCCTGAGTGCTTTTGCACAGTGCCACAGCAGAGTCGATTTTCCCTTCATGAATAAAATCACGAATGTTATTCATGAAATTGGCTTCCGTTTTTGTTGCCCTGGTAATAATCAGAAACCGCTCAACAAAAATGTAAATTGCTATAACGGATAAAAGAGCCAAAGGCACCATAATCCAACCCCCTTTAAGGGTCAGTTCCCAGATTGAAAGACTGATCTCCTGTTGACCTTCAGCGGTTTGAGCTGCTGCTTCTGTTGCGGCCTGACCGGCCTGTAACAATATTGTATTTATCATTTAAAAGCCTTTTATGTATTACTTTTCACCTTCTATAACTCAAAATCGAGTTGAATATTTTACACAATTAATTTCACGTGCGAAAATAACCTGAATAATCTAAAAGATGTAATAATGAAGGAATAAAATCAATAAAGATCGGAATTTCATCCGATTTTATCAGGGAAGGATGATTTTTCCGGCACAACTGTCGGACTTTGCTCCGGTTACCGATGAAAGAATGTTTATCTCCTCGCGTGTACGTAAAACTCCCAGAAAAGCAAAGATGAGAGCTTCCTTGAAGTCAATAAGTTGCTTTCCGGGAATTATCACTTCTTCAGAAACAGATTCCCTGATGCGTTCAACCAGGTAGGTGTTATATGCTCCGCCTCCGGTTATGAGCATATTTTTCCTTGGTTTTTTGGCAGTAACTTTTGCTATTTGGAGAGCAATGTGCTCGGTTACTGTTGCCATTTTGTCGCGGTTGCTGATCACTGATTCCTGGAGGAGTGGTAAAAAGTGTTTTTCGAACCACTCACGACCCAGGCTCTTGTTTCCTGTTTGCCAGTAATATTCCAGTCCGTTCAGTTTTTCGAGTAATTCCAGATTGATTTCCCCGGAAGCTGCCACCTCACCACCGTCATCAAACTCCAGATTTTGCTTAGCTGCAAGATAGTTCAACGCCATGTTGCAAGGAGCGATATCAAAAGCCACCCGGCGTAACTCAGCATTGTCGAAAGAGATATTTGCGATTCCCCCAAGGTTCAGACAGAAGTCATAACCGGAGAACAATAGTTTATCGCCAATGGGCACCAGGGGCGCTCCTTGTCCACCTTTGGCCACGTCGATACTTCTGAAATCGTTGATGACAGGAATGCCAAGCCTGGCAGCAATGCATTCGCCATTGCCGATTTGGGTGGTGTAAAATGAGGCTGGATTATGGAAAACCGTGTGGCCATGCGAGGCAATAAAATCAGGACTTTGGTTGACTTCTTTAATGAATATTTTAAGTGCTTCTCCGATCAGTAATCCAAGGTCTTTGTCGAGTTCAGCCAAGGTAAGCGCATCCGCTGTCATGGCATCAGATAACCTTTTCTTCCACTCGGTGGGATAGTTGAACGTAGTAGCATGCACTATCCGGTATTTCCACTGGCCTTTTTTTTCGGAGAATTCACAAAAGGCAATATCCAACCCGTCAAGCGAAGTTCCCGACATCAGCCCAATGACACGATACTTTTTCATCATTAAAGATACTTTGTCAATGATTCGAGCCGGTTTCCACGCGAGCCTTTTAGAAATATGGTTTTGTTTTTTGGTTTGTTTTGCCTGATATATTCCATAAGTTTTTGCGTCGTTGAAAAATGCATGCATTGCGGGTGTTCCAATCCCTCAAATGATTTCCCCACAAGCAAGACATCCTCCAGCAGGTTTTGGTTTTCTTCAAGTAACGAAATAATTTTTAAGTGCTCTTCTTTTGACGATTCTCCCAACTCGAGCATCTCGCCAACAATCATTATTTTACCGGGTTTATCTATTTCAAAAAAGTACTCCATAGCTGCCTGCATGCTGCCGGGGTTGGCGTTGTAGGCATCCAAAAACAAAAGGTTGTCACTCGTTTCAATAAACTGCGATCTGTTATTTGACGGGAGGTAAGACGCAACAGCTTTGTTTATCAGCTCGGGCTCCACCCCAAAAAGAAGACCGGCCGAAACAGCATTCATAACGTTCGACCAATGGAATTTTCCGGGAAGTTGTGTTCTCAGATGATATTCTTCTTCATTGTTTACGGAATTCCAGGTTAGCTGCAAAAACGGATCCAGCCGGATATCCTTTACCTGGATATGTGCTTTCGGATTCAGAAAACCATAGGTTATGCGGCTGATATCTCCGGCCATCATAATCAGGTTGACATCTTCGCCGTTGAGAATAATTTTCCCGTTTACTTTCGCTACAAAATCATAAAGCTGCTTCTTCGTCTTTTTCACGCCTTCGTAAGAGCCAAACCCTTCCAGGTGAGCTTTCCCAACATTGGTGATGATGCCATATCCGGGTTGAGCTATTTCGCAAAGAAAACCAATCTCGCCCGGGTGGTTAGCGCCCATTTCCACCACCGCAATTTCATCCTTGTCAGAGATATTGAGTATAGTAAGCGGAACTCCGATGTGGTTATTCAAATTACCTTGCGTGCCATAAATCCTGTATTTCGATTTAAGCACAGCCATAACCAGTTCTTTGGTAGTGGTTTTTCCATTGCTGCCCGTAATGCCCAACACCGGGATGTTGAGTTGTTCGCGATGGTGTTTTGCCAAAGCCTGAAGTGTTTTCAGGCTGTTGCGGACGACAATGCAGCGCTCATCTGTTTTGTAATCTGAATTATCAATCACAGCATACGAAGCTCCTTTACGCAGTGCATCTTCAGCAAAAGCATTCCCGTCAAAGTTTTCACCCGAGAGGGCAAAGAAAAGTGAACCCTTTTCTACATGCCGGGAGTCTGTGGTGATTTTTCTGTGCTTCAGGAAAAGTTGATACAGTTCTTCAACTTTCATTGGATTCAAGATTTTTGACAATACCCGGATTAAAAACAGAGCGGATGAGCTATCTCATCTGCAAGTATTGTCGATTTTTTTAATTGGAAAAACAGACAGTAAAAATAAAAAAAACTGCAGACCGAAAAACGGAATGCAGTTTTGTATATGTCTTATTGGGTTTATTTACCCGGAACGGCACCGCCAACACGCGTCATCGCGCAGCGGAAACCAATGTAGTCGGTCGACATTGTTTCTTTGTGATATCTCCTGACGCTTGGGTTCAGGTAGAACGCAGGGTCTTTCCACGATCCGCCTTTATAAACCCTGGTTTCGTCAGAAATCAGTGAACGGTCATCCTTATACATCACCTCGGTTGGAGATAAGTTCTCTGTACCTTCACTATCCTGAGGTTGACCCTGGTCGTCGATAAAAGAGAAGCTGCTCAGCGAACCTGCATCACCATCTTTGTAGTTGATATTGTCAGCTTGCTGATAATTGCTGCGCTGAACGTTTTCGATGGGCTCTTCTTTGTAGTGCCCCATTCTGTCGAGCTCAGGTTTGTTGGTGTTTGGATCAATAACCGTTTCAGTAAACACATTACCCCTGAATGGCTGCAGGTCTGAAACATCCTGGTGAGAAAGCGGGCGATAGACATCGCGCACCCACTCGGCAACGTTTCCTGCCATGTTGTACAAACCGAAGTCGTTTGGCCAGTATGACCCAACTTCTTCAGTGATAACAGCTCCATCGTTGAGGTTGTTAGCCACACCAGCATAGTCACCTCTCGTACGTTTGAAGTTTGCCATCATCGCACCATAATATCTTTTGTCGTCGTTTCTGACGAAATTTCCATTCCATGGATAAAACTTCCGTTGATAAACGCGCTCCTCAACCGTATTTCCGATTTGAGCTAACGCGGCGTATTCCCATTCTGCTTCGGTTGGCAGACGATAGTTAGGAAGAAGAATACCATCTTCCATCCTGACGTTTCTTGTTTGTTCTCCTTCGCCGGCATTGGGGTTTAGGTTTGGAAGACCGGAGTTTACCATGTCCTGATAAGCTCCTGAGAGATATGCTTCTGTCGAAAATGGGTATTTGCCCTGGTCAGGTGCCGCTTCTTCGAGGTTCCATTCCAGCAATCCTTTTTCTACCAGGATGCCTTCATTTACGCGGTCGCTTCTCCAAACGCAGTAGTCATTTGCCTGAACCCATGACACACCCACTACAGGATAGTTTTGGAATGCCGGGTGGCGAAGATAAAGGTCAGAAAGTGGTTCATTGTAAGCGAGGCGGTCGCGCCAAACCATGGTGTCAGGAAGTGCTTCCTGGTAAAGAGGGTCGTCGCTGCCAAAAACACGGCTTAACCAGTAGAGGTATTCTACGTAATCGATGTTTCTAACCTCGGTCTGGTCCATGTAGAAAGTCTGTACGGTCACCCTTCTTGGCTCATTATCATAACTTCTAAGCGGATCGGGCAACGTGGCACCCATTACAAAAGTACCTCCCTGAATCAGCACAAGGCCCGGCCCTGTGTTCTGCTCCTTGTAATCAACTTTAGTAAATCCTCCGTTTTCGGCACTGTTGTATTCCCACCCTGTGGTGCGGGATACGTCTTTGTTGTTGCATGAAGCGAAAAGGAGTGCAAGTACAGCAATCAAAAATAAACTTCTATATGCTCGCATCTGGTTCCAAATTTTTTTTCAAATTTAACTAATAACTAAAACTCCGGGCATTTTATTGCACGAACTTTCCTTCTTTTTTCTACATAAATACAAAAATTGTAGGATAAAGTAACTTCGTGTGCTGCGCCAAGTGTTCCGGCAAGCTCCGACAGTGAATAATCATAGCTGTATCCTACCTTGAAATTCTCGTGCTGCAAACCTAGTAAAAATATCACAGCATCCGGATTGTCAAAATTGTGCCTGAACCATGCCCCGGCTACAATTGGTTTTATAGTAACGTACATGCCGGCATTTAATTGCCTGAAATTTCCTTGCTGCTGATACATTAAATTTGGCGAAACAAAAATGGATTTTTTCGCATGTATCGCAGGGTCGTGTTCAAAAACAGCCCCGGCATGAAAGGTATATTTCCTTTTGAGTAAGCTTAGCTCATTTTCGTAAAACGAATTCATGGGTTCGTTCATATGATGAACAGCCATGCCCCCATAATATTTTTGTTTCCAATCGAATGAAAACCCTGAGCTGAAATCGGCCATCCTCACCTGGTTGTTTTCGGGGGGTGTTTCGTTGGTGGAGGGGCTGATGCTTCCATCGGTATTGATTTGATCGGCAAAAATCAGACGATCCCATTTAATGTTGTTTTCGATATAGGACGCTTGTAATCCCCAGTTCATAAAGAAATCTTCCGACACTTTGACCTGGTAGGAGTATGCAGCTGCCACATGCGTACGGTTAAAAGCATTGTCAGACTGTGCGTCTCTGAAAATCATCACCCCATAGCCGCTTGAGATCGAAGGTAACGACTGATCATAAACGATCTGGTAGGTGTTAAATGCCGCCGGAATAGAAGGCCATTCGTTTCTGTAGTTCAGCGATAAGCGTGCACATTCGGTATTACCGGCAAGGGAAGGGTTTAAAAACATCGGGCTCGAGTAAAACTGAGAGAAAGAATGGTCTTGTCCGGAAGACAAGAAAGGCAATATGATACTCAGAATAAGAATCCCGATTTTATGATTTTTCATTGATAACTGATTTATACAATATCCTCCTTCGAAAAAATAACTCTTCTAAGTGAACTAGAAGCCGTCAAATTTATTACATATTTTTAAATTGACGGATACTTCTCCTTGGATGATTCACTACATTTGTTCCCCGGGTGTAATACGCGTAAATTAACAATTTATTATGCCCGGCGTCAGGTTGGCTTTAACAATAAGAGCCACCGATTTGCGTTATTTACTCATCATCAGCTAACGTGCTGTGCGTGTATCACAAACGTTTTTTGCTGATGTTTGTTATGAAACAAAGGTTTCTTACTATGATCAAACGTCATTTACTTTTCATTGTCATTTTCCTGGCCTTTACGGTGTCCTCTGCTCTTGCTCAGAAGGAATTCAAAGGATCTGTGGATTGGGTTTTTTCAGATGAAGAATTGCCTGCTTTCGCGGAAGGAATTCCGTCAGACGACTTTCAGGGCCTCACAGAAGTCCGTAAGAATTTTGATATGCAGGATGGTAATACAGATCTGATTGCCACGCTCCATGTTTTTAAGGAAAAGAGATGTTCAGGAGCGGTATATGAGCAACTCAAAAAGTATGATCTTGACTCCAAATATCATTTTGACTATGGCGTGATGTTTCAGCGTAAAAAACCTGTCGGATATTTTGCTTTCCTTCCTTTCAGGAAAAGTGATGATGGAGAGACCTTTTTCAGGTTAATCGATTACCAGGTTAATGTGATAGAAGCTCAGGGTGTTGACTCAAGAAGCACTAAGAGATCATATGTGAGTTCCTCACAACTCGCTAACGGAGCCTGGTATAAAATTGGGGTGGATACGACAGGAGTGTTTAAAATGACTTTTGGCGACTTGCGTAACCTGGGCCTTACCGGGAATATCGATGCACAAAAAATCAGAGTGCATGGCTATGGAAGCGGCATGCTGCCTGAGCCCGTTGATGTTCCACGTCCTGACGACCTTCCGGAAATTCCTGTTAAAGTTTTTGATGGTGGCGACGGAACAATAGATAATGAAGATTACATTCTTTTTTATGCAGCGTCGCCAGATGAATGGCACTATGAAGAAGGTACAGGGCAGTATTACCACACAGTACATACTTATGCAGATACGAATTACTACTTTATCACCACAGGCAGCCAGGCGGGCAAGCGTATTGAAACAGCGGAGCCACCTGCCGGGAATGCCACACTAACCATTGATAGCTACGACTTTCTGATACATCATGAAAATGATTTGAATAGCATCATTAACTCTGGAAGAAGGTTCGTGGGAGAGAAGTTTGACTTGGAAACGGAGCACTCATTTGAATATGATATTCCGGGTTTGATTGCCGGTAGTGAGGGGTATATGTACAATCGGGTGGTAGCACGATCTACACAGACTTCGACATTTTCTGTAAATATCGGTTCACACTTCGAAACTGTTACGGTGCCAAGTGTTAGCACGGCCACCAACAGCAAGTACGCACAAGAACAATATAAAGATTTTACTTTTGAGCTTAATGGCTCTTCATTTTCTGTAAATTTTGCTTACAACCAAGTGAATTCTTCATCTATCGGGTGGCTCGATTATTTTACGCTGAACCTCGAACGCCGCCTGAAGCTGCTGAACGGGCAGGCGATTTTCAGCAGTAAGCAATCGTTGGCCGAAAACATTGTGAAATACAGGATACAGCAGCAGGGAAATCTTACGGTGTGGGATGTGAGCGATATTTTCAATATCAGGCAGTACCCCGTTTCCACAGATAATGGGTACAAAGCTTTCAAAGCAGAAGGACAAGAGCTAAAGACATTTGCAGCCTTCGATGGTTCATCGTTTCTAAAACCTATTCCTGTTGGCAGAGTTAACAACCAGGATTTGCACGGGCTTGCCAGCGATATCAATTATGTGATTATTGCACCTGAGATGTTTTTGGAAGAAGCAGAAAGACTGGCGGATTTTCATCGCGGAAACAGCAGCCTAAAAGTGAAGGTGGTTAATCAGGAAGAAATTTATAATGAGTTTTCATCCGGAATGCAGGACATCTCAGCAATAAGGGATTTTTTGAAAATGCTTTACGACCGTTCTGATCCGGAAAACGGGCTTCAGTATGTTTTGTTTTTTGGCGATGGCTCTTTTGATTATAAGGATATCATTAATGAGAACTCGAATATTATCCCGACCTATGAAACGCCTAATTCGCTGCACCCGGTAACCTCTTTTGCAACGGATGATTTTTTTGGTTACCTGGATGATGGGGAAGGCAATTTTGTGAATGATATGGTCGACATTGGACTGGGCCGCTTACCGGTATCTACTTCCGAACAAGCTACAAATGCAGTGGAAAAGATAATTCATTACGGAAGCAATTCCGATGTAGTGCTTGGCCCCTGGAGAAATATTATCACTTTTATTGGTGATGATGAAGATGGAAATGCTCACCTGAATGACGCGCTGAACCTTGCGGAATACGTCAACAGGAACCACCCGGAATACAACCTTGTGAAAATAATGTTCGATGCATACCAGCAAGAAAGTACTCCGGGAGGCCAGCGTTATCCGGCAGTGAACGAAAGCATTAACACCCGCGTACAGGAAGGGGCTTTGATTGTGAATTATACAGGGCATGGTGGCGAAGTAGGCTGGGCGCTTGAGCGTGTGCTGGGCATCGCAGATATCGAAAATTGGTCGAATTACGACCGGCTGCCTGTATTTGTGACGGCCACCTGCGAGTTTTCGCGTTTCGACGATCCGGAGCGTGTATCAGCAGGCGAGCGCGTCTTTACCCACCCCAATGGTGGAGGGATTGCGCTGTTTACTACTACCAGGGCCACATACGGC
Source organism: Bacteroidales bacterium (assembly GCA_041694335.1). Classification (GTDB taxonomy): domain Bacteria; phylum Bacteroidota; class Bacteroidia; order Bacteroidales; family JAIPAH01; genus JAIPAH01. The sequence continues at coordinate 24,212 of JASMTJ010000453.1, forward strand.
AATCCGAACTACAACCTGAACAGGAGTTTTTATAACTACGCACTGCGTCAGGTAGACGGAAGAACACCAAGGATGGGCGATTTGATTCGCCTGGCGAAAAGAGATAATGGTGGCGGTGACAACGGCAGGAAATTTATCCTCCTCGGTGATCCCGCCCTGCAGATGGCTTATCCACAAAAAAATGCCAGCATCACCCACATAAACGGAGATCTGGTTGCTGACCATTCAGACACATTGAAGGCGCTTTCTGAAGTGACCATGAAAGGTGTAGTAACCGACGCTGCAGGAAATATTCTCCCGGATTTTAACGGAATTGCATATCCCACCATTTACGATAAAAAAGAGGTGGTTACAACACTTGGGAACGATCCTTCGTCATACCCGGCAGATTTTGAAGTGTTAAACAGCATTCTCTACAAAGGCAAAGCTGATGTGGCCGGCGGAGAATTCGAGTTTAGTTTTGTGGTGCCAAAAGATATTGATTACCAGTTTGGTCGCGGCAAGGTGTCGCTCTATGCGGCGGGTGATGGTGTCGATGCCCACGGACTCAATAACCAAGTGATGGTGGGGGGCTTTGATGAAGCGGTAGCCGCAGATGTGAATGGCCCGGAGATAGAGCTGTTTATCAACGATCCTGACTTCCGGGAGGGAGGTTTGACAGGGCCAAACCCGGTACTCTTTGCCAGGATAACAGATGAGAGTGGCGTGAACACCGTAGGGAATGGGATTGGGCACGACCTGGTAGCTTATATCGATAATACTGAAGACGTTAAAGTGCTGAATGATTATTATGAGGCAGACCTGAATACGTATAAAAGCGGAACAGTACAGTTTCCGTTTTTCAATGTGGAAGAGGGTGATCATACCCTTTATATTAAGGCGTGGGATGTATATAATAACAGCGCTACTGCGGAACTTGACTTCAAGGTCGTTTCGAAGGATAAGCTTGAAATTCAACGTGCAGGAAACCACCCGAACCCGGTGGTGGAGGAAACCTATTTCACGTTTGAGCATAATCAGAAAAATACCGATCTCACTGTTGAGCTGGAGTTGTTTGATGTTTACGGACAACGGGTGCACTACGAAAAGCATCAGCAGTATTCGGGGAATGCCAATAAAATCGACCCCATTTACTGGGATGGCAGCACTTCAACAGGAACTTTCCTGAAGAAAGGTGTTTACATTTATACGATTAAAGTAAGCACGCCTGAAGGATTAGTTGCTGAAGATACACGGAAACTACTTCTGATTCGTTAGTGAGAATACAGATGATTTCTAAGAGAAGTTTTAACACAGGGAAGAGAATTGAGATGATAAAAAGATTAGGATTAATATTAGCTTTGGTTTGGATATTTTCTGCGGGAAAGGCCCAACAGGTTTATCATGAAATAAAATGGAATCCTGTGGAAACAGTCAACATCGGAGACTCGGTTAGTTTCGAGAGGCTTAGTTTTGATGATGCCGTTTATCACGAAACTTTTGCAATGGTTCCTTACTATGAGAAGGTAATTGATATTCCTGATAACCTTGAAGTCAGCCAGGTCATTCTTGAGGATCAAACTTTCGGACAACTGGAAACTGAGGCCAGAGCCTTACTCGATCCGCTTGACATTCCCGCCAAGGTCGATCTATCTTATCATCATGTTACACAGCGTGGAAACAAAAAGATGGTTTTGCGCATCAGGCCTTTACAGAAATCCGCATCCGGCTTGCAGAAGCTCACCTCTTTTAGCCTCAACTTTGAGTATGCTGTTTCCAGGAAGAGTGCAGAAGAGGCTCCTTTTAAGGAAAACAGTGTTTTGCGCCAGGGCGATTGGTATAAATTCAGACTGGATGAGGATGGGATGTATAAACTGACCTACTCCAGGCTCAAAAACTGGGGTGTGGATGTTGATAACCTTGATTTGAACAAAATTGGTGTTTTTGGAAATACCGGGCTTCTTCTTCCTGAGATGAACAGCGCTGAAAGGCCACGCGATCTGACCGAAAACCCGGTTATTATATATGATAACGGTGATGGCAGTTTCGACAACGGCGATTACATTTTGTTTTACGGAAAAGGAACAGTGGAATGGGAGTATAATTCTTTGCAGTTCAAATTTAACCATAGCTACAATCACTTTTCCGACTATTCTTATTATTTCTTTACTCCCGACCAGGGAACTGCTCTGGAACCAGAAACCATGCAGCAGTCCTCACAGCAAGCAGATGAGTTGGTGACCACCTATGATAACTACCAGCTCTACGAAAACAACAAGCACAGCCTCATAGAATCGGGACGTGAATGGTTTGGCGAGCGTCTTGATTTGGGGCGGCCTTCGTTTACAGTCCCTGAGTTTACTTTTGAGAATATCGTGGAAGGCTCGAGGCTTTATCTGCAAACAGATATTGCTTTAAAATCCACCATCACCTCAGATGTCAATGTTTACGTCAATGGTGAGAAAGTCTATCATCACCGGGTGATCGGGTTGGATCCCGAAGATTACCAGTATGCTTTTCAAAATAACCATCGCGACAAGTTTGATGAGCAGGGCAATGATTACGAGGTCAGGCTGGAGTACGATGTTCCCTCCAGCTCTTCATTGGCATGGTTAAACTATGTGGCGTTATCAGCCAGGTGCAACCTCGTTTTCAACGGAAATCAATTGGCTTTTCGAGATGCGGAATCCAGGGGGGCGGATAAAATCGTAAGGTTCCGCGTGGAGGGTCGCAACCAGGATATGCAGATTTGGGATGTAAGCAATCCGATTGCTCCTGCAGTGGTCGATTATTTCGTTCAGGGTGCTGCCGCTGAATTTGTGAGGCCCGCCGATCAAATTTATCAGTATATCGCTTTCGATCGCAGCCAACTCAAGCAGCCCGAGTTTGTTTCAAAAGTTGAAAACCAGAACCTGCACGCGGTGAAAAATGTTGATTACCTGATTATTGCCCATCCTGATTTTACTGAGCAGGCAAAACGGATTGCTGAGTTTCACCAACAGCTGGACAATTTATCGTATTATATTGCTTATCCGCACCTGATTTACAACGAGTTTTCTTCAGGCGGTCAGGATATCACAGGGATACGTGATTTTGTGAGAAACGTTTATCACACTTCAGATGAAAGCAAACGTCCGAAATACCTGTTGATGTTTGGAAACAGCTCGTATGATTTTCATGACCGCGTCGAAAATAACACCAACTTTGTTCCTTCATTCCCTTCCTATGAGTCATTGAATATCTCCAATACGTATGTGACCGACGATTATTTTGCTTTAATGGATGAGAGTGAAGGCCTTCAGTCTCCTGAAGGTGATAACCTTATCGGATTCCTCGATATCGGTGTGGGGCGCTTCCCCGTCGAGAATCTGCAGCAGGCTGAAAACCTGGTAGACAAGATTATTCACTACGCTTCCAGTAATGAATCGTTTGGCTCATGGCGTAACGAAATTTGCATTATTGCTGACGACGAAGACAATAACGTGCATCTTCAGCAGGCCGAGCGGTTGGCCGCTATCGTCGATACAGGCTATCATCAGTATAATCTTCATAAGATTTTTCTGGATGCTTACCGCCAGGAGTCGACTCCCGGCGGGCAACGCTATCCGGCGGTTAACGACGCAATAAAGGCACGTATGGAGAACGGTGTTTTTATCATGAATTATACCGGGCATGGCGGGGAGGTGTCGCTGGCCCATGAACGAATCATTGGCGTTTCTGATATCGAGGGATGGTCGAACTACGATGCCTTGCCTCTGTTTATCACTGCCACGTGTGAGTTTAGCCGCTTCGATAACCCCCATATCGTATCAGCCGGAGAGAAGGTGCTGCGAAACCCTGGTGGGGGTAGCATTGCCATGCTTACCACTACAAGGCTGGCGTTTTCGCATACCAACAGCATTCTGAATGTCCGGGTTTTTAAAAAGGCTTTCGAAAGAGATGAAAACGGAAATTACCCCCGTTTGGGTGATTTGGTGATTGCCTCCAAAACGCCAAACAACGGGAAACTCTATCAGTTTGTGCTTCTTGGCGATCCGGCCCTGAAGCTGGCTTATCCTGAAAACAGGGTGGTGACGAATACCATAAATGGGGTTGATATCAACAGTAGTAACGCTGATACCCTAAAAGCCTTGAAGCAAGTCACTATCGAAGGGCAGATTCAAAGCACCAGCGGAGCGAAGCTAAGTCAGTTCAACGGTGAAATATTCCCTGTGGTTTACGATAAGGAATACACAGCCCAAACCCGTGGCAATGATCCGGGATCTCATGAGACCTCTTTCGAGCTCCAGAACAATATTCTTTACAGAGGAAAAGCCACGGTATCGAATGGGGAATTCAGTTTTACATTCGTCGTCCCAAAAGATATCGACTATGAATATGCCAATGGTAAGCTTTCTTATTATGCTGCTTCAGAATCAACAGATGCGACTGGCTATTACAATGAAGTAATTGTTGGCGGAACATCTGAAAGCACAGGCAACGATCAGGCGGGTCCGGAAATAACCTTGTTTATGAACGACCGGGAGTTTGAAAACGGAGAGGTGGTCAACCAGTCACCGATGCTTATCGCCGATTTATACGATGAAAGCGGATTGAATACCGTTGGAAACGGGATTGGACATGACTTGCTGGCGATGATCGACGATGATATCAACAAACTTTTTGTGCTGAACGATTTTTATTCAGCCGGTCTGGATAGTTATAAGAGCGGCACGGTCAATTACCCCTTCAATAACCTTGAAGTCGGTCTGCACAAGCTCACGGTTACAGCATGGGACGTGCACAACAACAGCTCTCAGAAATCCATTGAATTCTATGTGTCGGATGATATCACACCCAAAATCACAAGCATGAGAGGCGTGCCAAACCCGTTTTCTGAATCGACAGAAATATATCTTGAACATAACCTGTTCAACGAGAGAGTGACGGTCAGTATCCAGGTTCATGATATCAGCGGCAGACTGATTCGGCGCTTAGGGCCTTTCGACTTACAGTCGGATGGATACCTGCTTCCACCCATATACTGGGATGGGAATGACAATTCAGGAAACCGGGCGGATAAAGGAGTGTACATCTACAACATCCTGATTATAGGGAAAAACGACTTGATTAATCGTACCGGGGGCAAGTTGATCAAACTCGATTAGATGCTGGATTATAATAAAATATCAACAATCAGAAGAGAATCAAAACAATCAAACAATAATAGAAAAACAGTTGCGTTAGTTTTTCTATCGTAACAAATCATTAGTTTTGCGCGAGTTTAAAAACAATCACAAAAGAAAATATCAATGAGGAAGACAAGAGAAGTCGTAAAAGCTTTATTTCTGAGCATCTTATCCTTAGGTGCAATGCAGGGTTTTGCACAAGACAACAACAATGATATCAATACCATTACAACCGGAGTGCCGTTTCTTATGATTTCTCCTGATGCCAGGGGAGGAGCGATGGGTGACGTTGGTGTGGCCACATCTCCTGATGCGAACTCCATGTTCTGGAATCCTGCTAAGTATGCTTTTATAGATAATGAAATGGGTGTATCTATCGGATACAGCCCATGGCTGCGTGAACTGGTCGATGACATCGGACTGTCGAATGCTGTTTTTTATCGAAAGCTGGATGATATTCAAACTATCGCAGCCTCTCTAAGATATTTCTCGTTGGGTAATATAGAGTTTACCGATCAGAGCGGAAACTCTCTTGGAGAATATCAACCCAACGAATTTGCTGTAGATGCGACCTATTCAAGAAAACTTTCTGACAATCTTTCGCTGGCTGTAGCCGGAAGGTTTATTTACTCTAACCTCACGTTGGGGCAGAACGCAGGTGGTGCTGAAACACGTGCGGGAACATCCATCGCCGCCGACATCGGAATGTATTATCAGAATGAGGTTGATTTAGGTTCTACAGATGGTGTTTTCTCTTTCGGCGCAAATATTTCAAACATTGGCGCTAAGATTTCTTACACCACCGATGTGCAGCAGGATTTTATCCCCACAAACCTGCGTTTGGGTCCGGCTTTGAAAATGGAACTGGACAGCTACAACGAAATTACCTTTGCACTGGATGTGAACAAACTGTTGGTTCCAACACCACCGATTATGGATCCGGATAATCCGGGTGAAATCCAAAGCGGAATGGACAACGACGTCTCTGTTATTACCGGCATCTTCCAGTCGTTTTACGATGCTCCGGGTGGATTTAACGAGGAACTCAGAGAGATTAACTTTGCTTTCGGTACGGAATACTGGTATGATGAAACCTTTGCGTTGCGCGCCGGATATTTCTATGAAGACGAAACCAAAGGAAACAGAAACTACGTGACGATGGGAGCTGGCCTGAAATATAATGTATTTGCACTTGACTTTTCCTATCTGATTCCAACAGGAGTTCAGAGCCCGTTAGACAACACGCTAAGGTTTAGTCTGTATTTCGACTTTGAAGCCTTTACGGGAATGTAAGAAAACCTTTTTCAAGAAATAATCAGGAACCACGAAAGGGCCGCAGTGCCTATTCGTGGTTTTTGTATTTTTATCCAAAATAAAGAACTATGGATTTCAGAGTTGGAATGGGCTACGATGTACATGCTTTGGCAGAAGGCCGCCCCTTAATCTTAGGTGGAGTAGAAATTGAATTTGATAAAGGATGCCAGGGGCACTCTGATGCAGATGTTTTAATACATGCCATTTGCGATGCCTTGCTGGGTGCTGCCAACATGGGTGATATCGGAAAGCATTTCCCGGATTCAAATCCGCTTTTCAAAGGCATTGACAGCACACGTTTATTAACGCGCGTAATCAGGATGCTACAGGAAGAGAAGTGGGAGATTGGAAATGTGGACGCTACCCTGGCCCTCCAGCAACCGAAAATTGCTCCGCATATCAGGAAAATGCAGAATGTGCTGGCAGAGAAAATGATGTGCGAGGCTTCGCAGATATCCATAAAAGCCACTACCACCGAACAGATGGGTTTCGAAGGTCGTGGAGAAGGCGTTTCGGCTTACGCCGTCGTGCTGATAAAGAAGAAAGACTAACGGTCTTCTTTCCGGGCAAGGATAAAGGGAGTGAGCAGGAGCAGGACACCTGATGTGGCGGCCAGTCCGTAGCCAATACCGAGGCTGTCGGCCAGGTAACCGAGTGCTGGTGCCAGCAGGGCGGCGATAAGCGACTTGCTTTGTGATTCGACTGAAAGGGCAGTGGCCATCGAATCTTGGTTGAGTTTCTCCGAAACGTAGTCCATCCCAATAGGCTTGCGCAGGTTTTCTGTGATGAAGATTCCCAGAAACAGCAAGACCGCCGCCCAAACAATTCCACTCTCATAGAAGATTCCGCCAGCAGCTCCCAGGGCAAATCCCGCTATCATGGTTGCATTCAGGGGCAGACTGATATGGCTGAATTTGTTTTTCAGCCGTCCGGCATTCATCGAAGCCCGTGATGTGATCATGTAAACCACAAAGTAAATGACCCCGATAAAAATAGCTGCGCGCTGCTCTTTGTCGTAAGCCGCCAGAAAAGGAACAGAAAGTGCCAGCGTTTTAACCAATGGCTGAAGGTAATCCTTTACGGCCTTGTAATATCCGCTGTGTGATGAGGTGTTGGCCAGGGTTTTAACTATCAGCAGGCTCTTGAACGATTGCCTGAACCCTCGCCACACATACCTGAACGATTCTTTGATGTTTTTGTGTTTGCCCGAGACGCCCTCAAGTATTGAGGGGTAGGAAGCAATGTTGACCATATCCAAAATGTAAGGGATAATAGTAAAAAGGAAGATCGTCCGGTAATTGCCATCCATAAAAATGATGGCTCCGGCAATGAGTGATGATACCGCAGAGCCCACCTGCGACCAGGAGCGTGTAAATCCGTAATAAGTGGTTTTCTCGTTTTGCCAGCCTTTTATTTTCAGGTAAGAGAAAATCATGGCTTTGTGTGTGCCCGTGCGGAAGGCATCTCCAAGGGCAAAAACCATGATGGCCGGAAAAAACATCGCAAACGAATGGGAGAAATAAAAAAGGATGAAAGAGAGAATATAAAGTCCGAAAGAAGCGACCATTGTTCTTCTGCGGCCCAGAAGATCGGAAATAAATCCCGCCGGGATTTCTGAGAGGTTTCTTACAATTTCGAGCGTGCTGTAAAGAATGCCGATTTCGAAATAGGAAAGGCCGTTTTCAAGCAAGAAGAGTAGCAGGAAAGGCTCGAAAAAACGCAGGTTTTTCAGGAACCCGTATAAGCAGAACCGGTAGTATTGCAGGTCTTTCTTAAATGAATAATAGGCTTTCATACCAACAGTTTCCTGATAAAGATATAAAACTAATCATAGTAAATGACACTGTCATCGTCTTCGTAAAACTCCCGCTTAAAATTCACCAGGTAAAGTTCCTGGCTGGCGCGCGTAACAGCCGTGTAAAGCCATCTGAGGAAATCCTTATTCAGCATATCGTCTTTGAAGAAGCCTTGCTCCACAAAAACATGATCCCACTGTCCGCCCTGCGTTTTGTGGCACGTTAGTGCATAAGCGAACTTCACCTGCAAAGCATTGAAATACGGGTTCGTTTTCAATAGCTCCATCCTTTTTTTCTTTTGACTGATGTCTTTATAATCTTCCATCACATTCTGAAACAGCTTTTGATTTTCATCGTAGGTGAGCGATGGGCTTTCGGAGGTGACCGTATCCAGCAAAAGCTTCACGTCCAGCTCCTTTTCTTCCGGATAATCAATGAGCTGTACTGTCGCATCCGCAAAATGAAACCCGTACATCTCTTCAAATCCCCTGATGCGTAAGATTTCTAGGATGTCGCCATTGGCGATGAATCCGGCTTTTGATTCTTCGGGCAACCAGAAGTAATTGTTCTTTACCACCATCATCGAGTCGCCGGCTTCCAGCTCCTCATGGCGCATCAGGATGCGCTTCCGGATTTCCTGGTTGAAAATGTTGGCTCTTTTGTTCGAACGGGTGATGACCACCGACTCATTAGCCGGACGGCCGTTAAAAGCATCCATAAGCGACTCTTCGAGCTGTGTGCCGTCGAGGCGGAAAATCTGAGGCAACGACGACGTTTTGAAAAACGGAAAATCATAATCCTCCTCTTCGAGCTTGTTGCGGAGCTGGGTGGCATTGCTGAGTATCCCGGAATCCTTTTCCTGCCGGACCACCTGCGTCAGTTCCCCGGAAATAATGTCGAGGCTGTAGGAGGTGCGCAGGAATTCATGGTCGAGGGCCGGACTGATATCCAGTCCTACCGGCGGAAGCTGGGCGGTGTCGCCAATCAAAACAGCCTTGCATCCCGGACTGCTGTAAATATATTCGAGCAGGTCGTCGAGCAGGCTGCGCTGACCAAAACGGCTTTCACCGCGATTGACATCGGGAATCATCGAAGATTCATCAATAAAAAACAAGGTGTTTTTATGAAGATTCTTTTGAAGCGTGACCTTCATGCTTCCGTCTTTTCGGGCATAGAGGCGGTAGATTTTTTTATGAATGGTAAAGGCACTTTTTCCTGAATAGCCCGAAAGCACTTTGGCAGCCCGGCCTGTGGGAGCGAGCAGCACAGATTTTTTCCGGAGCTTCGGCAGGATGTTAATCAGGGTGCTCACCAGTGTGGTTTTGCCCGTGCCTGCATAGCCTTTGAGCAGGAACAACTCGTCGTTGTTGGTGCTCGTGGCAAAATACGAGAGCTTCTCTATCAGCTCCTTCTGATCATCAGTAGGATGATGCGGTAATTCCGAAACAAAATATCTCGACAATCTTTCTGCAAGTGTGCCTGTGCTCATATGAATCACAAAGATAGAGAATCCTTAATCAGAGAAAATGATTGTTGAAAAGAAGATTTTGTTAGCTGTTATAAATTAAAGAAAACGGGTCGTGGATTACCGCGACCCGTTTTCTGTTTCAATAAAACCCGGATAGGCTAAAGCGGCTGTGCCAGATGTTTTACGTCTTTCCCGGTAATTTTTTCATCACACAAAATGGTCAGTCGTTCCACCACATTTCGCAACTCCCTGATGTTTCCGGTCCAGGGCAGGCTCTTCAACTCAGAAAGTGCTTCTTCTGAGAACTCCGGAGTTTTTTTACCCATGCCTGCACTGATATCAGAAATAAAATGGTTGGCCAGCAAAGGAATGTCATCGGCCCGCTCCTTCAGTGCCGGTACTTTTATCAGGATGACCGACAGCCGGTGGTAGAGGTCTTCGCGGAAGTTTCCTTTTTCGATCTCTTGCTTGAGATCTTTATTGGTAGCCGCAATCACGCGCACATCCACTTTAATTTCTTTATCGCCTCCAATCCGGGTGATTTTGTTCTCTTCGAGCGCTCTTAATACTTTGGCTTGCGCCGAAAGGCTCATGTCTCCTATTTCATCGAGGAACAACGTGCCGCCGTCGGCCTGCTCAAAATCCCCCTTGCGCTGTTTGATAGCGCTGGTAAACGATCCTTTTTCGTGCCCAAAAAGCTCACTTTCGATCAGCTCTCCGGGAATGGCCGCACAGTTCACTTCAATAAACGGACTCTTCGCACGTGAGCTTTTTTCGTGAAGCTGCCGTGCCACCAGTTCTTTTCCCGTTCCGTTGGGGCCGGTAATCAGAACACGGGCATCGGTAGGAGCTACCTTATTAATCATATCCCTCACCTGGTTAATCATCTCCGACTCGCCTACCATTTGATATTTGTTACTGACCCGCTTTTTCAGGATTTTCGTTTCATTTACCAAATCCTTTTTCTCCATAGCATTGCGGACCGTTACCAGCAACCGGTTGAGGTCGAGTGGCTTTTCGATATAGTCATAAGCCCCTTTCTTGAGTGCCTCCACTGCTGTTTCAATATTTCCGTGCCCGGAAATCATGATGAAAGGAGCATCGGTAATCACCTGTCCCTGTTCCAGCACTTCAATCCCATCTTTTTTAGGCATCTTGATATCGCAAAGAACCAGGTCGTAGAGGGTATTCTTGATCTTCTCGAGGGCCTCTTCGCCATCTACCGCCTCATCAACTTTATACTTCTCGAATTCAAGAATTTCCCGCAAAGAGTTTCTTATACTTCTTTCGTCGTCAACGATTAATATTTTCATAGAATTGAACCTTCTTATTTTAATGCAAATTTATCGGTTTTACGATTGAATCAGCTGCCATGCCGAATCCATTTCCACAATTCTTTGTAATCGATTTTCTTACCGTACATTAAAATCCCTGTACGATAGATTTTTCCGGCCAGCCAGGTAGTGAATACGAATCCGGCTACGAGTAAGAACATCGCCAGGGCCATATCAAGCACTGGCACGCCAAACGGAATGCGGATCATCATGACAATAGGAGAGGTGAACGGAATAATACTGAACCAGAAGGCTAAAGGCCCTTCGGGGTTTTGCACCACGAATTGCGCCACAATGATGGCCAGAATCAGAGGTGCTGTTACCGGCAACATAAACTGCTGCGTGTCAGTTTCATTATCAACAGCCGAGCCAATGGCAGCAAAAAGAGCCGAATACATCAGGTATCCGAAAAGGAAAAAGAACAGGAAACTCCCGATAATAACTCCGAAATTTATGGAGCCGATGATTTCAAAAACTTTTGCTACCTGCGGATTGGCCACCTGTTCGTTAATCTGCTCCTGGCTGGCACCCATCGCACCTGACATGCCCTGCTGCTGCATCATCAATTCCTGCGCGTTTTGCACGTTAAGGGTGTCGGCGTAGATGGTAGTAAATACGGTGTAGATTCCAAAGGTAAGGATGACCCATAACAGAATTTGTGTCAATCCCACCATGGCAATGCCGAGGATTTTACCCATCATCAACTGGAATGGTTTTACAGAAGAAACGATGACTTCGACAATGCGGTTGGTTTTTTCTTCGATAACACCGCGCATCACCTGGGCCCCAAAAATGAAAATAAAGAAATAGATGACCAGTGCACTGAAAAAGCCAACGGCCATGGCCACTTCGGCAAAACTCTTTTCTTCATCGCCGCTTTCGTCGAGTTTGATGGTCGACAAATCGATGTTCGCTTGTGTCGACATCAGTGTTTCTTTGTCGATGCCGCTGGCTTTAAGCTTGAGATCTTCAATGCGTTTTTCCATCAATCCCTTCAGGTGGTTTTTTACTTCCAGGGTCACCTGGTTGTTTGAGTAAACCACCGCTTTTTCAGGAAGAATAACTTTGGTCTCAGGGATATAGAGCAGGGCATAATAGTCCAGTTCCGGGAGCCTTTCCTTTGCTTCATCGATCGGTAAATCGAGCTGGAAGTATTTATAATTTTCACTGTTCCTGAAGGTGTTGTCATAAATCCCTGATTCATCAATAATCGCGATGTCCTTGGTGTCGCCACTTTTCATCTGGGCCAGGTAAACCGGCACAATCATCAGCGAGGCCATTAAAATCGGGCCCAGAATAGTCATGATGATAAACGATTTCTTTTTTACCCTGATAAGGTATTCGCGCTGTATGATTAATAATATCTTATTCATGGTTGATTGCTGTTAATTGTTTTCCTGTACTTTTCTGATAAAAATTTCATTCATAGACGGAATCACCTCGTTGAAGGCGTGGACTTCCCCGATTTGCATCAGGTTTTTAACCAAATCATTTGGATTGGCACTGTTGGTAATAGTGATTTTTGCGGTAAGGAAATTATCCTTTTCTTCCATTTGCTCCACCTTGAAATCAGAGTGTAGCTCCACTCTGAGCGACCCTTTCAGATTGGTAAGGCGGGTAGTAAAGGTATTGGTGCTGTATTCCTGTTTGATCTCTTTTACTTTTCCGTCAAGAATTTTATTGGATCTGTTGATAAGTGCGATGTGATCGCATAGCACTTCTACCGATTCCATGTTGTGTGTAGAAAAGATGACCGTAGCGCCTTCTTCGCGGAGGTTCAGAATCTCTTCCTTGAGAATATTGGCATTGATCGGATCAAATCCACTGAAAGGCTCGTCGAATATCAGAAGCTTTGGACGGTGCAGGATGGTGGTGATAAACTGGATTTTCTGCTGCATCCCTTTCGAAAGCTCTTCTACTTTTTTATCCCACCACGCATCAATGTCAAACTTTTTAAACCACTTTTTCAGACGGTCTTGTGCTTCACGTTTGGGAACATTCTTAAGTTGGGCCAGGTAAAGCGCCTGCTCGCCCACCTTCATTTTGCGATACAATCCCCTTTCTTCGGGCAGGTAACCTATTTGCGAGATATGATTTGGGTTGAGCGGCTCGCCGTTTAAGAAAATCTTACCACTGTCAGGAGCTGTTATCTGATTAATGATGCGGATGAGCGTAGTCTTTCCGGCACCATTAGGGCCAAGCAGGCCAAAGATGCTTTGCTCAGGAACACTGATACTTACATCATTCAAAGCTTTGTGATTGATAAACTCCTTATGGATGTTTTGGGCAACAAGAAAATCCATGTTTTTCATCTGTTTTATTTATCTGTAAATATTTTTTCGTTTATCCGTAATCCCGATATTAAAAGATATTGCAGAAATAATATCAGGCATGGCCTTTTTCAGGTACATAAAAAAAGGATGTAAAAACTGTAAACTTAGTATCGCGGTTTACACATTTATTACATCCTTTCTTATAAATTAGTTGCTTTCTGCTGTTAATTTCTAAAATACTCCTTCATCCTGTTAAAGAAACTTTTGTCTCTGGATGTTGGATTGGGTTTGAAATTATCTGACGCGGCCAGTTTTTCCATTATTCCTTTTTCCTCGTCGGATAACGACTTCGGCGTCCAGATATTAACATTGACCATCAGGTCGCCACGGCCGTAACCATTTACTTCAGGGAGGCCTTTGCCTTTGAGCCGCAGTACTTTTCCCCCTTGTGTTCCGGGGTCTATTTTGATACGTGCGGTGCTTTCAATCGTTGGGATATCGGCTCTTGTGCCCAGGGCTGCTTCAGGAAAACTGATATACAGGTCATACAAGAGATTGTTTCCGTCGCGCTGTAGTTGTGGATGGCTTTCTTCTTCAATTAAAACAATTAAATCGCCGGGAATGCCACCGCGGGCTGCCGCGTTACCTTTGCCACTGACGGAGAGCTGCATGCCCTGGGCCACACCTGCCGGAATATCGATACTAATCACCTCGTTGTCTTTAACGATACCATTGCCATGACAGACATTACACTTATTCTGAATGGTTTGTCCTTCACCACCGCAGGTTGGGCAGGTAGAAGTTGTTTGCATTTGCCCCAGAAAGGTATTTGACACCCGGGTAACCTGTCCGCTGCCATTGCAGGTATGACATGTGCTAAACGAGGATCCGTCTTTGGCACCTGTTCCGCTACAGGTTTTGCACGATACATACTTGTTAACCTTAATACGCTTTTCAACACCTTTAGCTATTTCTTCGAGGGTGAGTTTCACTTTGATGCGCAGGTCAGAGCCCCTGTTTACCCGGCGCCGGCGCCGTGATTGTCCGCCGCCAAAACCTCCGCCGAAAGCGCTTCCGAAGCCGCCGCCGAAAATATCGCCGAAGTGCTCGAAAATATCATCCATACTCATGCCGCCACCAAAGCCAGCACCACCACCAAAGCCGCTCTTCATGCCTTCATGGCCAAAACGGTCGTACTTCTGGCGCTTTTCCTGGTTACTCAATACCTCATAGGCTTCTGCAGCCTCCTTAAATTTTGCTTCGGCGTCTTTATCATCCGGATTCCGGTCAGGGTGATACTTTAAAGCCATCTTGCGGTAGGCTTTTTTGATCTCGTCCTGACTGGCATCCTTAGATACACCTAATATTTCGTAGTAATCTCTTTGTGCCATTACCTGTGCTTTTCTTTTTAATTACCAACTACTACTTTCGCGTAGCGAATGACTTTGTCTTTAAGCTTGTACCCTTTTTCAGTAGTGTCCACCACTTTCCCTTTCAGATCTTCTGAGGGAGCCGGAATTTTCGTAATTGCTTCGTGCTCGTCGGTATTAAATTCTTTGTTGTTCGAGTCAATAACTTCTAGGCCTTCCTGCGAAAGGATTTTCCAGAACTTATCTGCAATAAGCTCAATACCTTCTTTAAATGCCTGAAGGTCTTCCTTATCATTGTAGGCCTTTTGAGCACGCTCGTAATCATCCATAACCGGTAGCAGCTTGGAAATCAGATTTTCTGAGGCGGTCTGGCTTAATGCCAGCTTTTCTTTACTGGTACGACGCCTGTAGTTTTCAAACTCGGCGTAAAGCCTCAGAAACTTATCTTTTTGTTCATCCAGCTTTGCTTCCAGCTCTTTTATCTTTTCAGCATCCTGCTGTTTTGTCTTTTTGGATGACGAGCTGTCTTTTTTTGACTTCGATTGTTTCTTTTCTTTCTGGTCTTTATCGTTCTTTTCTTCCTTCTTATCAGCAGACTCAGCCTTTTTAGCTTCATTGCTCTGCTCTTCCTGAGTTTGCTTTTGCTCCTGATCTAAAGTGTTTTTTTCTTCAGATGATTTATTCATAATGGTATTATTTTCATTTCAATCGGTGAGGTTGGTAACAAATAACCTGCCAAGCGGAAATCATAGACAAATTGTCAGTGTAATTAAGAAAGGCGTTTGATTTGAGCACCCAGTTTTCTCAGGCGCTCATCGATTTTTTGATACCCACGGTCGATCTGCTCAATGTTGTGAATAGTGCTTTTTCCTTTGGCTGATAGTGCTGCGATAAGCAAAGCCACTCCGGCCCTGATATCCGGAGATGTCATCTCAATTCCTTTAAGATGGGTTTGATGATTATGGCCGATAACGGTGGCGCGGTGCGGGTCGCACAGTATAATTTGAGCTCCCATGTCAATGAGTTTATCAACGAAAAACAACCTGCTTTCAAACATTTTTTGGTGAATGAGCACCGCACCTTTCGTTTGGGTGGCCACTACCAGCGCAATACTTATCAGGTCGGGAGTAAATCCCGGCCAGGGGGCATCGGCAATGGTCATTATCGAGCCATCAAAAAAGGAGGCTACCTCATAGCTTTCCTGCTTCGGAATGAGCAAGTCGTTGCCCACCTGCTTGCTTGCCACTCCCAGCTTACTAAATACCTGTGGGATATTGCCAAGTTGAAGGATATCGACTCCTTTGAGCGTGATTTCCGATTGTGTCATCGCAGCCATTCCCATAAAACTTCCTATTTCAATCATGTCGGGGAGCATGGTGTGAGTGGTGCCACCCAATGAATTTACGCCATGGATTGTGAGCAGATTGGAACCTGTGCCTTCGATTTTTGCCCCCATGCGCGTGAGCATCTTACACAGTTGCGTAATGTAGGGCTCGCAGGCAGCATTGAAAATTGTAGTAGTCCCTTCTGCGAGGGTGGCGGCCATAATAATGTTTGCAGTACCCGTAACCGAAGCCTCGTCGAGGAGCATGTATTTCCCGCGCAGCTTACGGTTTTTGGCGGTAATTTTATAAACACCTTCATCCTCGATAAACTCAAAATCTGCTCCAAGTGTCAGGAACCCTTCGAGGTGCGTGTCGAGGCGCCGGCGTCCGATCTTATCGCCACCGGGTTTAGGCAGGTAGGCAAAGCCGAAACGCGAAAGCAATGGGCCAAGAATCATGACAGAGCCCCGCAGACGGCTGCCCTTAGCTCTGAATTCGGGGGTCAGTAAGTAATCGAGATCAATATCGCGTGCGCAAAAACGATAGGATTCGTCACCGGTTTTTTCTGTTTTTACCCCCAGGTCTTTCAGGATCTCAATCAGGAAATTCACATCACGTATATCCGGAATCTTATGGATGGTGACTTCTTCTTCAGTTAAAAGAACAGCACAGAGAATTTGCAATGCTTCATTTTTTGCACCCTGAGGGATAATTTCCCCGCTCAATTCATAGCCACCTGTAATTTCAAATGAACTCATAGCTTTCAGTAAGTAAAAAAGACAGCGTTAAGAGCTGTCTTTTGTGTTTATCTTTTTTGTTGATGCTTATGCCCTTTTTTTTGCTGGTTTTTACGGTTTTTGTATTCCTGCTTGGTCATGGGCTTTTTGCGTCGCATCTTTGCCAGGATATCGCTGGTGGAGTTGAGCTCGATGTCTTCAGTAATTTCCAGCTTTCCGTTTGAAAGTTGTTTCATGTGCTCGTTAATGAGCTCGTCAGAAACAGATTCGCGGTTCCAGTTAAGATAAAGTTTCTTGAGGTGATTCCCCAAAATCTTTATCATCAGTTTTTTGATTTCTTCATCCTCCAGCTCTACTGTTTTTTCGATGATGCGCTCAATGT
Organism: Bacteroidales bacterium; assembly: GCA_041694335.1. GTDB lineage: Bacteria > Bacteroidota > Bacteroidia > Bacteroidales > JAIPAH01 > JAIPAH01. The sequence goes on from JASMTJ010000453.1 coordinate 41,358, forward strand.
TTTTTCCGTACTGCTTAAACTGAACCGGACGGCTGTTGTAGTCGAGTGGTTCTGGTTTCGCAAAAATTGCTTCAGGCTCCGGCAATGGGTATGGCGAGTCAACGTCAAGTTCGAGGTTAGCGATAAGATGCAGGTGATCCCATAGCTTCCTTTTCACATCGCCACCCTCGCGATGCGGGTGCATTTGCTCCATTACCTGAACGATAAAATGGCAAAAGCGGGTGCGTTCATTCCGATCTTCGATGGTTTTGGCAAAGTTGATGAGCTTCTGGACATTTCTGCCATATTCTCTGATGACCATTTGATCGCGGGCCGTATTGTATTCAAGATTTTCTGTAACCATTTCTTTTTTCCTCTTTTGTAAGTTTCGATTTGTATGACCTGAACAGTAAGTTTTATGTCCTATGTTGGCTAATCAACCTGATTGCGGTGTTCTGAACAATTTCCTGCTGATAGCCAGGCGATACATGATTCAACTGCAAATATACTAATTATTATGATTTTATGATTTTCAGACGTGCAAATTTAAGTAACAAATTCTTTTGACCCACATTCTTAAAGTATATCGTTGCCTTTTTGTTTGCGCCTTTGCCTTCCACATTTAATACTTTTCCGTTGCCAAATTTTTGATGAGCAACTTCAATTCCCGGAAATATTTCGTCAGGGTTGCAGGCCGGAAAATCACCGGATGGCTTGGGCTTGGCAGCGGAGGCCTTTTTCATATTGGCGGAGGGCGGCTCGGCTTTCAGTTTTTTGTAGGCCGGTTTGTCTTTAAACGGATTACGCTGGCGCGTTTGAACGGTAATGCTTTCGCGATGAATATGGTTTGGAGGGATATCCAGATATTGCGGATCAATTTCTTCGATAAACCTGCTGGGCTCACTCATGATAAGATTCCCCCATTTGTAGCGCGTTTCTGCATAAGAGATGGTGGATTTTTTCTCCGCTCTTGTCAGGGCCACATAAAATAAGCGGCGCTCCTCTTCAAGGTCGGCACGGGTGTTTAGCGACTGCATGCTCGGGAATAGGTTCTCTTCCAGGCCTACAATATATACATAGGGAAACTCGAGCCCCTTGGCTGCATGTATGGTCATCAGCGAAACCCGGTCGCTGTCATTTTTGTCGTCGTTATCCTGATCGGTTAACAGTGCCACATCCTGCATAAACACATCGAGTGTTTTTGGAGCCTCTTCTTCATCTTCGTTTTCAGGTTCTTTTTCTGCAAACTCATTAATAGCGTTAAGGAGTTCCTCAAGGTTTTCGAAGCGGCTGATACCCTCGGGCGTTTTATCTTCGTTTAAAGTTTTAATAATTCCTGTTGTGGAAGCAATATGCTTGGCCACCTCATAAGCATTATCTTTTTTAATCCTGGCCGAAAAACTTTCAATCATGGTTTTAAACTGATGAAGCCTGTTACCCACGCTGGCCCCTATCTCCACGCCATAAGTTCCGGGCTTGTCAAGAATTTCCCAGAGCGACACATCATTTTCCTGTGCTTTAATGGTTAACTTTTGTTGACTGGTCGCTCCGATTCCACGGGTGGGATAATTAATGATCCTGAGCAAGGCCTCTTCATCTTCATGATTGATAGCAAGTCTGAAATACGCCAGAAGGTCTTTAATCTCCTTACGTTGATAAAATGAAAGACCACCATATATTTTGTAAGGAATGTTCTGTTTTCGAAGGGCCTCTTCTAACGAGCGCGACTGCGCATTGGTACGGTACAGGATGGCAAAGTCCTGGTTAGAGCAATGCTCGTTCATTTTAGTCTCGAAAATACTTCCGGCTACCTTGCGACCCTCTTCTGAGTCGGTGGCTGCCCTGAAAAGTGATATTCTGTCTCCCGACACATTTTCGGTCCAAACCACCTTTTGAATCTGGTCTTTGTTTTGAGCAATTACACCATTGGCGGCATTTACGATAGTTTGAGTGGAGCGATAGTTTTGTTCCAGCTTAAATACTTTTACTTCGGGATAGTCTTTCTGAAAATTCAGGATGTTGGCAATATTGGCACCCCTGAATGCATAGATGCTCTGCGCATCGTCACCCACTACGCAAATATTCTCATCGTTGGCCGATAATTTCTTAACGATGAGGTACTGCGAGAAGTTAGTGTCTTGGTACTCATCTACAAGGATGTAGCGAAATTTATGCTGGTATTTATGCAGCACCTCCGGAAAATCCCTGAGAAGAATGTTTGTTTTAAACAGCAGGTCGTCAAAATCCATCGCCTTCGATTGAAACAGTCGCTTTTCATAAATCCTGTATATTTCACCTATAAGCGGTCTTCCTGCTGCTTTGTCTGCGGTAGTGATTTCGTCGTTATTAATGTAGGCCTGGGCATTAAGCAGGTTGTTTTTGCTCGAAGAAATCCTGCCTAACACTGCATTTGCCGGATAAACCTTTTTGTCAAGCGTAAGTTCTTTGATGATAGATCTCAACAAGCTTTTTGCGTCATCGGTATCGTATATTGTGAAGTTTGAAGGGTAACCCAGCAGGTGCCCGTCTGAGCGCAGCATACGTGCAAAAATGGAGTGGAATGTCCCCATCCATACGTTGCGGGCTTCGGGGCCCACCAGGTTGGCTATGCGCTCTTTCATTTCGCGGGCGGCTTTATTCGTAAATGTCAGGGCAAGAATGTTAAAAGGATCCACTCCCTGTTCAAGTAAATAAGCGATGCGGTAGGTTAGCACCCTTGTTTTACCTGAACCAGCTCCTGCAACGACCATTATCGGCCCGTCGGTGGCTGTTACTGCCTGACGTTGTGCTTCATTTAACTGTTCGAGGATTTTTGTCACGTGATTTGGCTTTTATGAGCTGCAAAAATAAAAAAGTTTAAGAAAGTTATTGGAATTAAGAAAATAAGTCTTATTTTTGCAGCCGCTATTGAAAAAGATAGTAAAACTGCTTGATTAGCAGTTCAAAAGTAGTATTGAGAAACCTGACAAGGTAAGACGGATATAGGTTTCAACCTTAATTGTTTCAGGCTCTGGCATTAAAGCCATCCTAAACACTAAGGCAAACGTCTTCCCGCCGCAGGTATATTCTCCATACGCTTTTCAAAAGAAACAAGTTTTAGTTTTGCGAGCCCAAAAAAGGGGCAAGTTTAAATTAACAATTTATATATGCCAACGATACAACAGTTAGTTAGAAAAGGACGCAAGAAGCTGGAGGAAACAAGCAAGTCAAAAGCATTAGACTCTTGTCCACAGCGTCGTGGTGTTTGTGTAAGGGTTTACACTACCACTCCAAAGAAACCAAATTCTGCCATGCGTAAGGTTGCCAGGGTGCGCCTGACTAATGGTAAAGAAGTCAACGCTTACATTCCGGGCGAAGGGCACAACCTTCAGGAGCACTCTATCGTGCTTATCCGTGGTGGAAGGGTAAAAGACTTGCCAGGTGTTCGTTATCACATCGTACGCGGTGCCCTTGATACCTCAGGTGTGGACGACAGAAAGCAGCGACGCTCTAAGTATGGAACCAAAAGGCCTAAGAAATAATTGATTCGGATTAAAGGAATTTAATTGACATGAGAAAAGGAAGACCAAAAAAGAGAATAATTCAGCCCGATCCGCATTTTAATGATGCGATGATCACCAAGTTCGTGAATAATCTGATGCTTCAGGGAAAGAAAGAAAAGTCTCTGAAAATTTTCTATGAGGCTATCGAACGTGCGGCTGAAAAAACCGGCGAAGACGGTGTGGAGGTATGGAAAAAAGCATTGGCTAACATTACACCAAATGTAGAGGTTCGAAGCAGAAGAATTGGTGGGGCCACTTTCCAGATTCCTTCAGAGATTCGACCCGCGCGTAAGCAGTCAATTGCCATGAAGAACATGATTAAGTTTGCACGCAAGCGTCATGAAAAGACAATGGCTGAGCGCCTGGCTGGTGAAATCGTTGCAGCATTTAAAGAAGAAGGTAATGCCTTCAAGCGTAAGGAAGAAACACACCGTATGGCCGACGCAAACAAAGCATTTTCACACTTTAGATTTTAATCGAAAGGAGAATAGCAGGAATGTCTAAAAAATTAAGAAATACCAGAAACATAGGGATCATGGCTCACATCGACGCCGGTAAAACCACCACTACCGAGCGTATCCTCTATTATACGGGAATCAATCACCGTATCGGGGAAGTACACGATGGAGGCGCAACTATGGACTGGATGGAACAAGAACAAGAACGGGGTATCACCATTACTTCGGCTGCCACCACAGTCTTTTGGAGTTTGATGGACCTCAATCACAAAGGGCAGGAGTATAAGATTAACATCATTGATACTCCGGGCCACGTTGATTTTACCGTGGAGGTAGAGCGTTCGCTGAGGGTGCTCGACGGTTCTGTAGCCGTTTTCTGTGCTGTTGGAGGTGTTGAGCCGCAATCAGAAACAGTATGGCGTCAGGCCGACAAATATAAAGTACCGCGTCTTGGGTTTGTTAATAAAATGGATAGAACCGGGGCCGATTTTTTTGGGGTCCTCGAACAGATAAAAGATAAGCTTCATGCCAACCCGGTGCCCATTCAGCTTCCTATCGGAGCCGAAGAAGATTTCCGGGGCATTGTGGATCTTATCAAAAACAAAGCTTTTGAGTGGGATGAGTCTACACAGGGAATGAAGATCACTGAGATACCAATCCCTGAGGACATGAAGGAAATGGTTGAGGAGTACCGTAATGAACTAGTTGAAGGAGTCGCTGAAGAAAGCGAAGACCTTTTCGAGAAGTTTATGGATGATCCGGATTCTATTTCTGAAGATGAAATGTATGAAGCCATCAGAAAAGCTACTCTGGAGCAAAGAATTACACCGATGATGTGTGGTTCGGCTTTCAAAAACAAAGGAGTTCAGATGTTGCTCGACTCTGTGGTTCGCTACCTTCCCAGTCCTTTGGATGTGGAAGCTATCGAAGGGGTTGATGCAAAAACAGACGAACCAGTACAATACGAAGCTGACCCATCTGGTAAGTTTACTGCTCTGGCATTCAAAATTGCCACCGATCCATATGTGGGTCGATTGGCTTTTGTAAGAGTGTATTCCGGAAAAGTG
>JASMTJ010000454.1:0-6493 GCA_041694335.1 Bacteroidales bacterium
CATAGTAACTGTTGGCTCCTACGGCAGGGGCGAAGCGTCTGAGTCTTCCGATTTGGATTTGTACATCCTTTTCGATTCAGACCGGGATGCGCAAGATGTCATTGGCACCGAGTTGAATAACATCAAGGGAATTCTGGACAACCTCGTGCCTAATGAAACGGGCAGCACAGGCACCTTTGGCTCAGACGTGTGTATTCGTTTTACAAATATTCTGAGTAACATCGGTGGCAAAGACGACACCAACGAGGACATTACCCGGCGGTTGTTATTTCTCCTGGAAGGCACCTGGTTGTATGGCGAAGAACGTTTTCATCAGTATCGGCGGGACTTGTTAGCGCGCTACATAAAACCCAATGGCTCAGACGGCAAACTGGCACGGTTCCTACTGAACGACATCATTCGGTATTACCGCACCATTGCGACAGATTTTGAATACAAGGTCAGCGACCAACAGAAAGGGTGGGGGCTGCGCCAGGTAAAACTCCGGTTCTCTCGCAAGATTCTGTATTTCAGCGGCATTGTTGCCGTTGCCGAGACTGCCGACCTGGCCCAACAGCAAACGCTTGAAGAAATCAGTGAATGGTTTGATTGCCAAGGACTTGAGAGAATCTACAGGGCTTCTCACGAGCTAACACAAACCCGGGAAGTATTGAGGTTATACGAGCACTTTTTAGAGCAAATTTCTCATCCGAGAACGCGAAAATCACTTGAGCAACTCCGCAAAGAAGACCGAAATAGCAGCCAGCCCTATTGCGAGCTTCGAGAAAAAGGCAATGAGTTGTCAGACGTGTTGGCTGACTGGCTAAAACAAAAGTACTCAGCCGATCACCAAATCCATCAAGCACTGCTTTTCTAGCTATCAGTGGCACGCCTTGCTTTACTTCATTCGCCACGGCGAGACCGATTACAACAAACGAAACCAGTGGATGGGGCTAAAAGACCTCCCCCTCAACTCAACTGGGGTGAAGCAGGCGGAAGCCGCGGCAACAAAGATTGCCCGGTTGCCGGTACAAATAATTCTGACGAGCCCGCTGATCAGAGCTCGGCAAACCGCAACGATCATCGCCGAACATCACCCGCATTCCCCGCCGGTACAAGTTGAGTACTGGCTAACCGAACGTGATTTCGGTCCCTATGAAGGTTTGAGGAAAACCGAGGCAAAACGGGCAGAAATGAACGCTTCGGCTCAGGTTGAATCACTGGCAAATCTGGCCGAAAGGCTGGGGGCGATCAAAGAAGTAGAAGAAGCCTACGAACACCTTTTAATCGTGTCCCACTCTGGCGTTTATCGTTGCCTTATCGAGGCGGTTGGCTTCAAAAGGCCTACGGGGGAAAAAAGCCTCAGAAACGCACAGTTTGTGCAACTGACTAGATAACCTGGACAACACTAAATGATTCCGGTCACAAAACCCTACCTCCCAAACCGGGAAAAGCTCAAAAGCTACATAGACGGTATCTACGAGCGGAACTGGTTGACTAACAATGGCCCCCTCGTGCAGGAGCTGACCCGAAAGCTGGAAGACTATCTGGATGTAGAAAACCTCCTGCTGGTTTCCAACGGCACCCTGGCCCTGCAAATCGCCTACCGCGCCCTGGGCGTGAGCGATGCAACTCCTGGCGCCCAGCCAGAAGCCATCACTACCCCGTTTACCTTCATCGCCACTGCCAGCTCCCTGAAGTGGGATGGCGTGCAGCCGGTATGCGCAGACATAGACCCGAACACCTGGTGCCTGAACCCGGCCAACATCGAAGCGGCCATTACCCCGAACACCCGGGCGATCGTCTCTGTACACGTCTTCGGCAACGCCTGCGATGTCGAAGCCATCGACACCATCGCTCAAAAGCACAACTTGAAAGTTATCTACGACGCCTCCCATGCCTTCGGTGTGAACTACAAAGGCGAAAGCCTGCTCAAGCATGGCGATGCCGCCACTCTCAGCTTCCATGCCACCAAGCTGTTCCACACAGGTGAGGGCGGGGCAATAATCTTCAAACGCAAGGAAGACCTGGAGCGGGCGAAGAAAATGATCAACTTCGGCATCACCGGGCCGGAGAGCATTGAAGAGCTGGGCATCAACGCCAAGATGAATGAGTTTCAGGCGGCGATGGGTTTGTGTGTGTTGGATGAGATGGAAGAAAACCTGAAAGCCCGGGCCGCTGTATGGAACTGCTACGAACAGGCGCTGAGCCAGACCCTCCAGCTTCAAGCGAAACCGGAAGCGTTGGATTACAACTACGCCTACTTCCCGGTGGTGTTTGAAAGCGAAGAACAGGCTGTGCGAGTAGCGGCCAAGTTGAAGGAAAATGGCGTGCTGGCGAGGCGGTATTTTTACCCGTCGCTGGAATCAGTGGAGTGTCTGGATATGAATTCGGATTTATCTGCCTCAAAAGGAATTGCTGCCAGAGTATTATGTTTACCCATCTATAGTGACCTCAAAACCACTCAACAGGAGCTCGTGTTGAGAATCTTGGCAATTTACTAGCACTCCGGGCTAACGTAGTTATTATAATTGAAGGTAGCCAAAAAATAGTATGAGTTATTCTAGTCCTTTCTTTATTTTAGGTAACCCCAGATCCGGCACGTCACTTTTTCGTTTGATGCTGAATAATCATCCAGAAGTTGTAGTTCCGCCTGAGTGTGGATTTGCGGAGTGGCTGTACGACGAGTTTTCTGGCCAAGAAATGAGCCAAAAAAACTACGAAAGGTTTATAGTAAAAGTTTTTGAATCTCGTAAGTTCGAAACGTGGGGGTTGGAATTCTCTGATGTTTTAGGGTCAATCAAAAGAGCTGCGCCAAAAAACTATCAAGATCTGGTCTGCGAAGTTTATAGGGGATATTCCGAAAAGTTAGGGAAAGGATCTGCGTTATTTGGTGATAAAAATAATTATTATATCAACAGCGTTGATAAATTAGAAAAAATATTTCCTGGGTGCGACAAGGTTTTCATTGTCAGGGATGGAAGAGATGTGGCTTGCTCCTACTTAGAGCTAGACAGCAAAAAAATCAGTTCTGAATATAAGCCAAAACTTGAAACTAGTGTGCGGGACATTGCTTTTGAGTGGTCCCGCTCGGTAGATGTCATGCTTTATTGGGTAAAGCGAGGAGCGAAGTATATAAGGTATGAAGATCTTGTCTCAGATCCAAAGCAACAATTGTCTGAGGTATGCGAATTCTTAAAGCTAGACTACTCAGAAGAAATGCTTGACTATTATAAGAATAATGATGAACCGGAAGAATTTAAAGCTTGGAAAGGTAAAACGTTTGAGCCTGTTGCCATTTCCAGTGTAGGAAGATATAAAACCGATCTCTCAACTAATGAAATTGAAGAGTTTGTTGCTGAAGCAGAAGGCGCTTTAAATCGAATAGGCTATCATGTTTAATAAGAGTCAACTCAAAAATCCAAGGTTGGTCCACCTAATAACTGACGAAAAGTTCCCTGACTCTGCATACGAACTTTTTGAGGCTGTTTTACCTGGGCAGAATGAGTTCATTCTTCCGGGAAAGAAAAAAACAATAAAGAATCTGAAAAAGATTAAACCAATTCGGGTTGGTAAGTATGATTATTTAAAGCCATCATTTGTTGATTTTATCAATGAGTATGATGCGCTTTTAGTTCACGGCATGAACTCATTCTCGATACGAGTTATCAATAGATGTCGGTCTGGTCTAAAGGTCTTTTGGATTGGTATGGGATTCGATTACTATGATTTAATTTTTAAATCCAAGGAAGCGATGCTGAAGCCTCACACAAAAGCCGTCGCTCGTGATTTGACTGTGCTTAAAGAGCGAAATTCTGGTTATGTGCTGAAATCTGGCAAGAAAGCTATTAAGAAGTTATTGAGATGGGATTCATTGGACAAGAAAAAGCAGCTTTTGAATAGAGTGGATTACTTTTGTCCGGTTTTAGAGTCTGAGTTTTACTCGGTGTTAGGCGTTATGAATGGTTGGGGCCCGAAGTATGTCGATTGGAACTATGGGAATAGCGCTGATCTAGTTGATGGAGAGTTTGGGGAAAAATTTGAGCTAGGCGATAATATACTTTTAGGGAACAGCGCCGCGCAAACTAACAATCATTTCGACTCGATGTATCTTCTTAAAAAATATGAAAGTTTTTTTTCATATAAAGCTAAGATTATCGCTCCCCTGAGCTACGGCGATATGGTTTATGGCGCCAAGGTTTGTGAGAAAGGGGCAGAGTTATTTGGTGATCGTTTTATTCCTTTAACTGATATGCTTTCTTCTGATAGTTATCGAAGAATTCTCGAATCGTGCGGATATGTTGTCATGAATCATGTTAGGCAGCAAGCTGGCAATAATATCGCTCAAGCTTTATTTATGGGAGCTAGAGTTTTCTTAGATAAAAATAACCCTTTCTATGAAGAATATAAATCAAAAGGTGCAGCTATTAATAGTCTCTCTGACATCGAGACATCACCAGAGCTATTAGGGTCTCCGTTGTCAGATGAAGAGAAGGCAGTGAATAAAGTGCTTTTAAAGCAGGTTAGAGGGCGTGATGTCGCGATCAGTAAGACAAGAAATCTGATAAATGAGATCGTTGAAGCCTAAATAAGTTTTGGTTGCTTAATTTCAACGTAAATAAAAAATATTATTTTTTAGGTGAAAATTGTCATTAACCGCTAGAACAACCTCCGGCGTCCTTTGGAATTTTAGCCAGCAGATTGCCACACGTGGCGTGGGCATAATTGTTACGTTGCTACTCGCTCGATTTCTCGTGCCAGAGGACTTCGGGCTGGTGGCCATGATGGCCGTTTTTCTTGCCTTGGGAACATCATTGATGGATTCAGGGTTTAGAGAAGCGCTTATTCGCCTGGAAACCATCACTCAAGAGGACTACGCCACTGCCTTCTACGCCAACCTAGTGTTGGGTTTGATTTCCTATGGCATCTTGTTTGCGGCTGCACCGCTTATAGCAGATTTTTATGACGAACCACGGTTAGTGGATCTCATACGGGTCGCTTCGCTCTCTGTTGTCATCATGTCGTTTCAAGTGGTGCAGGTTGCTAGCCTCAGCCGAAAGTTGAACTTCAAAGCCCAGCTAAAGGCCAGTCTACCGGCAAGCTTGGTTTCCGGTGTGATCGCCGTTGGCTTAGCTTATTTGGGGTGGGGTGTATGGGCGCTGGTCAGTCAGACTTTGTTGAATGCTTTTCTGCAGACCGCTTTGCTTTGGAAAGTCGAAGGTTGGCGTCCAACCCGGCATTTTAGCTTGCCCTCGGTAAAAGGGATGTACAATTTTGGGTATAAACTGTTTCTGTCCGGAGTGCTCGACACGGTTTTTCAGAACCTCTATGTGATCGTGATCGCTAAGGTGTTTTCAGCGTCGGTTGCCGGTCTGTATTTCTTTGCCCACAAAATCAAAGAGCTAATAGTTCAGCAATTGGTTCGTTCAATTCAAGCAGTTACATACCCAGCTCTGGCGTCGGTGCAGAACGATGATGCGCGGTTGAAGCAGGGGTATAAGAAAATCGTGATTCTGATGACCGTTACTCTTTTTCCAGGGATTCTTTTTACTGCAGCTTTAGCCGGCCCGCTATTTCAGATAGTACTACCAGAGAAGTGGGTTCCGGCAGTGCCTTACTTTCAGCTGCTATGTTTAGCAGCTTTGATGATACCGTTAAACTCAGTGAACCTGAATATTCTAAAAGTGAAAGGCCGTTCTGATCTCTTTCTCTATCTGGAGCTGGTTAAGAAAGCAATGCATGGGATGGTGCTGTTAATCACGTATCGCTATGGAGTAACAGCAGTTATCGTTGGACAGATCATAGTTTCTTGTCTCAGCTATATTCCGAATAGCTATTTTTCGAGCAAGCTCCTCGATTACGGCGTTAAGGAGCAAGTGAAGGACTTTGGACCTATTCTTTTTTCGGCGCTTATTTCGGCAATTTTCGGCTACTTGTCGATAGGTGTTTTTAGTATGCACGTGGTAATGCAAATCTTGATTATAGGAATTTTAATGTTGGTGCTTTACGTGCTTCTGCTATTTTTCGTTGATAGAGTGGCGATTTCGTTACCTATTCAGTTTGCCCGAGGAATTTTAAGCCGCGGTCGGTAGCTGGATTCCTTCAAGCGTACGGTGCACGTAAACCCTCGTGTGCAGCCGTTCAAAGATCTTGCTTGGCAATTAACTGAACAAGACTCCCAAAACACAACCATGCAACCCCTATTCACCATCCACGCCGGCGAATACCTGGTAGGCTTCCACATCGAGCAGCACCTGCGAGACCCGCACGGCGATAAAGTCAACGTATGGGTGCCGTCTAAAGACACAGGCATCGACCTGCTCGTTACCGACAAAACCAACAAAAAGACCGCGTCGCTTCAGGTCAAGTTCTCGAAAGACTTCCTAGCCATAGACGCCAACAAACGGCGGTACGACGACCATCTTGTAGCTTGCGGCTGGTGGAAGTTCAGCCGCCAAAAGCTACTAAACTCCCCGGCGGATTACTGGGTGTTCGTGCTGCCTCCCTTCAAAAA
>JASMTJ010000455.1:0-4426 GCA_041694335.1 Bacteroidales bacterium
CGAACCCACCCAAAAAAGGTATTCCGGCTTTTCGCCATTTGCATGCTTCTCTGATATTATTGGGACGGATATTTTCGTTGTCATTTTTCCTGTTTTTAAGTTTAGTATGTTTTTACGTTACTATGTTTAAAATATTTTATCCTTACTAAATTTATAGTTTTGATACATTTCTTCTTAATTAATTTAGTGTAGCCCAAAAAATCTTACTACCGATGATTTTTTAAATACCGTATTAGCGACAGGACTTTCCCTTGAATCACGTCAACTCTTTCTCTGTATTTCAAAGTCCATCTTCAGTTTTAATTTACCATCTTTGCCGCCGCATTTCAGATACAATCAACATCCTAACTCACAAAACCAACAAACGTAATAACTCATTAAACCTAGAAACTTACCAAACCTATTAACGTAGTAACCTACAAACTTTCTGCCCACTTCATGCGGTCCTCCTGGGGGTATTGCCAGGGGGCGCCGTTGTTTTCCACGTTGGTGAACATGGCGTTGAGTTCGGCCGGGGCGGCAGCTTCTTCCATCACAAGGTAGCGACGCAGCTCCAGGATAATGGAAGGCTGGTTGATATTTATCGGACATTCCTGGGCACAGGCGTTGCACATGGTGCAAGCCCACAGCTCCTCTTCAGAAATATAATCGCGCAGCAGTGATTTCCCATCGTCATAGTTTGCATCTTTCAACAGTCCGGGACCTTTCTCTTTCATCCGGGCACGGGTATCGACCATAATCTTGCGGGGCGACAGCAGCTTGCCGGTAATATTGGCCGGACAAACCGCGGTGCAGCGTCCGCACTCGGTGCAGGCCAGCGAATCGAAATAGTTTTTCCAGATCAGGTCATCCACATCCTTGGCACCAAAACGCTGTGGCTCCTCTTCCTCCCCTTCGGCAGGCTCTGAAAAAGCCGCATCCGGATCCATCATCAGTTTCACTTCTTCCGTGATTTCCTTCATATTCCTGACATATCCCAAAGGCTCCAAACGACTCAGGAAGACATTGGGTACCGACATGAACACATGGAAGTGCTTCGAATAAGGCAACACGTTGGCAAAGATGAAAATCAGCAGGATGTGCGACCACCATCCGGCTTCATGCACAACGTGGAGACTATCATCATTCATGTTACTTAAATATCCGGCCAGCCACTCACTCACCGGATACACACCTTCAAAGCCATTAGGGTGCAATGCCACATAAGCCGCATTCATTCCCAGCAGGCTGACCATGAGCAACAGGATAAAGGTCAGGGCAATATTCGCATCCAGCTTCGATTTCTTCTCCATCTCCACCCCTTTAAAACGACGGATGTCCATAAACAGGCGGCGTGCCAGGAACACCAGGATGGCAAAAACGATAAAGGCAGCGAATACATCTCCCAGCCCGATAATTACATCATACATCGCACCGGCTGCAGAAAAAAGACGTTCTTCTCCGGCAATACCATCCACCACCATTTCAATGCTTCCGATGGTGATGATCATAAAACCCCAAAAGACCATGGCATGAAAAAAGCCCGCCACCGGGTGCCGCAGAATCTTCGTCTGTGCTATCGCCACATTCCAGGTTATTTTTAAACGCTTCCCGATATCCTTTACGGGAAAACCCGCCTTGGTAAGTTTCAGAAAACGAATAATCCGGTTCATCGAATAGGCAAAAACACCCAGCGTAACAGCCAGAGCTATAAGGAATAGTATCTGTTTCAACGTCATAATATTGCGTTTTAGAAAATAAGTATCAGTTTAGTTCATTTGCAAAGTTTACCAAAATAGGCAAACAAAGAGTTGTCCAAAGTAGTTATTTACATGTAAATATCAAAATATGTTTTAAGATTTTCTTTGTTAAACACAAAGTCTCTTTTATATTTGTATATCCACATGTTTTAATACATACTGATACTCATGACAAACGAAATCTACAAGCCTGAAAACGCGGTACGGGTAGTTACCGCAGCTTCTCTTTTCGACGGCCATGATGCCGCCATCAACATTATGCGACGTATTATCCAGTCGTCGGGTGCTGAAGTGATTCACCTCGGACACGACCGATCGGTGGCCGAAATTGTTGACTGTGCCATACAGGAAGATGTGCAGGCGATTGCCCTCACATCCTACCAGGGAGGCCATACCGAATATTTCAAATACATGTACGACCTTTTGCAGGAGCACGGCGCCGGACACATCAAAATATTTGGCGGCGGCGGTGGCGTCATTCTTCCCGAAGAAATTGACGAGCTGCATGAGTATGGCATCGCACACATATACTCGCCTGACGAAGGCCGCGAGCTGGGACTGCAGGGCATGATTAACGATGTTTTGAAGCAAAGTGATTTTCCGGTAGGAAAAGATATTTCGGTCAAGAAAGAAGACATTTTCAAAGGCGATCACCAGGCCATTGCACAGATGATTTCCGCTGCTGAAAATTTCCCTGAGGGAATCAGCGATCAGCTAAAGGCCCTGAACAAGGAATGCAAAAAGACCAGTACCCCCATCATTGGAATCACGGGCACAGGTGGTGCCGGGAAATCATCGCTGGTTGACGAGCTTATCCGCCGTTACCTCACCGACTTCAAAGAAAAAACCGTCGCCATTCTCTCTGTCGACCCTTCCAAGCGGAAGACCGGCGGAGCCTTGCTGGGCGACCGTATCCGCATGAACGCCATCCACAATCCACGTGTTTACATGCGCTCGCTGGCCACGCGCCAGGCCAACCTCTCCGTATCCAAATACATCAAGGATGCACTTTGTATTATCAAAAATGCAGGCTTCGACCTGATTATCCTCGAAACGTCGGGCATCGGACAGTCGGATACGCAGATTATCGACTATTCGGATTTCTCGCTTTACGCGATGACGCCCGACTATGGCGCGGCCACACAGCTTGAGAAGATTGACATGCTCGACTATGCCGACCTGATTGCCCTCAACAAATTCGACAAGCAGGGATCGCAGGATGCTTTACGCGATGTCCGCAAGCAATATGCCCGCAACCATCAGCTTTGGCACGAAGACCCTGAGACCATGCCTGTTTACGGTACGATGGCCTCGCAGTTTAACGACCCCGGAGTTAACAGGCTATACAAAGCATTTGTGGATAAACTCAACGAAAAATATCCCGGACAATTTGAGTCGGCCTTTGAGGTGAAAAAGGAAACGGCGGAGCGCACGATTATCATGCCTCCCAACCGCGTGCGCTACCTTTCAGAGATTGCCGAAACTATCCGCAACTACAACCAGTGGGCCGAAAACCAGGCCGAAAAGGCCCAGCACCTGCAATCGCTGAAGCAGACAATGGAAGAGCTGGGCGATAGCGATGATGTGCTTAAGGTGCTCTCTGTAAAAGTGGAGGAAGCCGAAAAAGACCTGGCGCCTGAGAGCATGGAGATACTGGAGCAGTGGCCGGAGCGCAAGAAAAAATACGAGCAGGAAGAGTTCACCTTCAAGGTGCGCGGAAAGGAAATCGCTATCCAGACCAAGGTGGAGACCCTCTCGCACAACAAAATTTCCAAGGTGTCGCTGCCGCAATACCGCGGATGGGGCGACATCCTGAAGTGGAACCTGAAAGAGAATGTTCCCGGGGCTTTCCCATTTGCTGCGGGTGTTTACCCCTTTAAGCGCGAGCAGGAAGACCCCACCCGTATGTTTGCCGGCGAGGGCAGTCCGGAGCGCACGAACAAACGCTTCCACTACATCGCCCACGACCAGCCTGCCAAGCGCCTCTCCACGGCTTTCGACAGTGTGACGCTCTACGGCCACGACCCCGACCCGCGCCCCGATATCTACGGTAAAGTGGGCAACAGCGGCGTGTCAGTAAGTTGTCTCGATGATGCCAAAAAGCTCTATTCAGGCTTTGACCTGGCCGACCCAAAAACATCGGTATCGATGACCATCAACGGACCTGCCCCCACCCTGATGGCTTACTTCCTCAATGCCGCCATTGATCAGCAGTGTGAAAAATATATCCGTGACAACGGCATGGAAAAAGAGGTGGAAAAAAAACTAAAAGTACTCTATGACGATAAAGGTATAGAACGACCGAAGTACAACGCCAGGCTCCCACAGGGACACAACGGGCTTGGGCTCCTGCTGCTGGGAGTAACCGGCGACCAAATCCTGCCAAAGGAAACCTATGAAAAAATTAAGTCAGAAACCATCAGCGTAGTGCGTGGCACGGTGCAGGCCGATATCCTGAAGGAAGACCAGGCGCAAAACACCTGCATCTTCTCCACCGAATTTTCGCTGAAGCTGATGGGCGATGTGCAGGAGTACTTCATCAACAACAAGGTAAGGAACTTTTATTCGGTATCCATCTCGGGATACCACATCGCTGAAGCCGGTGCTAATCCCATCACACAGCTTGCTTATACGCTGGCGAATGGTTTCACTTACGTGGAATATTACGCTTCGCGCGGAATGGCTTT
>JASMTJ010000456.1:0-15118 GCA_041694335.1 Bacteroidales bacterium
ACTATTCATCGTCATCTCGAACAGTTGCTTCTGTAGGGCGGTAAATGATTTATCGCTGCCAATCTGAACCACACCAATAAGTTCACCTTCGTATATGTATGGCGCTACAAGGTATGCTTTTGGCTGCGCTGTTTCGATGTTGTAGTCTATAGCAGCCTCTTTCTCCATCACCTTTTCCACCGCAATCAGCTTTCGGCTTTCGGCGGCCTGACCAACCAGCCCCTCACCAATTTCGCGCTTCAAAAAAGACGACCTGCTATCGCTTAGCGCATAACTCTCCACCAGTTCCAGGTATTGCTTTTTCTGAGGCCTGACATATATGAGGCCTACTTTAGCATCAAGATACGAAGCCATAAACTCAATGATCTCACGCCCCAGCTCTTGCAACTCCTTCTTCCCCGACATCCGGGCATTTAGTTCACTTACGCCTGTCTTCAGCCAGTCTTGCTCATGAATTTCCTTTGCCGACTTGCGCAGTTTTCTGGTCATGTTCTCTAAAGCCTGCCCGAGAGTATCCTTGTCGCTTCGGGGCTTTACACTTGCAGAGTAATCCCCTTTGGCAATGGTATTGGCTTGCTCTACCACTCCCCTGAAACTATCAATCATCTGGTTCACCGATAATCCCAGAACATCTTCTTTGCTGCGTAGCTTAAGTTTACCCGTAAAATCGCCTTTGGCAATGCGTTGAGCTTCTTCACTCACATCAGCAATGTAACTCACCAGGTTGTTAAAAGTGTCCTTCATCTCCCCCACCTCATTTCGCGGAGTCCAGATATCCTTCTTCACAAGATGACCGTGTGCAACTTCCTTAGCCCATGCCGATAATTTTTTAATGGGACTTACGGTACGTTGGGTAATATAAACCGATAGAAAAACGACGATGATCAAGGTTATCACCAAAGAAATGATCACCGTTCCTGACAATTCGCGCGTGTAAGCAAAAGCCTCGTTATGCTCGAGCTCCTCGATCACTGCCCAGTTCACTCCAAAATCATCAAGCTTGGAAACACTTCGGGCGATGCCGTAAACCCATTCCCCGTTGATTCCCCGGTATGTGGATATTATTTTTCGGCTTCCGGCCTCCAGTCCTTCCACCTCCGAAGGAATATACCTGTAGGTGTTAAGCCACTCCAGGGCTTTTTCATGGGTCACCTTTTTTTTCATTAAGGATGAATCTCCCACGGCACCTGAAGAAGAGCGGATTCTGAGGTCTTCACCGATGATGTAAGCAGTGCCCGACTCGCCAATCTCATCCGACCGGCTCATCATCTCGTTGATATCCCTGGCAAGAATTCTGAGTGCAAAAATTCCAAGCATATTCCCCCGATCATCATAAACAGGTTTTCCAATAACACCAGAAATGGGGATATCAGAACTTTGATCTTTTTCAAAATCTGAAAAAAGAATGCTTCCGGTTTCGAGGATCTGCCGAATTGTTTTGCCTGTCTGCGAGTTGGAGTAAGCACCATCGTACACGTTAGTGGCGAACAGACTATTTTGCTTCAGCGAGAACAAGACATTCCCCTGCACATCAATAAAATAAGCATCATAATATTGGTGCATCGCATTAAAACGGCTGAGATAGTTTTTCTGTGAACTCACAATTTGCTTGTAACTGTCGCTCTGAACGTACTCTTTTAGAGGAAGCTGAGACTGCTGAAAATCCATCCTTAAATCGACAAGCAGCTTCTTATTCTGCTCCACATCACTGTAAAAGTTTAAATCTTTTTCAATTTCGGTGAAGTAAAGGTTCAGATTTTCCTCGCGCAATTGAGAAGAGTTGACCAGGGTTTTTTCTGCTACAATGGTCAAGCCTTCAAAAGCATTCAGATAATTGATATAGCTGACGATAATGAGTGGCAAAACAGATATTGCCACAAACCACAGGAAAAGGCTTTTCCCAACACCGATATAGGGGGTCAGCTTAAAATTAAATATCTTTATGTGAGGATCACGGTATTCATTTTTATTCATGAGAAAACTGTTAAAAGCAATTAAGAAGTGTACTCATTAATTATTTTTACTACTTCAGCAGTGTTGATAGGCTTGGTCAGGTAGTGGTCCATTCCGGCAGCCAGACACTTTTCCTTATCCCCTTTCATAGCGTGAGCGGTCATAGCAATAATGGGGGTATGTTTGCTGTTCCCTTCGCTTTCGCGGATTTTCCGGGTGGCCTCATAGCCGTCCATTCGTGGCATTTGCACATCCATTAAAATAAGATCGTAGCTATCGGTGGTGGCTTTCTCAAAAGCTTCCTGGCCATCAACAGCCTCGATAATTTCCCACTTGTATTTCGAAAGCAGCCCTGAAACAATCTTCCGGTTAATTTTCTGATCTTCGGCAAGAAGGATTCTCAATTGATGATTATTTCCGGCTTTCTCTTCTGACTGTTTCTTTTTATTCTCTTCCTTATCACCAGAAAAGAGGGTTTCAAGAACCTTCTTGATGTCCTGTTGAAGCACCGGTTTATAGATGTGATATTTCAGGCCCATTTCCTGGTACTTCGACATGTTTACTGCCGACTTACTGGTAGGCATAATCACAATCTGAGCATTGGATTTGGAAAGCGTTTTATCGTAGAACTGCTTTAACTCTTTTATGCCAGGAAATTCAGGCATAACAGTATCCACAAAAATGACATCATAGTTATTGTTAGCTATGGCATCCTTTGCTTTCTTCAGATCCGAAACCGCATCATAACTGAAATTCCAATGGTCGAGGTAGTATCCGATAATTCTTTGAGACGTCTCATTGTCATCAATTACCAGGAATCTTAAATCTTTGTTCTGTGTCTGATGACTTAAGGTACATGCTTCTTCTCTTTCCGGGCTTTTCTTGAATTTTATTTCAAAGTAAAAGCGGCTTCCTTTTCCTTCCGTACTTTTCAGTTTCAAATCGCCGCCCATCAAATCAACAATTTTCTTGGAAATCGGCAAGCCCAAACCGGTTCCGCCATACTCACGGGTAGTGGATTTATCAGCCTGCTCATATGACTGGAAAAGCTTACTCTGTTTTTCTTTCGCAATTCCCACACCGGTATCTTCAACGGCAAACTCAAGATTGATATGATCTTCGGTTTCTTTTCGTTTAATAATGTGAACTCCGATTTCTCCTTGCTTAGTAAATTTAATTGCGTTTCCAAGGAGGTTAATTAAAACCTGACGCAGCCTTGTGGGATCGCCAACCACCTTTTGCGGCAGATCGGGGGTTAAGGAGGCCACCAGCTCAATATCTGTTTTCAAAGTCTTCACTGAAAGCAGCCTGACAACTTTCTCAAGCAGCTCCCTCAGGTTAAACTCTACGTCTTCAAGCTCCAGTTTTTCAGCTTCAATCTTTGAGATATCTAGGATTTCATTAATGATTTCGAGTAGAGACTCTCCGGAATTTTTCAGATCAATCAATCGCTCTTTCTGTAACTCCGACAGCTCGTCCTGCATCATCAGGTCGGCCATCCCGATTATCCCGTTAAGGGGCGTACGTATTTCGTGACTCATGTTGGCAAGGAAAGAACTTTTAGCTTTGGTAGCTTCCTCAGCAATCTGTTTGGCTTTGTGCAGTTCAGACACGGTCTTCTCGAGTTTGTTGGTGGTCTGTTGCAATTCCTGCTTATGCTTGAAAAAAGCTATGAAGGAATGGATTTTACTTTTAAGTACCTCCAAGTCAAGTGGCTTGTAGAGGTAATCAACCGCACCGGCATCATAACCCTGGAAAATATGCTTTCTTTCTGTGCTGATGGCTGTGACAAAAATGATTGGAATATGCCTTGTCTTTTCGTTGCTGCGCATCAGCTCAGCCACCTCAAATCCATCCATTACCGGCATTTGCACATCAAGCAAAACCAGTGCAAAATCCTGCTCAAGCATCAGCCCTAAAGCTTCGTTACCCGAGGATGCTTTGACCACATGCAGCTCAGGACTGTCAAGCATGTTTTCAAGTGTAAGCAGGTTTTCCGGTCTGTCGTCAACGATAAGAATATTAAACTTGTCAGAGTAATTAGTTTCCCCCATCTTTCTTCGAATTTATTTAGAACGCAAGATACAAATTTATCCCAATAACAATATGCGTGATCAGGAATATCTGTTGCAGGTGCTTTTGAAATCGCAAAAGCGGCAAAGCGAAATATCTTCAGTTTGGGAAAAGGGTGTTTGATCATCGAAAATATCACTCACCAACCTCATCAGATGCTCTTCAAAAGAAGCGATAAGTCCGGAAGAATCATAAGCTGCATTTTTGAGACTCATCACGCCCTGCTGTAACGCCGGAAAAGAAATAATGGCCGGCTCCACATTACCTTTATCGTAGTGTGAGCTTAACTGATAAAGCCACTGATAAAAAAGCAACTGGAAGGCTTCCTTATTATCAGTCCGGCTAAAAAAGTCTTCCATATCTTTCACTGTCAGCTTCGAAGGATTGACATTCCCGGTTTTGTAGTCGATAATCCGGGTGACATTATCCACACGATCCACCCGGTCGATGTGACCTTTAAACTTTACCGGAAGGTGGTCACTTAGATTCAGCACTTTCTCGATATAAAGCTCTGAATCCTTGAAAAAATACTCTTTTTGACTTTTCTCTGCATTCAAGGCAAAGACAAGTTCCTTTTCCAGGAAACTGTTAACCCAGTGTTCTGCCAGCTTTGAAATCAAAAGGTTCTTGCCCTGCGCAAATGAGTTACCTGAATACAATTCCTTAAAGGTTTTATCCAGCTCTTCCGGAACCCGCTTTTTCAGTTTCCCGATAAAGTCTGATTTTAGCGGATAATCGCCGCTGTTGGGTTTATAAAAGTTTTCGAGAACCTGATGCACTACATTTCCTAAAGTTCTGGCTTCGATAGTTTCTTCCACCTCTTCCTGCTCACTGACTCCCAGGATATCTTCGAAATAAAACTTCAGCGAACATTGCCGGTATTTATTGAGGGAAGTTGCAGAAAAGCCTGATTTGGCTTTTTCCTTGAGCCTTTCCATGAGTGCCGGAGATTTCCTCACACTAATCGCATAATCATTTTCTGATAAATCGGGGCTTACAGAAACAACACGCTCAACAACGTTCAGTTGCCGGTTTGCATGGGCCAGCTCATATTTTATTTGTTTTACAAAGCGGCTGACTTCATTGCTGCTGACTCCTTCGGGATGATTGTTGTAAAGCAAATGGATGTTTTCTGACCGCTGAAGCAGATGATAAAAATGATACGCATAAATTCCGGCTTTTTCCGATTTCATCGGCAGCTTATAGTAAAGCCTCATCTCAAACGGGATAAAGGTAACATCATCGCTGTTGCCGGGCACAAATTCCTCATTCACCGAAAGAAGAATTACGTTTTTAAAGTCGAGCAAACGGGTTTCGAGCATCCCCATCACCTGGATCCCTTTAAGGGGCTCGCCCCTGAAGCTAACCTCCTCACGCGAAGTCAGCTGCCTGAACAGCCGCCAGAAAATATCTGTATCCTCAAGGGTGCCGTAAGCTTTTTGTAAATGATTGATCTTTTGAATCACCGTCTGGAAACGTAAAGCATACTCTTTCAGCAATAGATTAGTTTCTTCCGGCACAGTAGTTTCGTCTAAAAGCATATCCAGAAAACGCAGAAAGCAGTTGATCGCCTTGTCTGTTTTTTGCTCCCAATCTTCCCACAAAAAAGCATAGTCATCGAAAGCTTCAATTCCGATATCCCTGAACAAACCCCTCAGGTCCTGCTGCGAGTAAAATGCTTTATCTTTCTCTTGAATCATTTTCACGGGAGATTTCCCGGAAAGGCTAAATCTTTTATGGCGGCTTTCGAAGAGTTTTGTAACGGCCGGATGCGACAAAACCCTTAACACATCTTTAAAATAGAACTGCACGCCTGCACTGCTGCCTTTGGTGTTTTCATGTCCGTATGGCGCCGTATGAAGCCTGAACAAAGCGCTGAAAAGCGAAAACAGCATCGTGTTTTCAAGCGCCAGGCCCATCGTGATATTGAATTTCGAAATATTTTCGGGAATGGAATTTATCAGCGGCTCAAGCAGCGACTCATCGGCAAGCACTACAGCCACCTCATCATCTTCGTCATACTTTTTCAGGATATTCCCGGCTTCTTTCACCTGCGACACGCCCCCCGGAGCGCCGGTAACGGTAATGGTTTTCGCTGTTTGAATCAGGTTCTCAGAGTGGAAATCGGTGAAGGCGGGCCACTTTTTTGTGAGCCGGCGCAGGCTTTTTCCGGCTTCATGAGCCTTGTCATCGAAGTAAAAACGATCGATATCCCAGATGAGCTCCGCCTGTTGTTCGCTTACAAGGTTATCTACAATCTTCTCCTCCGAAGGAGTAAAAAAATTAAACCCCGTAAAGTAAACCTTATCCCATTTCCCGGCCTGTAAATTTGCATTTTGAGCCAGCTCTCTGAAGGCCAACCCTTGATAAACCATTTTCTTCTTAAGAAGTCTATCTCTGAATTTAAGGTAATAGTCTTCGAGCGATTCAAAAAAATCCAGGTATTTTTTCTGATAATCATTCTTCTCGCTTTCTCCGGGTTGCCAGATAGTTAACTGACTAACATTCCGAAGAAACTTAAACGCCTCCGAAGGTTCTATCAGGTGCAGATCAATATCGTTAAAATCATGGATAATGGTTGTGGCATATTTCAGGAAATCCTTAAAGGGCTCAGCGTGTTCCTTCTTAATTTCTTTATGCACTTCATAAAGCTCAAAAGTTAAAGTTATGGAATCGGCCAGCCGGAGGCCTGTTGTGTTCAACACATAATCCTGCATCGAGCAAATGGTTGGCATCATCATGCTCTTACTGGCCTCTGCGGCAATACTCTTTTTCAGAAAAACGCCGGCGCGGCGACTTGGCAGCACAACACATGCCTTTTCGGGATGAGGATGCTTCTCCAGGATTTTTTCAGCTACTTGATCAAGAAAAGATTTCAACGTTTTTAGATGTATGGTTTCCTACAAAGGTAAGGATTCAGGAAAACGAGCAAGAATAATCAGGAAAAAACCTTATCGAAAATCGCTTCGGCAGCAGCAAGATTCTCGGGTTTGCCCAGGTCCATCCAGAAATCAGAAGAATGATCAAACCCTTTAACAGGATGGTTTTTAGCCAGTGAAAGATACCACTTCAATATGGGAAAACGCTCTTCTTCCGGAAATAATTCAAAAACCTGTGGTGAAATGATATGCACTCCGCTAAAACGATATTTAGAAAGCTGCTCTTCAGGCCTCACAAGTTCCTGCGTGTTACTAGAGTCGGCTCCTTTACCCGCAAGTTGCATTTTTTTATCCAAAAGCAAATGCCTGTCGCGGTATTCATTTCTTACGGCAAGGGTAACCAAAGCCTGCTGCTTCTTGTGATAATCAAGCATTGCTCTAAAATCGAGATTGGTAAGGATATCTGTGTTCAGCAAAACAAAAGGCTCATCACCATCGAAAAACCAACTTGCCTTTTTCAGCCCGCCACCGGTATCCAGCAGACGATCTCTTTCATCAGAAATTTCAATATTGATTCCAAGATCAGATTCCCGGATGAATCGCTCCACTTTTCCGGCGAAATGATGGACATTGATAATAATTTCGTCCACCCCTGCATCCTTCAAAACATCAATAGAATGCTGAAGCAATGGCTTTTGCTTTAAAGGAACCAAAGCCTTTGGAATGTTATTGGTGAGAGGCCGGAGCCGCGTTCCGAGCCCGGCGGCAAAAATCATTGCTTTCATGCTTATTGGTTTATCCAGTCAGGGTTTTCTTTAATGTATTCGCGGATAGCTACCTTTTTCAACTCTCGGTAAAGAATCATTTCGGTAACAAGCTCCGAATAACTCCAGTCCGGATGTTCCTCCTGCGCTCTGCGGATAGCTTTTTCGTTAACATCGATATGGTAAAGCAGTGCCTGCAGCTTCTCAATATGGTTTTCCACCATCACAGCAATATGCCCGAAAAGTTGATCAGAAAGTTCATCATAAGCCATTGCAGCGTTTCCCGAGAAATGCACCTCCAGTCCGAAAGTGGCAAAATCTTTTATCACCTGGTTGGCTGTCTTCTCAATAATATCAGCGCGACTTTTGTAAGGGTCTGTGTTAATTTTCTCAAGACTTGTCATCAGATCTTTTTAGCTTTACAGAGTTTCTTTTCTTTCCTGGAAAGCCCGCCACATTTCTTGCATTCAAACTTTGGGTTTTCCACTTTTTTATGATCTTTTTCTTTGCACCTCTTTTTTCCCATTTCAGTAACCTAACTCTTTTTGATAGTGTACAATTTGCACGTTTACATTATAATTCCGCCTGATTTCCGAGGCAACTCTTTCGGCGCAATAAACCGATCGATGTTGTCCTCCGGTACAACCAAAACTAATCATCAGATGTTCAAAGCCTCTTTCCACATAATTATCAATACTTTGTGACACAATCTTATAAGCATTCGACACAAAAACATCTACCTCTTCGCGCGCGCCCAAGAAAGATTTCACTTCAACATCCAGACCTGTCAGTTGCTTGTACTTTTCATGCCTTCCGGGGTTAGGTAACGCGCGGCAGTCAAACACATGCCCTCCACCATTCCCCCACGAATCGGCGGGCAGTCCTCCTTTAAGAAAAGAAAAGCTCACCACTTTGACAGTAAGGTCCGGGCTGCGAGGCGAAGGTTGCTGCTGGTCGAACGATAGAATCATCTTTTTCAGGATGGAGGAGAAAGCGTACAATTCATACTCCTGCTCAATTTCCGGAAGCAGGTTCTGGAGGTATTCAATAGATTTTGGGATGCTTTTCAGGAAGAGTGGCCGGTCCTGAATTTTGCCCCGAAAGCCATAGGCTCCCAAAACCTGCAAAATCCTGATAAAGGCAAAAAGTTTAACCTCTCTTAAAAAGTCTGCCTTCACCATATTCACTTTCGTGGAAATGACATCAAAATAAAAATTCATCAGCCGGTTCCTGACCTCCTCATCAATGGCAGCTCTCGACTGATAAAGAAGAGAAACCACATCATAGGCCAATGGTCCTTTTCTACCTCCCTGAAAATCGATATAGTAAGGAACATCATCCTTGATCATGATGTTTCTCGACTGAAAATCGCGGTACATGAAAAAATCACCGGAGGGTTTCATCGCTTTCTGTATGAGCCTATCAAAGCCATCCTGAAGAATATCCTCGTCAAAATCTTCGGTAAACAGTTTTAAAAAGTAGTATTTGAAATAATTCAAATCCCATAAAACCGCCCGTTCATCAAAGCTTGCCCTGGGATATGCCGCCGAGTAATCCAGCCCCTTGTGACCCTTTGTCTGGAAGTCAGCCAAATCCTTCAATACCTGCTCATATTTTAGGATGAGGCTTTCGTTTTCAGGCTTCACCCCTTCATCAGGAATCAAATCATAAAGCGAAGTATTACCCAGATCTTCCAATAGCCACGATTTTTTGTGCGGATGAATGGCAAAAATTTCGGGCACTCTTAGTCCTTTGGCTTGAAAGTGATGCTGAAAAGAAAAGAAAGCCTTGTTCTCAGCAATATTTTCGCTATGAGCCCCAATTATAGTATTATCATTAGCTTGGATACGGTAATACTGGCGCGGTGAGCCACTCCGCACAACAGGCAAAACAGAAAAACTATCCGTTTCAAAATAGCTCTGCACTAAACTGTAAAGTGATTCCGGGATACTTCTTTCTTTCATCAGCAAATATTTCACGGCTAAATTAAGGAATCTCGAGTATTTCGTTCAAAAAAACAAAACGAAGTTTGGAAGGCATTTGAATATATCTTGAACAAAAAACTAATTGCTATTCAGTATCACCTCGAAAACATCGCTTAAACAAGTGTCAAGTCTTTTCTTTATCTCGTGCTCCCAAAATCTCAGGACAGTCCACCCTTTTGACTCGTAGTACTTGCTTGTTTCTATATCCCTTTGAATATTTCTTTCAATCTTTGGAATCCAAAAACCACGGTTTGATTTTATTTTCTTTCTTTTTTCATGCCATTTATAACCATGCCAAAACTCTCCATCCACAAAGATGATGACTCTGTGCTTCGTAATAACTATATCGGGCGATCCTTTCATACTTTTTACATTTTTCCTGTACCTTATTCCGGAATGCCAAAGTGCCTTTCTAAGTATTTGTTCGGGCTTGGTGTTTTTAGATTTAATTCTCGACATTAACTTTGAACGATCCGGAGTAGTGTAAAAACCGTTAGCTTCTTCAAAGCGAGGCACTTTAATAGGACTGTTTTCATAGTATCTGTCCATAGTTGAATTAATTTTTACAAAGTTCTTGCAAAATATAATCGAAAGCAATAGTTTTGTAACCATGTATAACCTTGTGTAATTTGGGTATA
The DNA here is from genome assembly GCA_041694335.1 of Bacteroidales bacterium. Classification (GTDB taxonomy): domain Bacteria; phylum Bacteroidota; class Bacteroidia; order Bacteroidales; family JAIPAH01; genus JAIPAH01. Next base: position 10,293 of record JASMTJ010000456.1, read on the forward strand.
TGAAAGAATATTATACAATCTCAGAAGTAGCCGATTTATTATCCGTAAGCAAAGAAACCTTAAGGCGTTGGGACAAGAACGGAAAGCTTTCCGCAGTAAGGGAACCCATGAGTAATTACCGGGTTTACTCCAAAGATCAATTAAAAATCTTCGACAATCTGGATTTTCTTTTCAGTCAGGAAGAAATTGATAATTACGCTGAACCATTAGAAAAAATTAATGCCATCGAATTGTTTGCAGGTGCTGGTGGTTTAGCCCTTGGCCTGGAAAAGGCCGGAATTAATTGTGTTGCATTGAATGAAATTGATCACTGGGCATCAGAAACCTTGAAAGCAAACAGGCCCAAATGGAATGTTATAGAAGCCGATATCAAAAACGTTAGTTTTAAGGATTACAAAGGGAAAGTCGATTTAGTAACTGGAGGGTTTCCATGTCAATCATTTAGTTATGCTGGAAAAAAATTAGGGCTCAAAGATGCACGAGGAACTCTTTTTTATGAATTTGCCAGGGTTGTAAAAGATACAATGCCGCCCATTTGTGTGGCCGAAAACGTAAGAGGCCTGCTAAATCATGACAGCGGAAACACTATAAATGGTATGGTATCTATTCTTGACGAAATTGGATACAACACTTTGCCCCCGCGGTTGTTAAAAGCAATCTTTTATAAAGTGCCACAAAAACGTGAACGTGTGCTTATAGTTGGTATTCGAAAGGACATCAATAAAAACTTATTTGACTTTCCGAAACCGTACAAGAAAATCTACAATCTCAAAGATGCATTAAAAAAAGGGGAACTGTACGATACCGATGTACCGGAATCGCCCGGACAAAAATATCCAGATAAAAAACGCGAAGTTATTGACATGGTGCCTGAAGGTGGGTATTGGAGAGATTTACCAATTGAAATTCAGAAAGACTATATGGGCAAAAGCTTTTATCTTGGCGGAGGTAAAACCGGTATGGCGCGAAGAATGAGTTGGGAAGAGCCAAGTCTTACATTGACATGCAGTCCGGCCCAAAAACAAACAGAAAGGTGCCATCCGGAGCAAACAAGACCATTTACCGTAAGGGAATACGCCAGAATTCAAACTTTCCCGGATGATTGGGTTTTTAAAGGTTCTGTATCACAACAGTACAAACAAATCGGGAATGCAGTACCTGTAAATCTTGCAAAAGAGATTGGATATTCAATTGTAAAGTTTTACAATAATTATATCAAATCTGTACGCTAATCAAAATACTTTTCTTGCAGCTGCTTAGATAGATTGTCTATGGTTTTTCTTAGAACTTTTGTACCATCCACCTCAACTGCCACTTCACCAACAGCAGTGATGAGTTCTTCATAAAAGTCTTCATCACCAGTTAACCTGTACCAAAACTCTTTTCCTATATAAACAGGATAGTCTTTGTCAATTCTCTTGTAGTGCATGCTCAGTTCATTCTCTTCACCATACAGCACACCTACAATTAAATCATTGTAGTTTATATCAATGGCATTGGTTTTTGCCAGATTACGAATACTTTTAAAGTGCCCTTTGATGGTAGTGACATCATCGTGATTTATTGTATTTGGCCCTGATTTTAACTGGCAATATTTTTTTCTGCCATCCTTGAAATCAACAAATTCAATATCTATTCCAGAAGTTGTTGAACCCAAACCCTCAAAAATCACACTTGTAAGTTTTTGGAATTTACTTCCGAAAATGGTATTAACAGAAGTCCCTAACAAACGAGGATAAATCAAAGCTTTTGCCATTCCCTTAGATGTTTTTTGACCTGTTAAGAAATTTGATAAGTAGCTAAGCAAAAAAGGGTTAACATTATAGTTTTTAAGCTGTACGGCTGTTTCACATGCTTTGTTAATGTGCGAATCAACGATTTCATTCCTAAAAAACTCTTTAGCTTTTTGCAAAATTTTCTTTCTGTCTTCAGGATTCATGTGATGTATCTTATTGTTAAGCATGCTAAAGTATAAATTTCTTTACAATTAATCCCCACCCTATAAATAATCCCAATATTAATTTTTTCAACTTTTTTTCCAATTTACTTGCGTTGAATTAAAAACTGATCTGCTTTTGACCGACCGTTCAATCAAAAAATAAAGAAGTATGAGTCCGAAAAGTGAAGAACAGTTTGAAGAAATCCGGCAAAGCAAAACTAAACTCATCAAAGCCACTGCGCTTGAGCTGTTTGCCTTAAACGGATATGAAAATACTTCCATCAGTAAAATAGCAAAAGAAGCCGCCATCTCGAAAGGTTTACTTTACAACTATTTCGACAGCAAAGAAGAATTACTTAAGGAAATCGTTTTTGAGCAGATAGACATGATGTTAAAATTATTCGACCCGAATAAAGATGGCGTGCTCGAAACGGATGAACTCAAATATTTTATCCATGAATCGTTCAGCATGGTCAAAAAGAATCCCGAGTTCTGGCGGCTCTATTTCATGCTCTTGTTCCAGCCAAATGTAATGAAGCTGATAGAAAAGCGCGTTATGGAAATTGCTGAACCCATTCTGGCAAAAACCACCGACTTTTTCAGACGACAAGGGTATGAAAAACCAGAAGTCTGGACACGTTACATCGGAGCCTTGATCGATGGGGTTTCGATGAATTATATTGCAGATCCGGATAATTTTCCAATCGACGATATTGAAAAAATAGTGATTGATCAATTCTGTATAAAACCAAAAAATAAAAAGTAATGAAAACAAGACATCTGATTTTAAGCAGCTTATTGATACTGACTTTTTCCTTGGCCGCCATTAATAAAGAGGCGCAAGGTCAGGAATTAACTGCCGAACAGGTTGTGGAAAAAGCAGATCAAAAATTCCGCGGAGAGTCCAGTGAAGGCATCATGCGGATGAGCATCGTCCGCCCCAAATGGGAACGTACTATCGAAATGAAAAGCTGGTCGCTGGGAACGGAGTATTTTATGGTTTACATCACTGCTCCGGCCAAGGAAAAGGGCCAGGCCTTCCTGAAAAGGGAAAATGAAATGTGGCAATGGCTGCCCTCTATTGAGCGGATGATTAAACTTCCTCCAAGCATGATGATGCAATCGTGGATGGGCTCCGACTTCACTAACGACGACCTGATGCAGGAATCTTCCATCGTGAAGGATTATGATAAAACTATCATCGGATCTGAAGAATTGGATGGTTTTGAATGCTACAAAATCGAACTCACTCCAAAACCTGAAGCGGTAGTGGTTTGGGACAAAATACTGTTATGGGTTTCAAAAGAAAACTTCTATCAGCTTAAGGCAGATTATTATGATGAGTTTGGCGATTTGGTGCAAACCATGACAGGCTCAAACATAAAAACACTGGATGATCGCAAACTACCGGCCACTATGACCATTGCACCGGCTGATGAGCCGGGAAATAAAACCATTCTCGAGTATGTGGAAATGGATTTTAATGTCGATATTAAAGAGTCCTTCTTCTCGCAACAGCGAATGAAAAGACTTCATTAAATCACAGAATTTAAAAAGATACGTTTATGAAAACCATTGCAATCATCGCATGGCGCAACCTGTGGCGCAACAAGCGCCGGACGCTCATCACTGCCGCCTCCGTCTTTTTCGGGGTTATCTTCTCGGCCGTGATGAACTCCATGCAGGAAGGCTCATACGACAGCAACGTCAAAAATTCCGTACGCTTCTATACCGGTTACCTGCAAGTACAACACCAGGAATACTGGGAGGAAAAAACACTGGAACATCACATTAACTACGATGAAGAGCTGTTCAGCAAAATTACCGGCAGCAGCTTGGTGAGCAATATCACTCCGCGCCTGGAGTATTTCGCACTGGCATCGAAAGAAAGTGCCACAAAAGTTGCACAAGTAGTCGGTATTAATCCTGAAATGGAAAAGCGGGTCACCAATATCACCAGCAACATCGACAAGGGCAGGTACCTGAAGCAGGAAGACCGGGGCGTAATCGTCGGTTCTCTGCTGGCCGAAAACCTCGGGCTGGGCATTAATGATACCATTACACTGACAGGCCAAGGCTATCGCTACGCCACTGCCGCCGGACTGTTTAAGGTTATTGGCATCGTAGACTTCCCTTCGCAGGAACTGAACAAGACGATGGTTTATATGCCGCTGAAGGTCGCACAGGAGTTTTTTAATGCGCCCGGATTACTCACTTCAGTTTCTGTCATGATTAAGGATAACGACAGGCTGGGCGAGGTACAGCAAAGTCTGAGCCAAATCCTCCCTGAAAATTACACCATCATGAATTGGAAAGAAATGATGCCTGCCATGGTACAGCAAATTGAAAGCGACCGCGCCGGTGGATATATTTTCATGGCAATCCTCTACATGATTATCCTTTTCGGGATTTTGGGTACAATTATGATGATGATTGCCGAGCGCCGCCGCGAACTTGGCGTAATGATGGCCGTGGGAATGAAAAGGCTTAAACTGGCGGCAGTCATCATTATTGAAACCTTCTTTATTGGCTTGCTGGGGACTTTAACAGGAATTCTTGGAAGCATTCCCATCGTTGGCTACTATGTCAATAATCCGATTCCGTTGCAGGGTCAAACGGCCGAAGTGATGGAGAGTTACGGATGGGAACCCTTCATGTACTTCTCGTCTGAACCAAGGATTTTTTATGTGCAGGCGATTATTGTATTCATCATCACTTTGGTGGTAGCTATTTATCCTGTAACAAAGATTTTTACGATGAAAGAAATAAATGCATTACGCGCTTAAAACCATAAAATTATGATTATAGCAGTAGCATGGAGAAATATTTGGCGCAATAAGATGCGGAGTCTGGTGATAATATCCGCTATCACGCTCGGTATTTTTGC
>JASMTJ010000457.1:0-7137 GCA_041694335.1 Bacteroidales bacterium
ACATCCTGTAATAATTCACGATATCCCAATGCTTGTTGAATTCCTTGTCTTACTGTATGTTTGTTGTCCTTTGCTTCAATGATTGCAACAGGAATATTGGGTTTATAGTACAAAACATAATCAGCTCGTTTTATTTTTCCACGAGCAAATAGTTGCCCACGGATAAATATTTTTCCATCAGTCAGTGCAACATCTTCACCAAGTTGTGTCATCTTATCCCATCCGGCTTTTTCAATCGCAGGGGTAATATATTTAGTCCGTATGTCTTGTTCTGATAAATCCTTTTTTGAAATCATATCATAATCAAATTTCCTGTCAAAATACTAAATTCCTTACATACAAAGCGAGCGGGTCGGTATGGTTTAATCGGGATAGACCGGCTTTTCCAATTCTTTCTTTGTCTTTATGCAGTAAAAATTTTATGTTTTATCCTGTTGCTGGTTGCTTCTTCGGCTTGCTTGTAACATCTAATTAAAATACAATTGTTTTTATTTCTACTTTACGTTTTCTAAAAGGTGTGTTTATTATAAAATATCGGCATGTAAAACACACCTTTTCCCTTTTCCTAATTCCATTTTTCCTAGTAATCCACAATCATCCGTGCCTTCAGGTATCCGTAGTAGAAGTTCGGGTCGCGGTTGACGAAGATTTTCATCAGGTTGTCGAGGCGCTGGTTGAGCAGGTCGTCGGCCTGGTCGAAGAGCGTTTCGAGCTCCTGGGTGGCCATGCTCGACTTGATCCGGTACTCGCGTGGTTGCCCGATGCTGACCGGAAGAAAATCTGTGACTTTAAATGGAATGAGGTTCATAGTTTCACAATTAGTTGGCACTAAAGTAAAAAGATTTCTTCAGGAATCACAGTAATTCGGCATTAAATTGTTATTCTCTTTTGAACATCATTTCTTGTGGCAGTAACTCTTTTTGGCTCTGGTAATATAAAATCCATTCATGATAAGACGTTGATCTGTATGGCGTATATTCCTTTCTCAGTTTGGCTGCATTTACATAAAGTACTGTTTTATTGGCATATGGGAAGCCATCGCAATCTGTGTGAGGCATAATAAGGCTCGCTTCACACTTCGATTCAGGCTTTCCGGCAGTTAGATCCGAGCTATCTGTCCGTCAGATCAAGGCTATCTGTCCGCCAGATTAACGCTATCTGTCTGTCAGATTAAGGCTATCTGTCTGTCAGATTAATGCATTCTGTCTGTCGGATTAATGCTATCTGTTCGTCGGGATAACACTTTCATCAATAAAACGAAAAGGTCACTCGCTTATGCGCTCATCAAAATCCCTTATTGATTAGCTGCCAATGAATAAGGTAATAAGGTTTGATATTTTTTAGGATATCACTTGATTACTAAGGTTAAAGAACTTTAAAAATAAGGTTATTATAGCTGCGTTTATGAGATACAGCCCGGCACTATTTTTCATCTGCATTCCAAATCCAGGGCTTATTGTTCCCGCCGGACAATTTCTGTTTTACAATAAGCGCCTGGCTGTAGCCGGAGAAGGGTCCGGTAACCACGCGGTAGTTGTCGCCACTCTCAATTATATGATATTGGTGCTCTGACCCCTGACGGTTTTCAACCTCTTTTTCAGCGTCTTTTTTTCTCTTGCGGCTTGCAACCACCACATAGTATCCTTCCGGGTTCTTTTCAATATCTTTTGATGCCACCTGCTGCGCCTTTTCGGGTTGGCGTGCAGCCTCATCACAGGTAAGTGGCTCGCCCGCCTCATCCATCAGCTCGCCAAACCATACGCTTACAAAGCCTTCGAAAATAGCCACCCCCATCGCGTTCCACTGCTTCTTGCTGTAGTTTCCCTTTTGCAGGATGAGGTCTTTTGCTGCAGCGGTCTCTCGCCAGGCATTAAATGCAAGTCCGGAAGTAACATCGGTGTTCGCAAAGAAAAACAGCTCGTAGCCTTTACTCTTATAATCAGTCAACTCGAAAGGCTTGTCCTGCATACATTCAAGGTCTTCATCATCCACACAGCAAGAGGTCCATCTTCCGTTATCTGACCACGAAAGCAAGCTGCAACCGCTTTTGCGATCATAATTCAGGTAAAGGTCTTTGACGTGAACATCGGCCACATAAGTCAGTGAGGCTGAAAACGGCAATACACTCAGGTCGTTCGAAGTCCGCATGTTGTTGATCAGGTTTCCCAGTGCAATCTCATCGTCAGAGAGGCAGAGATCCTGCTGCGCAAAACCCAAGCTCAGCGTCATTAATAATGTTAGCGTAAGAAGTATTCTCATATCAACCTCCAATCAAGTTCAACCACGATCCTTTTTCTTTTTCCTGAAAACATTACTGCGTCCCAAAGATATCAGAAAAACGCCAATTACAGAAATGATGCCTCCGTAGATTTGGTGCAACACGGGCAGGCTTCCGAAATAGATAAATGCAAAAACCATAACCACCAATCCCTTGGTGGATCCCAACACAGATATGCGACCCGCTTCGGTGTATTTCAGCGCATTGTATTTGGCGAAAATCGTTAAAAACGGACCCACTATCGAGCCGATGGTGATGTTCAGCAACGCATTTTGAGGGATAGAAAAACCTTTGTTGAAATGCAGCATCATCGCGAAAGCGAAAATAAAAAGAATCAAGGTCCGGCTGAAAGACTGCAGCGGTGGCGGAAGTTTCTTGATTTGCTTCTTAGAAACAATGGTGGAAACCGCAAACAAAAAAGCCGAAAGTATGGCGTACTCCGCTCCGTCGATAAACAAATCACGGATGGACGTCTCGCCTTTGTAGCTGATAATAAAAGCCCCGATGAGCACCAACCCCATCCCGATAACTTCCTTCCTGTTAAAGGACTCTTTGAGCAGAAGTATACCCAGTGTGGCCGTAAAAAAGGGCCCGACATTTCCTATGAAGGAAACCACCGCAGGGTTTTCGATGATTTTGATGGATGTGAAGAAAGCGGTGACCCCGACCAGCTCGAGCAAAGCAACCATGAGCAAAACCAAGGCGGAGCGAACGGGCAGGTACCTGAAAGTGCTCCACTTGCAGGTCTTCAGCGCATAAACCAAATTCCAGAACAGCCCGATACCAAACCAATAAAACCCGAACTGGCTGATGTGGACTTCATTTAAGGCTGCCTTGCTAAAAATATATACGTTTGAATTGGCCAGGATACCCAACACAATGAAAAAGTATCCTTTGGTTTTATCTGAAAAAGTCATTTTGGTTTTTTGTTATCTGACGCTTTTGAAAGCGAAAAACAATCGTTTTGTTCATTTTTTCAAAGCCTTCAGTTCTCTCCTGATAAAGCGCATGTCTTCCTTTTTCGGATAAAAATCAGACATCTTGCTCCCGGAAATCCTGACAAAGCGATTAAAAAGATAAACGGCAGAGATAGAATAAGTGATGGACGACGCCACTCCTGCGGCCCACAGCCCGTAGACGGGAATAATCGCCAGTCCGATGCCCAGGGTGGCCACCAGCCCGATGCCCGAACCTATAGCCCCGATGTGTGGTTTGCCGGTGCCCGAAAAATAGGCACTCAAAATCATGGAGCAGGGAACGATCACGATTCCGGGAGCCAGCGTAAAAATGACCATCTTCACTTCCTCAAAGTCTTCCCCGAGAAAGTACACAAACCAGCCTGAAGGGATGAGCATGACGACCAGAAGAATGAGGGCCGTGAGCACAAAAGTGAGCTTCACCAGGTTCACAGCAAGCATCCTGACGTATTCTTTGTCTGTGGTGTTAACCGTTTTGGAAAACTGCACCATCGAAACACTTTTCCCTACAATCCACATTCCCTCGGATAGTTGCGTGCCGGCGCTGAAAACCCCCAGCATGGCTTTATTGAAAAAGGCTTCCAGAATATACCAGTTTACGCGGTAGTTAAGAAACTGCAACACATTGGCCAGCTGCGCCCTCCATCCGTAGTTCAGCATTTTTGCCACCGCATCACCGGCATCCTGCAGGTCAGCCATCTTTACCTCGCGATAAACCAGCACCATACTCAGCAGGAATGCACCTATGTAAGCCGCATAAAGGGCTTTGACATAAGTCAGCACCTCTGACTCTCCCCTGAAGTGAACCAGGTAAACCAAGGCGGCAAACAACAGTCCGAACTGAACCAGCGAAACCGCATTGAACTGCCCCACCCGCTCTTTTCCGAGCATGATATTTTGGTTTATGGAAGCCAGCGATTGAAACAAAGCCAAAAAAAGCACGTGATAGGTAAAGCCTTCGGGAATTTTTCCGAAAATACTCAAGAGTGTTGATCCCGCTGCTGCGGACAAAAAAGCCCAGAAGTAAGCCGGCACCACCAGTAAAAACAAAGGTTTGCGCGGCACGTAGTAAATCAGGCCGCCGCCCCCCACAAAGTGATTCACCAATCCGATGATGGTGATGGCCAGCATGATTAGCGAGACCTCACCGTAATTGCTGTCGCCAAGGTTGTTTGTAGCCACCGACAACACTGCTAGCATCAAAACCGCATTGATGACCCTGGTGATGGCTGTGCCTGCAATTTTCTTAATCATTTCCCGGATATTGCTTCAGAATAAATCTTATCAAACTGCTTTCCTATTACTTCCATACTAAAATGGGCGGTAGCATACTGCCTGATGCTTTTTGAATTGTAATCGTCTTTGGATTCAATCATTTTGTTCATCGCCCCGGTCAAAGCCTGCTCATCGAGTGGCTTCACCAGGATGCCCCTTTCATTGTTCAGGTGCTCGCTGATACCGCCAACATCCGAAGAAATGACGGGCATGCCACATGCAAATGCTTCGAGGATAACCACCGGAAGGTTCTCGTATCTGCTGAAAAGCAGCATGGCATCCGCGCGCTGCATCAGCTTCAGCAATTGCTTACCTTCCTTCAGCCCTGTAAAAAACACCACCTTGTCTTTCAATCCCAAATCTTCGGCCTTTTGGATGGTTGCTTCTAAATCGATCCCCTCTCCCACCATGTAAAGAATAAAATCATCGCGCTTCGAAGCCAAATCCTTCACCGCAATCAATATTCCCGACATGTTTTTCGAGCGCTCTTCCATGCACGACAAGTGAATAAAAACCGTTTTATCACTTGCCTTCTTCTCTTTATCAGGATGGAAAAAATCGACATCCACCACGTTTGGAATAACCCTGTAATTCGGATTCTTCAAGCCATGATTTTCCATAGCTTTCTGTAAATCGGCTGAAACCGGGCTCACAGCAGACGCATTTTTCACCACCTTGCGAGTGAGCCATTTCCTGAAAAAGCCTTTAAAATTATTATGCTGTGGCTGATAGCGCGACCAATGCTCCGTGATCACATAAGGAATTTCCTCTCTCTGTTTCAGCCACCAGGCAAAAGCCCCCATCCTGGTAAGAATATTGACATGCACTACATCGGGTTTCCCATCAATACTTAAAAGCTTTTGGTAAGCTTTACTAACAACCTTGAAAAATCGCCACGGACTCATCAACCTGCCTAATCCATTTTTTACAGGATAGTAATATCTTATCTCACGGAAGTGTTCTTCGTGATGCTCTTCGAAAAAAGGCTTCTGAATAGAGGTATCGGCATGAACATAAACTACAGAAACATCATTACAGATTGCCGCAGCCCGTGCATGACGTTCCACGAACAACCCAAACATCGGGTCGTAGCGGTGCGGATACCAGCGGGCCAGAAAAAGAATGTGCTTTCGCGATGACTTTTCCATAGTGAATTAAAAGCAAAAGTAACAAAATAATGGCTCTGCATTAGCTTGAAAACCATTGCGTATGGCAGAGAGCGTTAAATGTATTACTTTTATAGCTTCAAACGTTCCAAATATGATTAAGACCATTAAACAGTTAAGCAACGAGGAAATCAGTAAGTTATTACTGGAGCATGATAAGCGGGTGGTGTTTGAAAAAACCAATATCATCCCCGACGATTATGATCTTTATTACGAACTGCAGAAATATATCGACTACAAAAAAATCCCGAACAACGCAGTGTTGGGTATCGACATCTATCAATACAGTTCTTACGGGGAGTTTGAGCAAACGCTTATCCCTTTTCTTTTTAAGAAAATGTTTGAGATGAGCGCAAAAGCCTGCCTGACTGATCACCCTTATATTTTCCAGGAATACAGTGAGGAGGATTTTCAAAAGCGCTTTATCAGTAGTGGTGATGGTGGTTTCCTGATTCTGGACACTCCGTTGCATGCTCTGCTTTTTGCCACCAGTCTGGCCATTGTACTGCGTGTGTATAATTCGTTTAACATGTTCCCTAAATTGCGGAAAATTATCGGAGGCCTCACGCTACGCTATGCCATCACCTACGATAAACTTTACTATTTTGATAACAACTATTATGGCAGAGCCATTATCAACAATGCACGCATCCTTATAAAAGACGAACTGAATCGCTGTTTGATTGACGAGCACGTACATACATGGTTCACTACCAGTATTGGAGGACTGGAAAGCCTTCAGGTGTTAACCATTGATGACGTTCAAAATATTTACCACTTTAAGCAGCACCACGATGCGCAGTATCTCGAACAACCCGATTACATGTTTGGAAAGGATGTCAGCCGCGATACCGGCATTATCAATTCGGATGTATTGAAAATCGGGAAAATCAAATCGAAGGAAACGGATATTACTATCTACAATCTTCATCTCCAGGTATCGATGTGGCTCAATAACGACGACCACCCCGAACAGAAAAAAAGAATGACTATAAGTCTTGGAAACCTGAATACAACAGGAATTTAAAACTCAGTTTGCCCGATGAAAATCTTAAACTACACATTTATAATTTCAGTTTTGATGATGACACTTTTCGGATGCAAAAGCCATCCTCCGCTGGCCACCGTAGATAAAGTTGATCTGGAAAAATATGCCGGAAAATGGTATGAAATTGCGGCTTATCCGCAAAAATTCCAGAAAGGATGTGACTGCACTACGGCCGAATATGAATTGACTGACAAGGGATATGTTAAAGTCATCAACCGCTGCAAAAAGCCGGAGGGTTGGGATAAGGCCGAAGGAAAAGCCTTTGTGCAGAAAGGCACCAACAACACCAAGCTGAAAGTGCAGTTCTTCTGGCCTTTCCGCGGAAAATACTGGATTATCGGACTGGCGGATGATTATTCGTGGGCTGTGGTGGGCCATCCCAACAGGGAGTAT
>JASMTJ010000458.1:0-2544 GCA_041694335.1 Bacteroidales bacterium
CAACAACGTAACAGTCTGTCATTTCGAACCGCCTGAGGCGGTGAGAAATCTATTTAATCTGTAATTCATTTTTTCATTTCTATCAAACAATAATGATTTGAAAATTTGGTTTTATGCATTACCTGGAATTTGGGGTTTGATTTTTGTGATTTCTTCCCAAACTCTACACTTGTATTATTGATAAGACATCGAACCCAATCTGCCAGACAAAACCTGCACCATTATCCCGGATTCTTTTCTACATTTGTGTCGCTATTAGAATGCAAGCCAAAGCTGTGGTTATTTACAACAACAGCCTGTGTTCTTGCGTTAGGCTATACAAACAAGAAAGGTATATTTTAAATGAAAAACTGCCTGCTTCTGCTAACGATTCTTTTCCTGGTGGCCCCGGGATTTTCTCAAACCTATGAACCGGTCGAAAACAAGGCTTTCTCCGAAGGGGAGGAACTTACTTTCAGGGTGTATTACCACTCTAAGCTCACCGGAAACCTGACGGCAGGGCTGGCCTACCTGAAGGTACTGCCCACCGACTCTACCTTCGATAACCGCGAGGTACACCGCATCACCGGCTTTGGCCGCACCAAAGGCGTCATCAACTGGTTTATTAAAGTCCGTGAGCACTTTCAGTCGTATACCGACAAAGAAGCATTGGTACCGCATTTTTTTACCCGCGATACCCGCGAAGGGAATTACCGCAAAAAAGACCAGGTGGTTTTTGACCACCAAGACCAGGTGGCCCGAAGCTGGTACGACACCACCGCCATCACCAATAAAACACAAGACATCCTTTCGGCTTTTTACTACGCCCGCAACTTCGATTTCGACACCATTGAAGTGGGCGACGATTACTTCGTTGATTACTTTATCGATGACTCGGTCTATCACTCGGCCATTGAGTTTATCGGATACAAAACCATCGAAACAGATTACGGCACGTTCCGGTGCCTCGGATTTAAGCCTAAGGTAGCCGTCGGTCAAGTCTTCAAGGAGCCTTACCCGGGGGTGTTGTGGGTAACCGACGATAAAAACCACCTGCCGCTGCTGGCCGAAAGCGAGGTGTGGGTGGGCGAAGTAAAGCTTGAGCTTATCGAAGCCAAAGGCATCCGCAACCGCGAAACTGCACGGACTGTGCCTGTTGAAAGAACCTACGACAAGGAGCGGAAGCGATAAGCAAAACGCCATTTACACAATAAAGAGAAAGCTTTATTGCCAAATAAGAATAAGAAATAAATAAACAGTTCGGCGGAAGCTCCTGCTTCCGCTGTATTATCCAAAAAGCCTCTGGCTTTTGAATAGTCATTAGGTTTATAATAACGATGAAACCAGCCGGAGGCTGTAAGAATATAATCGCGGAAGCAGGAGCTTCCGCCGAACGCTAAAATATTTGAAAACTATTAGTACTCAAGTTTACACCTCAATAAAGAGAAAACCATGAAATTCATTTGCCCGTTGATTGCTGTGTCTGATATGGAAAGATCGAAAAAGTTTTACCAGGACCTATTGGACCAGAAAATAAAGTACGACTTTGGCGAGAACGTCACCTTCGAGGGCGATTTCGCTATTCACCTTGACACGCATTTTCAAAGCCTGATCGATCAAAAGCCGCTGAGGCAGGGAGGCCACAATTTCGAGCTTTATTTTGAGTATGACGACGTGGAAAAAGCCGTTAAGAAACTTGAAGATGCCGGTGTGGCGTTTGTCCATGAAATGCGCGAGCAGCCCTGGCACCAGCGCGTAGTCAGGTTTTACGACCCCGACCGCCACATCATTGAAATCGGCGAATCAATGGAACATCTTTGCTACCGCCTCCACAGCGAAGGGCTTTCGCCCGATGACATCTCCAAAATTACCGGCTTGCCGATTGAATTTGTTACGGGTTCTGTTAAGCAGTTCAGTAAGGATTGAAACCGGAAAATGCTCTGGCTAAGGCCTTCAACCTCCCGCATTGCGGGACAGGCTCTTCTCCTCGAAGGAGAAGGAAGGTATAAGCCCTGAATAAGTGCCACCTCTACGAGGTTCAAAATATTCACTGATATCTTCACTTCTAACATACTGCCGTCCCACCGGGACTCTCCTCTAATTTTTCTAAATGTACCTAACAAAACCGGACATTAAACCTAATTCGGCCTTCGAGGGGATGTTCAGCAAAACAAGTGTGGAATTATTGGGCTGGCCTGTGTGGTAGCCATTCGCGAGTGAGCAACCGGAAAGCCGGTTCAGCGCTCAGACGATTTTATGCGAACGGCTCGAATGGCGCGGATAATTTCATGCGTAGCTTTTGCCGTCATGCCCTCTGTAGCCTTGTCCTTTTGGTACTTTTGGGACAAGCCAACAGTACATTTAAAGGAAAGAGAGCAAGTAGATTTATCAAACGTTCCGGTTCAGGCCTTCACCTCATCCCCCAGCCTCCCGCGTTGCGGGACAGGCTCTTCTCCTCGAAGGAGAAGGGGTGCAAGAGCGCAAACCCCGAATAAGTGCCACCTCTACGAGGTTCAGGATAACCATTAATTACCATATTCTACCATACTGGTCATCCCTCCGGGA
>JASMTJ010000459.1:0-1493 GCA_041694335.1 Bacteroidales bacterium
GACTCAATACTAAACTGGTGAAGGAAAACGGTAAGCTTAAGGAGCGTACGTGGAAGATAGGAGGGATGTACGGAAAGTCGCTTTACCAGGTGGTTTTCTGGCTGAAAAAAGCGAAAGAAGTGGCTGAAACTGATACGCAAAAGGATGCCTTCGAAAAGCTGATTGCTTATTTTGAAACCGGAGAACTGCGAAAATTTGATGAATACAATATTTCGTGGCTGAGGGATACGGAGTCGGTGGTGGATGTTATCAATGGCTTTATTGAAGTGTATGGCGACCCATTAGGCCGTAAGGGTGCTTTTGAGTCGGTGGTTTCTGTCCTGGACAAGAAGGCTACCGAACGTGCCAGAACAGTGAGTGAGAACGCAGAGTGGTTTGAAAAACACTCCACCACAGATCCGGAATACAAAAAGGAAAAAATCGAGGGCGTTTCCGGTAAGGCGATTAATGTGGTGATAGAATCGGGCGACAGCTCTCCGGCTACTCCCATCGGGATTAACCTCCCGAATGCCGACTGGATGCGTGCAAAGTACGGCTCCAAGTCGGTGACTTTGTCCAACATCGTGGAGGCGTATCATGAGGTGAATAAGGACTCAGGTGTTTTAGAAGAGTTTGCCTGGTCAGACAAGGAAAAGGATCGGGCCAGGAAATACGGTTTCACAGCCTCTGCACTTCACGTGGATTTACATGAAATTGTGGGGCACGGCTCCGGCAAACAAAAGGATGGAGTGGGTGATCCCGGAGATACGCTGAAGAAATATGCTTCTACGATTGAGGAGGCACGCGCTGATCTGGTGGCGCTGTATTTTGCCATCGACCCCAAGCTTATATCGCTCGGACTGATGGAAAACATGGAGGTGGGCAAGGCCGAATATGATGCTTTTATCCGAAGTGCGCTTTTAACGCAGTTGGTGCGCATCGAACCGGGTAAAAATATTGAAGAGGCGCATATGCGCAACAGGTACCTGATTGCCCAATGGATTTTTCAGAAAGGAAAAAAACAAAATGTCATAGAGAAGAAGCAATCTGATGGCAAGACCTATTTTGTGATATCTGATTATGAACTGTTTCGCGAGTATGCGGGCATTTTGCTGAAAGAAGTGCAGCGCATCAAATCCGAAGGTGATTATGAAGCCGCAAAAAGGCTGGTGGAAACTTACGGCGTAAAGGTGGATAAAGACATCCACGATGAAGTGCTGGAGCGCTGGGAAAAGCTGCGCATAGCACCTTACGCAGGCTTTATCAATCCTGAATTGTTCCCGGTGTTTCATGGCGAGGAAATTGTGGATGTTAAAATTCGTTATCCCAAAAGCTTTGCCAAGCAAATGATACACTACGGCAGGAAATACGCTTCGCTGCCCGTAGAAGAGGTGTGAGGTTTTTAGGTTGGTAGGTTTGTAAGTTGCTACGTTTAGTAAGTTGAAAAATAGGTGTTTAAGTGTGTAAGTGTTTAGGTGTTTATGTTCAGTTGGCAAAAGGCATCACTAGCTAAG
>JASMTJ010000460.1:0-3898 GCA_041694335.1 Bacteroidales bacterium
GCCATAGAAATGACCGCAAAGGATATTGAGGAGAAACTGTTTGAAGGGCACGACATAGTTTATGTGGAAGGTTACCTTGTTCAAAATCATGAGCTTCTTGAGCACTCGCTCAAGCTGGCAAAAAACAGGGGGCTGGAAGTAGCGCTCGATTTAGCCAGCTACAATGTGGTGGAGGATAACCTTGATTTTTTGAAAAAGATGGTCAGGAATTACGTTGATATTGTGTTTGCTAATGAGGAGGAAGCTCAAGCCTATACGGGCGAAACCGATCCTGAAAAAGCACTCTTAAAACTTGCCTCGGAAACTAAAATAGCGGTTGTTAAGATTGGAAAAAAAGGTTCGCTCATCAGGCATCAAAATGAAACCTTTACGATTAAGATCAATCCTGAAAAAGGTGTTGATACCACAGGAGCAGGCGATTTATATGCGGCAGGTTTTCTTCACGGATATATTCAAGACATGCCAATGACCATTTGTGGAGAGCTGGGCTCACTGCTGGCCGGAAATGTGATCAAAGTTATCGGGGCAAAAATTAAAGATGAAAAATGGGAGGAAATCAAATCAGAGGTGAAGCGTTTAAAGGAAAACGCCTGATTTGTTCTTAGCCGGCCCATCTTTTTTATACAGAAAAGATGCAACAAAAAAGGCACTAAAAATTTGAATATTAGTTATTTCTTTTTAGAATTCAATACATTTTTCATAATTTTGACCGGCCAAAATTGACGAATACAAGTA
Source organism: Bacteroidales bacterium (assembly GCA_041694335.1). GTDB lineage: Bacteria > Bacteroidota > Bacteroidia > Bacteroidales > JAIPAH01 > JAIPAH01. Next base: position 736 of record JASMTJ010000460.1, read on the forward strand.
AAACTACTTATAATCAGAATAAATATGAAGGTATATCAAACAACAGACATCAGAAACATTGCGTTGGTGGGTGCTGCAAAATCGGGGAAGACGAGTATGGCCGAGGCGATGTTATTTGAGAGCGGTTATATCAACCGTTTAGGAAACATCGATGACAAAAATACAGTATCAGACTATCGTCCTATCGAACTCGATAAGCAAAACTCAGTCTCTTCCACCTTGCTTTTTGCCGAGTACAAAAACAAAAAAATCAATATTCTCGACACTCCCGGTTTCCCGGATTATAAGGGAGAAGTTATTTCGGCGCTAACCGTTGCCGATACCGCTCTTATATCTGTCAATGCGCAGAATGGTCCTGAAATTGGCACTGAAAGATATTTCAACTATGCCAGGGAGATGAATAAACCGGTTATTTTTTCTCTCAACCACATAGACCATGAGAACATCAACTTTGATGAAAATGTGCGCAAACTCAAAGAAGAGTTCGGCGAAAAAGTGACGCTTGTTCAATATCCTGTAAATGCGGGCCTTGAATTTGACGCTGTGATTGATGTAATGCAGATGAAGATGTTCAAGTTTCCGGCTAACGGAGGCAAGCCTGAGGTTCTGGATATTCCTGCTGATGAAAAAGATAAGGCCGATGAACTTCATCAGGCATTGGTTGAAGCTGCTGCTGAAGGGGAAGAAGAACTCATGGAAAAATTCTTTGAAGAAGATACCTTAGCCGAAGAAGATATTATTCGCGGTTTAAGAATGGGACTCCTTAACGGGGATGTTTTCCCGCTGCTGGTTTCTTCTGCCAAGAAAAATATGGGTGTTGCCAGAATTATGGAATTCATTACTAATAACGCTCCTTCACCAGACCAAAACGGAAAACGTGAAACAGCTGACGGTAGCAAAGAATTTACTTGCAACCCTGACGATCCTACTACACTTTTCGTATTTAAAACTTCTATAGAACAGCACTTGGGTGAGGTTTCTTATTTCAAGGTTTTCGGAGGCAAAATAGCTGAAGGGCAAGACTTGATCAGTTCTGACAAGGGAACCAAAGAGCGTGTATCGCAGGTGATGGCAATTGCCGGAAAGAAACGCGAGAAGGTAGATGAAATGGTGGCCGGAGATATCGGAGCTACTATCAAGCTTAAAGATGCGCATACCAACACTACGCTTTACGATCCGAAAAACGCTGCGGTTATTAAGCCGATTGAATTCCCTGAGCCTATTAATGTGGTTGCTATAAAACCCGTAAACAGTTCGGATGATGAAAAGCTGGGTGCTGCGCTCAACGAAATTCATAAAATCGACCCAACAATGGTCATTGAATATTCTCGTGAGTTAAAGCAAATCCTGCTCAAAGGTTATGGTGAGCTGCACATCAACACGGTGAAGTGGTATCTTAATAATCAATATAATATCGAAATTGAAACGTTCTCACCAAAAATTCCTTATCGCGAAACCATTACAAAAGAAGCGTCTTCGTCATATCGTCATAAGAAGCAGTCAGGTGGTTCAGGGCAGTTTGGTGAGGTGCACCTGATGATTCAACCTTATTTTGAAGGAATGGAAAATCAGAAGACCTACCCTGTTCGCGACCAGCAGGAGTATGAGATGACTTGGGGAGGAAAATTAGTGCTTAACAACTGTATTGTTGGTGGTTCTATCGACGCCAAATTCTTCCCGGCTATTCTCAAAGGATTGATGGAACGCATGGAAGAAGGGCCACTCACAGGTTCATACGCCCGTGATATCGTGGTGAATGTTTACGATGGTAAAATGCACCCGGTTGACTCGAACGAAATTTCGTTTAAAACTGCCGGTCGTAATGCCTTCAGCCAGGCCTTTAAAGAAGCCGGACCGAAAATTATGGAGCCGATCTATTTTGTTGAGGTGAAAGTACCTGAAGAGAAGATGGGTGATGTGATGACCGACCTGCAGGGCCGCCGCGCCATTATTGAAGGTATGGAAGGAGAAGGAAAATACCAGTTTATCCGCGCGAAAGTGCCTTTGGCAGAGATGGATCGCTATGCAACTGCATTGAGCTCACTGACCAGTGGTCGCGCTGAATACTCGATGAAATTCGATTCTTACCAGGCTGTTCCTGGAGATATCCAGCAAAAGCTGCTGAAAGAGTACGAAGAATCGCAGTCTGATGAAGATTAGACAATTGATTCATAAAAAAAACGCCTTGAAATTGTTTCAAGGCGTTTTTTTTATGTACTAAAGCGTTTCAGGAATTTTTTTATTTCGATAAATCAGCATCAATTCTCGACACCGGGGCGTTTAAAAAGATAAGCCAGCCCTTCACTGCCACCGCCGGAGGAAGAAAAAAACACCTGGTCGAAGGTTTTTTCGAGCTTGTAGTCTCTGTCAAGGAAATACTGCAAAATCTGTACGTAAGAACGATAACCTTTGAGTTCATCCTCGATTTGATCTTCCAGATCATCGGCCAGCTCGCTTTCTCCCAAATCGACTTCAACAGAAATCCGTTTGTCAATTTTACCTTCAAGTCTGACGTAACAATAATGTGTTTCAGGATAAGTATCCTGTGCAACAACAGGCTCACTTACGAGCAGAAACATCCCGAAAAGGGCGATAAAGAATAGTTTGTATAGCTTCATGGCAAAAATATTGGTGAATATTCAGAATGGAAACCCTAAAGATAATGAATGATTCTTCGGATTTCAAATCCTAATAAAAACCAATAAACAATAAATGAGCAGGATAAGTTTAATCGGAGATAACACCGCTGCCCAGACAAATGTCTGTTTTAGCGTTATAGACCACTGCAAATTGCCCCGGAGCGATGCCCGAGATTTTTTCATCTGATTTTATGGCATAACCATAATCTGTTTTATACATGGTTCCCTCTGCAAACTCGGGAGTATGGCGGATTTTGAATGTAATGCGCTCACCCTTTTCCAGGCTGGCGAAAGGGTTTTCAGTGATAAAAAGAAAGTCCTCCATCGGAATCATGTCACCATATTGCGACTGCGGATCGTATCCCTTCGACACATAAATGATGTTGTTTTTCGTATCTTTCTTAATCACAAACCAGGGTCCCTGGCTCAGTCCAAGCCCTTTACGCTGCCCGATGGTATGAAACCAATATCCTTTGTGCTCTCCCAGCAGTCGTTCGGTTTCCAGCTCCCTGATTTCTCCGGGC
>JASMTJ010000461.1:0-2510 GCA_041694335.1 Bacteroidales bacterium
TTGAGTTTATAGAAGTATGGTATAACCGAAAAAGAAAACATGCTTACCTGGGATATAAAACACCAGAAGCTTTTTCAAATTTTTTAAATATGAACGCGGCTTAATCTTTTGTCCATTTTTTTGTTGCAATTCCATACTAAACATCGAAACCTATAAACCTCAAACCTCCCTTTTATTCAAATAATCCGTTATCGCAAACAAAGTGCCTTTGCGGCTTCCCGACATGTTTATCGCTTCCAGCTCTTCAATGGCTTTTCGTTGGTAGTCCATGATAGCTTCTTCGGTAATGGATTGGATCTGAAGCTTATCGAAGATGGCCAGTACTTCGTTTACTTTCTCTTCTTTTTCGATTTTTGAAGATGAAGAATAAAGCTCAAGAAGACGTGCTTTATCCTGTTCATTTGCTTTTTCCAGCGCGGTAATGATGAGGTAAGTCTTTTTGTTCGTGACAATATCATTCCCGGTTTTCTTCCCGAATTTTTCCTGGTCGGCATAAGCATCCAGCAAGTCATCTTTTAACTGGAAAGCAATCCCAAGGCTTTCGCCAAAACGATAAATCCGTTCAGCATCCTCTTGAGAAGCATCCCCAATGACAGCCCCGATTTTAAGGCTGGCAGCCAGCAGCACCGCTGTTTTCAACCGGATCATTTCCAGGTATTCCTCTTTAGCAACTGCAGAGCGTTCCTCAAATTCCATATCAAACTGCTGCCCTTCGCATACTTCAATAGCCGTTTTGGTAAAAAGCTGATGCACTTCCGGAAGTTTATCTTTGTCCACCTTTCCGATATACTCGTAGGCTTTGGCAAACATCGTATCGCCCGAAAGGATAGCGCGGCTGCTGTCCCATTTTTTATAAACGGTGGGTTTGCCGCGGCGGATAGGCGATTCATCCATAATGTCATCATGCAAAAGTGTGAAGTTATGGAAAAGTTCCAGCCCGATAGCTGCATTCAGCGAGTCGCTGAGCGTGCCGCTGAAAAGCTCGCAGGCCGCAAGGCAAAGCGCAGGCCGCAGCCTTTTCCCGCCAAGGTCAAGCGTATATTCGATAGGTTCATATAACCCTTCAGGAGCTTTTAAAAACTTCTCCTGGTCCAAAGTCCGGTTAAAATAAGTGCGAAGTGTTTCCAGTCCGTGCATGTAATTATTTTTTCAATAGTTTCAATAAGTATTCGCCATATCCGCTTTTTACTAATGGCTGAGCTACCTCTTCCAGTTTGGCAGCATCAATAAACCCTTTCCGGAAGGCGATTTCCTCAATACAGCCTATTTTCAGTCCCTGGCGTTTCTCAACTACTTCAACAAACTGGCCCGCGTCCATGAGGGAGCCGAATGTGCCTGTGTCCAGCCACGCCGTTCCACGACCTAAAATACCTACCTTTAGTTTCCCTTGCTCCAGGTAATAGCGGTTTACATCCGTGATTTCATACTCGCCGCGGGCACTTTTACCAATTTGCTTGGCGATACGCACCACATCATTATCATAAAAATACAATCCGGGAACGGCAAAGTTTGACTTCGGATGTTTAGGCTTCTCTTCGATTGAAACGGCCTTCTGATTTTCATCAAACTCCACCACGCCATACCGCTCGGGATCGGAGACGTGATAAGCGTAAACCACACCCCCCTCGGGATCATTATTGGACATGAGCAGGTTTTGAAGCCCGCTGCCATAGAAGATATTATCACCAAGAATTAAAGCCACTTTGTCGTTGCCAATAAATTCCTCGCCAATGACAAAAGCCTGTGCCAGCCCTTCCGGATGGGGTTGCTCGGCATAGGTGAAGTGGCACCCCAGGCTCGATCCGTCGCCCAGCAAGCGTTGAAAATTAGGAAGATCGTGTGGGGTGGAGATAATCAGGATATCTTTAATACCTGCCATCATCAGCACTGAAAGCGGATAGTAAATCATGGGTTTATCATAAACCGGCATGAGCTGCTTGCTGACAGCCAGCGTAAGCGGGTGGAGGCGTGTGCCGGATCCTCCGGCAAGTATGATTCCTTTCATCAGATTAAAGTTTTCAGTTCGTAAAGGCTAAGATATAAAAAATACCTTCAGGCGAAGGTTATGATTTGTTTTCATCAGTATTCCCCTCGTCATTATCTTCCTCATCTTCTGTTTCCAGGATTTCGAGCATTGGCTTTTTGAAAGCCCTGGTGGTGATCCACTTGTCGAGTGTAAGGATGAGCGAGGGCAGCACAAAGAGATTGGAAAGCACGGCAATCAGCAACGTGAAAGAAACCAAATACCCCAGCGCTTCTGTTCCGCCAAAGCTCGACAAGGTGAAGATGGCAAACCCGAAAAACAACACAATAGAAGAATACACCATGCTGTAGCTTGTTTCACGCAAGGCATTCACCACTGCGATGCGGATATTCCACCCATGATGTTTCAGCTCCATCCGGTAGCGCGAGAGGAAGTGGATGGCGTTGTCCACCGAGATACCCAGGGCAATACTGAAAATCAGGATGGTGCTGGGCTTGATGGAAATAGCCAGGAAGCCCATCAGGGC
>JASMTJ010000462.1:0-4886 GCA_041694335.1 Bacteroidales bacterium
GGTGGAAAATGTTTTCCTTACCGGGATGGCCAGCTTTGCCATCAAAAAACTTAACTCCAAATATAAACTAAACCTTCTTCACCTACAGAATGGGGAGTCGGAGGCCGGCATTTTTGATTACGCAGGTTCCGACCAGGGGTCGGCCTTCGATGCTTTCCAGCACAACATCGATTACAATCAGCGTTCATTAACAAACCTGTTGCTCGAGGGTAAGCACAACTTAGATAAATCAAGATGGGAAGTCAACTGGAAACTGTCTCCAACCATCTCAAAAATCGATTCTCCCGATGTTCGCTTTGTCCGTTACGAAAAGCAGGACGGGGGAACTTTCGGAATTGGGACCGAGGTAGGTTTTCCTGAAAGAATCTGGCGTGAACTGGATGAAATCAACCTTTCAGGAAAGGTTGATGCAGAGCGTAAATTCACCTTTCTGGGCGATGATGCCAATGTTAAATTTGGAGTGGCTAACACTTTCAAAGAGCGTGACTTTACCATACGCAGTTTTGCTTTGAATATCAGGGGTATTCCTTTGACAGGAAATCCGGATGAACTCTTTTTTGACGAGAACCTCTGGCCCTACAATAGCGATATCAACCGCGGGACAACGTATGAAGCACGTTTTGTGCCTAATAACCCTAATGCATTCAATTCAAAAGCTAACGTGAGTGCAGGCTATGTTTCGGCAGAATTAACACTTTCTGAAAAACTAAAAACCATTGTTGGACTGCGTGTAGAAAATTACATCCAGTTTTATACGGGCATCAACCAATCGACAGCCATAGAGTTTGAAGATGAAGAGTTAATCAACGACCTTGATTTCTTCCCCACAGTAAACTTGATCTACAGTGTGACGGACAAGCAGAATATTCGTTTGTCAGGTTCTAAAACCATTGCCCGGCCTTCTTTTAAAGAAATGTCTTTTGCCGAAATTTATGACCCTATTACAGGCCGTACTTTTATTGGTGGTATGTTTAAGGATGCAGATCCTGTGAATGAAATCACTTATTGGGATGGGAATCTGGAAAGCTCAGACATCTACAACCTTGACCTGCGCTGGGAAATGTTTATGGAGCAAGGGCAGATGATTTCTTTCAGTGGTTTCTACAAGAAGTTTAATAAGCCCATCGAGATGGTGCAGTATGCCACACAAACCGGTGCTTTTCAGCCCCGTAACGTGGGCGATGGCACTGTTGTCGGTGGAGAAGCAGAAATCCGACTCAGCCTTTCTCAACTTTCGGCCTCGTTGAAAAATCTGAAAATGATTTTTAACTACACGATTACAAACTCCAAGATTAAGATGAGTGGGACGGAGTATAACGACAGGGTGAAAAATGCCCGCGACGGTGAAGAAATTGACGAGTACCGCGACATGGCCGGCCAGGCCCCTTACATCATAAACGCGGGTCTCCAATATACCGGAGGCAAAAACGGTTTTGCTCAAAACCTTGAAGCAGGCCTGTATTACAACGTTCAGGGAGAAACGCTTTACTATGTGGGAATCGTTGACCGCCCTGACATTTACACCACACCATTCCACAGCCTGAACTTTACGGCCAGCAAAGACTTTGGCAAGGACAACCGCTTTAGTCTCGGCTTAAAAGCAAAAAACATTCTGAACGATAAGGAAGAGTCGGTCTTTAAGTCGTATAAGGCCGAAGATCAGCCTTTCGAATATCTTTACAAGGGAACCAGCTTCAATTTAAGCCTGAAGTATAGATTGTTTTAAGTTGGTGTTTTTTCAAACTGTTGCGTCCGCACCGTCCTTTTCAAGGCCGCAAAGATTTAAAAATCAATGCATATTATGGACAATAAAAATTTAAAGCTGCCCGGAATCAAGAAGCTGATGATTATTCCTCCTCTAATCGTGGTGTTTAGCATGGCAGGATGTAATCATGCTGATAGGCGGCAGGAAGTGTTTAATCCGGAAAAATACCTGGCACAGGAAGAACTCAGAAAAGCTTATCGTTTCGAGAATCTCGGGGAAGCCCTCAGGCATTCAGACACCGCTTATAATCTTATCATTTTCGGAGCCTCACTGGAGAAAATACCGGCAAAAATATCAGAGCTGAAATACCTCAATATACTGGAACTGACTATGAATAATTTGACCGATTTACCGGAAGAAATTGAAAAGTTGGAATACCTGCAAAGCCTGTATATTGGAAGGAATCAATTTGAAAAAGTACCTAAGGGGATTCTTCGGCTAAAGCATTTAAAACGGCTCGATATGGGAGGGAACAAGCTCAGGCAGGTTCCTGCTGAACTCTTTGAACTCGACTCTTTAGAAGAGCTTTACTTAAAAGGAAATGAAATCGCATCTATTCCTGGAGAGATTGTGAAAAGTAACAGGTTGAGAATTTTAAAACTGGATCATAACAACCTGGATTCGGTTCCGGAAGCTTTAACACGGGTTAAAACGCTGGAACGTTTGGATCTTTCGCATAATCGAATTAAGGCATTACCAAAAGAACTTCATAATATGACTCAGTTAAAATGGTTGGATCTTGAAGGAAACAGGATTGATAAACAGAGTTTAAAGGCTTTAGAGAAAAGCCTTGCCCAAACAAAAATTCATTATTGACAAGGTTAAGGTTAATTTTATGTTAACTTTGCATTAACACAGTGTTAAGAACTTAAACTTTAAAATCATGCTAAAAAGAACAATTATATTACCACTCTTCCTCTTGATTGCTGCATCGCTGATGGGCCAGAACGGTTTGGTTGAAAGGGATGGTTTCTTTTACAAAGATGGTATGCTTTATACCGGAAACCACAAGGAATATTTTGATAACGGAAACCTCAAAATTGAGATGAAAGTGACAAACGGACTAAAGGATGGGGAAGTGAAGCTTTATTTTGAAAGTGGCGGACTAATGGAAATCAGGTCTTTCGTGGAGGGACAGAAGTCGGGAAAGTGGGTTACCTGGAATGAGAAAGGGACAAAAACAGGTGAGGCTTACTATAATCAAGGAAAAAAAGACAGCACCTGGATTATTTGGGACGAGAAAGGGATAAAGCGTTTTGAGCTTCATTATAAAAATGGCGAAAAAACAGGAACATGGAAAATGTGGGACGAAGATGGACAATTAACCAATACCCGCAAATACTGATACATACCTTAATAAATAGAAAAAGGATCATCCCGGGGAATAAGATCAAAAAATCGCTCCGTAATGCATAATGACAACGAAATATCAAAATACTGAAATAAATCTCAAAAATGAAGTTGGCAGTGGCCAATAAACAAAACCGGATTGTTGGCGCGCGTTTGTGACGCGTGCCCACTTCTGTGCTCATTTGCAATGAACAGCCTATTCCTTCATCCATTGCATAAATTCCCCTTCGCGCGTTTTAAACGCGCTTTATAGTCCACAGCAAAAATAGTTGCGCTAAACAAAAAGTAACAGGAGAAAGGACGTATGTTTAAAACGTACCTCGTGCGGCACAAATCGTTAACACAATGGCGTTTAACACCCTTTTACAGTCTGGCCCCGGATGCTCTGCAGCTACTCAATTGGTTGCATGAAAAAGTTACATGTAAGTCCGCACGCGGTGCAATCGCGCGCGGGCTGGTATTATTTTCCTGAAGCACAAACCTTAGCAAAATATTGTCATTGGTAGTATCAGGAAAAAAATTGCCCTACATCACATGATGAAAACTTAAAAATCAGTATCCTTTTTCGTGAACCAACCCCAAAAGCTTTCAGGAGTGAACCTGCCCCGACCGCCCGGGGAAAACATTATCAAAATGCTGAAATTAATAACTGATTTTCAGAATACCGTTTAATCAAGACTTTTTGGACAGCCCCAGGGGCTCAAAAAAGCGGGGGCTTCGCTTGTAACGAACCCCCCGCTCATTGTCAGATAACCGACACTGTCGGTGGTTTCAAAAGGGTTTATACCATTTTTTCGATATTCCACACAAAAGCGCGAACCCCGACTTCCTTATTTATTTCGTCGAGCTTTTTCACTGCTTCCAGTAAATTGTCCACTTTTTCATCGGGAATCATTGTCATTACGGCTGAGTTCAATTCCGGCCAGGTGTGTGTGCCCATGCGCGGTTCACCGGTATTGGTCCCCTTTCCCTTTACTTCACTAAACCAAGTGTATCCTCTAATGCCCAGGTGCTCCAACATATATTCCACACGCTCGGTATTGGCCTGGTTGAATACTATCATTACTGCTTTCATTTATTTTTATTTTTAAAAGTTCGACAACAAGAAAAACTATTCCAAAAATTTCATGTTTTTGAATACTTTCTGTTTTTTATTCCTTTCCCCGTGACGCGACAAAAAGGCATAAATGGCAGGGATAAGCACAAGGGTTACCAGCGTAGAGAAAAATAAACCGCCTACTACGCTTATCCCGAGAGGTTTCCATATTTCGGAACCTTCGCCTCTGCTTAAGGCCATGGGCAGCATACCCAGCATGGTAGTCATAGCCGTCATCAGTACGGGGCGCAAACGCGATTTTCCCGAAACCACAATAGCTTCATAAAGCTCAAGGCCCCTGTCGCGCATTAGATTAATAAAATCGACCATTACAATCCCGTTTTTAACCACAATCCCGGTGAGTAAAACGGCCCCCATACCTGCGATAAGGCTTAAGGTAGTTCCGGTCACAAACAAAGCCAGGAATACCCCTGTAAACGAAAATGGAATAGCAAACATGATAATGAATGGCTCTAAGAACGATTCAAACTGGGAGGCCATGGCAATAAAAACCAGGACAATACCCAGAAGCAAAAGAAGGCCGAGATCCCTGAACGATTCCTGTTGGTCTTCATACGCACCTCCAACGTACGTCATAACACCCGGAGGGATTGAAATGTCTTCCATTTCGTTTTGTACACTCTCGGCGAGCTGTCCCAGCGGAACCCTGTCGGG
>JASMTJ010000463.1:0-1360 GCA_041694335.1 Bacteroidales bacterium
ACCATCTTTTCTGGGACGAGTTTTCATCATGGTATCTCGAACTGATCAAACCCGCTTATCAACAACCTATTGATGAAAAGACCCATCAGGCAACACTGAAATTCTTTGATGACCTGATGCGTTTGTTGCATCCTTTTATGCCTTTTATTACCGAAGAGATATGGCATCACCTGGAACACAGAAAAGAAGGGGAAAGTATAATGGTTAGTCTTCAGCCCGAGGCCAAACCCTACAATGCTGAACTCCTCCGGCAATTTGAACATGTAAAAGAAGCCATAGCAGGCATTCGAAACCTGCGTCAGGAAAAGAACCTGTCGCCCCGCGAAGCGCTTAAAGCAATGGTAATGACAGGAAAAGACGGTTACTTCGAGCGTCTTGATCCTGTTCTTAAGAAAATGGCCAACCTCGAGTCGGTGGAAACAGTCGGCGAAAAGGTTAAAGGTGCTGTTTCGTTTCTGGTTAAATCATCGGAATATTTTATTCCTTTGGACGGATTGATCAACGTCGACGAAGAAATCGCCAAGCTCGAAGAGGAACTGAAACGTATGAAGGGATTCCTGAATGGTGTTATGAAAAAGCTCGGCAATGAAAAGTTTGTGTCCAATGCTCCTGTAAAGGTTGTAGAGTTGGAGAAAAAGAAAAAAGCCGATGCCGAAGCAAAAATTCAGGTGCTGACCGAGAGTATTGAGAATTTGAAAAAGTAAACCGGGTGCTGGGTGCTGGGTGCTGGGTGCTGGGTGCTGGGTGCTGGGTGCTGGTTGCTGGGTGCTGGGTGCTGGTTGCTGGGTGCTGGTTGCTGGTTACTCAACCTTAACCTCAGCCTCAACCTCATTTGGTCATTGATAGAGGCTGCTGAAAAAGTCAGCAACCTGTTTCTAATTTATTTTCCATTGTTCTTTTTGGCATTGCCCCAAAATTGCCTGTAATTACAAGGTTATATTTATTAAACAGCCTTCAGACTCATATCGAGACTTCGTATCTGATGCGTAAGCGCACCTACAGAAATATAATCCACGCCACACTCGGCATAACTGCGAATGGTCTCTTTGGTAATTCCGCCCGATGATTCGGTTTCGTACTTCCCGTCAATGAGACTAACCGCTTCTTTAGTAGTAGCGGGGTCGAAATTATCCAGCATAATACGATCTACACCCCCTGTTTCAAGCACCTGATACAGTTCATTCAGATTGCGAACCTCGATCTCGATTTTCAAATCTTTTCCAATATCATCGAGATATTTACGAGTCTTTCTAATGGCATTTTCGATACCGCCGGCAAAATCAATGTGATTATCTTTAAGCATGATCATATCAAACAGCCCCATCCTGTGGTTCTCCCCTCCGCCAATCTTTACGGCTTG
>JASMTJ010000464.1:0-2867 GCA_041694335.1 Bacteroidales bacterium
ACCGCCCGATCTTTCTCTACTAGATAAGGATGACAGGATACGGAACCATTTTCGTAGACAGCGTGAGCGCTTTTATCATGCGGAGTCCTTGCGAAACTTCTCCCGGGACACAGTTCCGTCAGGTGTCTTCGAAGCTCTTCAAGATGATATTTTTGATGGGGTGGTGGATGTGTGTGAGTCCGAGCATGCCTGTGGCATGGATCGTTTAAATGCAACAATGAGCCAGGCAGCTAATGTTACCGTTTATGCAAGCCCGCTTACTAGTGTCACCCGCACACGGGACAAACAAGGAATGTGTCACCAACTTGTGAATGACCGCCGGTTGAATTGGAGTGAGCAAGATGAGTGAAGAACGTCAGCCAAATGTCACGGTATTTAACAGCGCTCTTGAGACAGGTGTTCGCTCACTAGTCATCCTTGCAGCTAATTTTCCCGCTGCTTTGGATTTGCAGCGCCTTGTAGATTTTGACTATCTGGTAGTCCATTCAGGCGATGTTAATGGCCCGGAAAGCCTTCACCCACCTCTTCCTATGAGAGAAGGCGAACTGCTAGTTAGACGTAAAATTATTGGGTCGGGAATTTCATTGATGATGAGTCGTGGGCTTGTTAACCGAATAGCAGGCGCAGAAGGGATTGTTTATCAGGCAACTGATTATGCCAAGCCATTCGTTGATTCAATGGCTACGCCGTATATGCGCTCATTAATAGATAGAGCAAATTGGGTTGGTGAGACTTTCGGGAATATGGATACTAACGAGCTTCATAATTTGATCAGCAGTTTTTTTGACAAATGGGCTACCCAGTTTCATCCATCACAAGGCTTCGGTGGCGGTTAATCAGATGAATGAGATGATTCAAATAAGAAATATAAGTTTTTTGGGTACTAGAGTTCCCCCCCGCTTCGATTGGCTTCGACCAAAGCTTAAGCGTTGTATGTGGCGCATCGGATACCGGAAAATCCTTCCTTGTCGAGGCCATTGACTTCCTTCTTGGAGGAAAGGAACTGCGAAGAATTCCAGAGCTGGACGGATACGACAAAGCCCGCATTGCTATCGAATCCTCGGAGAAAGGGCTCTGGACATTTGAACGCAGTATAGAGGGTGGTAACTACCGGATATATCAAGGGAATATTGAAGCTGCGACAGACGTCAAGGAAAGCGGCACGATTAAGATGAAACACGCAGCACGCCTAGAGGATAATATTTCAGGTTGGCTCCTTGGCGCTATAGATTTGCTAAGCAAATATGTGCGAAAAAATGCGAGTGGAGATTGCCGGTCTTTAAGTTTCCGTGATATCGCTCGACTCATCATTGTTAATGAGCAGGAAATAATCCGGACGGATTCTCCGTTCCTAACTGGCCAATATGTTTCTAAAACCGCCGAAAAATCTACCTTAAAGCTCATGCTTACTGGCGTGGATGATAGCGCGATAGTGCCAGCAGATACTCGTAAGCAATCGGAGGCAAATGATCAAGCAAAAGCTGAACTTATCGAGCAATGGATTGCTGATGTAGAGGACGAGATTACCGAACATGGTTTTGGGCGTGAGGAGCTGGAAGAACAACTCGAAAAGCTTGATAAATCTATTTCATCCATTAGAGAACAACTTCTGTTGGCTCAGTCTCAGCTCAATGAGATGACCACCGAAAGACGAAAAATTGTGAAAACCCGCGAGGCGATTAAGGACAGGAAAGACGACATAGCCGACATGTTGGAACGATTCAATTTGTTAAAGATTCAATATGTAACAGATTTACAAAGACTAATGGCCATCGAAGAATCTGGCTCACTTTTCGTGCATCATGAGCGGGCGCCTTGCCCGCTTTGTGGCGCTTCACCTGAAGCTCAACATAGTACCGAAGAATGTGATGGCGATGTTGAGTCAATTGTCTTTGCAGCAGCAGCAGAGATGGAAAAAATTAAGAAACTGGCAAGTGATCTTGATTCTACAATTACTGCGTTGCATGACGAGTCCGCACTTCTATCCGATGATTTGATTGAGATTGAAAAACAATTTAACTGTGTTGATAGTGAAATTAAAAGCGCCATCGCTCCTGAGTTGTCTGATATGCAGTCTACCTACTCCGAGTTTGTTGATACACGCAGCAGGGTTATTTCGCACCTTTCGGTCTTTGCCAGATTGGACAAGCTACTAGCACAAAGAGAAGAATTATTCGGAGATGCAGAAGAGGCGGAAGCTAGTGATCAAAAGATTGCTACGAAGCTACCGACTCAGATTCTACATGATTTTTCTAAAACGGTAGAACGAATACTTGAGGCGTGGGACTTTCCCGATACAGGCAGCGTTCATTTTGATGAAGTAACCATGGACTTTGTCATTAACGGTAAGCTTCGTGGCAACAGGGGCAAGGGGCTCAGAGCGATAACGCATGCTGCCGCCACTTTAGGATTGCTCGAATTTTGTAAAGAACGCTCACTCCCACACCCGGGGTTTGTTGTGCTTGATTCACCATTGCTCGCCTATTACAAGCCAGAGGGTGAAGGCGATAGCCTGCAGGGCACGAGTCTTAAACAAAAATTTTATAAATATCTGATCGAAGAACATTCCGACAGCCAAGTAATAGTTGTCGAAAATGAGCATCCACCAGAATCCTTTGAAGGCCAACTCGGACTGACGGTTTTCACAAAGAACCCTCAACATGGCCGTTTCGGACTCTTCCCTCCGAGGGAGAATCAGTAGGATAAGAAGAAAAGGGGCAATTGTTGGTAGTCAATGTTGGAGTATATCCAAGTGTGGAGTGCGTATAACAAGAGCATGTTGTCGGACTGGTTTTCCGCTGCGCTCCAAACCAGCCGCAAATGCGAGCGTTACATGTACACATTCTGAACGACCGCTTCTGGCCGAA
>JASMTJ010000465.1:0-1649 GCA_041694335.1 Bacteroidales bacterium
AGGTCAGAAGGAATATACAGCTTCCATTTGGCGCCGGGCTTCATCATCTGCAGTGCTTCCTGCCAACCCTGAATAACGCCGTTTACCGGGAATGAAACGGGCTCGCCTCTGTTCACTGAGCTATCGAATACCTTTCCATCCAAAAACATTCCGTGATAGTGCACGCTCACCTTGCTCTCCGCTTTTGGCGAATCACCTTCACCCGCTTTAACAACTTCATATTGCAATCCGCTGTCCGTTTGTTTCACGCCCTCTTTCTTCAGGTTTTCGCCGAAAAACTTGTTCTGGGCTTCTTTATTTTCCTGCTGGCTTTTTTCCTGCATTTCCTTAAAGTATTCAGTAACAATCTTGTTAACCTCTGTTTCGCTTATCTTTAACGTCTGCTCTTCCAGCACGTTCTTCATTCCTTCTACAAAATCTTCAATAACTTCAGGATTGAATCCTTGCTGCTTCAGGTTAGCACCTACACTAACACCCAAACTGTAACTTAATTTATCCATTCTATCGCTTTTTAATTTGGCTGGCAAAGGTAAGGCTTTAGCAGGAAAAATGAATTAACATCCCGTTAAGGCTTATTTTTATGTGTGGAAAAACTTTCTGTAAAAACTTTCGTTTGGCCTTTATGAAAGCAGTTGCAGGTATCATGGTATTTTTTTCTTTAGCAGGATTTTCGCAGGAGGTGCATCCCATTGTAAAGGATTTTTTTGCGGAGCAGCGGGATGAGAACGTTTATCTTCAATGGACGATTAAGGAAGGGCAAACCTGCAATGATATCTATATCGAACGTTCAGAAAATAACATCAACTTTGAACGCATCGGTTTGATAGCCGGTGTTTGCGGATCTTCAGATGCCGATGTCGTTTACAACTACACCGACAGCGTTCCCATTCCTAATCAAACCAATTACTACCGGTTGGAAATGGGTACACAAGGTTTTACTTCTGTCATAACCATTAACCCTCATATTACCGGGAAAAAACCATTCCGGGTTCTGGAAAATCCCGTTAAGGCACAACTGAAAATTATTTTCGACAGCGACAGCTACAAAACGCTCACTATTTTCGATGTATCCGGAAATAAGCTGATGCGTACAGAATTTAGTGGGGAAAAGATATCGGTCGACATTCAGGACCTCCCATCCGGAATTTATCTTTTCAATTACACCGAAGGAAATTCAGTGAATAGTGGTAAATTCGTCGTCGCATTCTAACTGACCAGCTTGACGTATTATTATACACTAACACCGAAAGCAAAAGCAGTTTGCACAGTACACAACCAGAAATATTAAAATAGATTATGAAAAATATTGGCCTTCTGTCGGACACACACCGTTTTTTAGCTGATGAAATCATCCAGTTTTTTAAAGGAGTGGATGAAATCTGGCACGCCGGAGACGTGGGAAGCACTGAAGTGATTGACAGACTCTCTGCAATTGCTTTCGTCAGAGGTGTATACGGCAATATCGACGATCATCAGATTCGCGCCATGCTTCCTGAAGACAATATTTTCGAAATTGAAGACGCAAAAATTTACATGACCCATATTGGAGGCTATCCCGGAAAATATGAGAAACGAGCTTACGAACGAATTAAACGTGAAAAGCCCGATCTTTTTATATCCGGTCATTCGCATATCCTTAAAGTAATGCA
>JASMTJ010000466.1:0-1345 GCA_041694335.1 Bacteroidales bacterium
CGTTGTTGCCGGCGTTGTCAGTAATCTGCAATGGTTCGAGCCATGTTTCTCCGAGATCATCCGAACGATACAAGCGGATATCGCTTTGAATACCGTCGATATTCGAGCTGCTGGCCACATACACCATATCATCCATCACTTTCGTGGACATTCGGGCATTGTAGTCCTGGTTATTTGAAATATTTTCCGGCGACGTCCAGTTTTCTCCACTATCGTCTGATTTAGTGAAGAAAATATCCAGATGATCATACTCGTCACCGGTTTGCTTATTGTAGGTTACATAAACAGAGCCATCTTCCACGTCGATATTGCACCACCTTGAATCATCTTCGCCAGAGGTCAGCATTTCAGGCTCCGACCATGTATCACCCAGGTCCGTGGATTTCTGGAAGGTTATCTGGTAGTTATAATCCACATCACGGTCTTCGTAGGCCAGGTAAGCCACGCCATCTTCGGCTACCACCTGAGGCACCTGCGCGCCGTTCTCCGAAGAGCTCACCTGCACTTCACCACCAAAGCTTTCTCCTCCGTCATCCGACTTCACCATAAAAACCTGGCTGTCGCCGGATGTATTGCGGTAGTAGAAAATCATTACCGTTTCGCCATCTACGGCAATCACCGGGTAATTAGCTCCGTAATCAAAGGCTGAATAAACCGTCTCGGCAGCGCTCCAGGTCTGGCCTGCATCTTCGCTCTTGCTGAAGGCGATATCGCCCCATTTGTTCCACACTACATAATAATCATCTCCTACATTGACAAAATTCTGTTCATCTGAGGGAGTTCCCTCGGTATCGGAAATATTCTGGATATCTCCCAGATTCACCTGCGCACTGACTAATGCCGGGAGAAAAAATACCATAAATACCCAAAGCTTTTTACAACTATTCACTGTTTTCATCGTTTCAATTTTAGTTAATTTTGGTTTCGTTAATTTTCGGCGGATAAAATTACATCAAATAAAATCATTCACAAAAGTCTATTCTATGAATTCAAAAACCATACTTTTATCATTATTAACAGCCTTTTTCCTCGGAGGCATGGCCTATGCCCAGGATGAAGAAGCACGACTCATGAGATTCCCAACGATTCACGGCGATCAGATTGTTTTCACTTACGGAGGCGATTTGTACAGCGTTGCGGATGATGGAGGCACTGCACGCAAAATCACCACCCACAAAGGCTATGAATCCTTCCCGAAATTCAGTCCGGATGGAAAATCGATTGCTTTTACCGGGCAGTATGACGGCAACACCGAAGTGTTTACGATTCCTGCTGAAGGCGGTGAGCCCACGCGCCTGACCTACACGGCCACGCTTTCGCGCGATGATATTTCTGACCGGATGGG
>JASMTJ010000467.1:0-3474 GCA_041694335.1 Bacteroidales bacterium
GTTCAATGGGAAATTTCCCGCGGTGTTTTGCAAAAAAGCTTATTTTTTTAGGAAGAGACACCAGGCTTATTCCTAAAAAGAGTTCATGCGTAGCTTGTCACGAGTTGGCAGGCACACGCAGTCGGTTTACCAACAAATCGTTTTGCAGAATTTCATCTTTTAATGTGGTTAATTCTTCGACATCCCAATTGGCGCTGAGATAGTGTCCCGTTGCCCAATCAGCTTTCCCAGAGGCTAGCCAGACGATAAAACCAGCCGGCAGTTCGGGGGTGTCTGTGAGATGGGAGTAGTAGTCTTCTGGCATCTTTCGTGCTAAATCAGTAGCGACACCACCGGGAGCAACGGAGAAGCATTTAATGCCGTCTTGACCATGATCTACATTGGCAAATTCGCAGAGACGGTTAATTGCGTGCTTAGATGTCTGATAGTCGGATGCCGTGGGAAACATCAGCTGAGCTCCGACTGATGTGATCAAAATTAAATGGCCGCCGCTTGATCCTTTAGCTGCCCACTTTTTCGCTGACTCGATGAGGTAAGGCATTGAAAAGCGGATGACGTGAAAAGGCCCTTTTATATGCACTTCCCATGTGTACCACCAACTTTTTGGGTCAGATTCACCAATCTTTGCCCAATTATCGAGATAACCAGCATTTGCATCAGCCACGTCAATGCCGCCAAATGTCTCTACGCAGTCTGAGATGGCTGCTTCAACCTGTGCCGTATCTGTAACGTCACACGTTGAGTAGGCGCATTGGGTATTTGGATTTGCCTGCTGAATTAAATCGCGTGTTTTTGCAAGTGCTTGCTCTGAGCGTGCGGTTATGTAAACGGCCTTTGCGCCAGCTTTGGCGAAGGCAATAGCGGTGGCTTGTCCGATTCCTTTTGATCCCCCAGTGATAAAAATGACTTTGTCAGTCGCACTTCCTTTTAACGTCGTGCTTGGGTCGATTGCCTCATATAGGTCATGACGTTTTGTCACAGAGAGATCTTGGTTATCAATTGATGCCATTGGTGCCTCCTATAAAAATATTTTATGCTTTTTTGCTGAAATGCCTTACGAGTTGAACGGTTTTGCAAATCCACAATTTCTTATATTCTAAGCACGTTATGGATTTTGCTTTAATTTTCCCTTTAACTTTTTCACATTTTTACTATCATAAAAACATCAGTATCATGTAGCTTATTACATGAATCTGAAAATTTTTCAACTGTTAATATATATCACGCGAAGTATTCTATGACAAATTATGAAGTCTGGGACCTTTAAGGCATTGTTTTAAAGTCTTTGTTTGAACTTGGAGAGTTTATGATAGAAAGGAGGATAAATTGATGAATTCGGCAATTAAGCGCTATCACATTGTGGTAACTTTCAACATGGACAAAGAAGAAAAAGATGTGCTGATCAAAACGATGCCGGTAGAAACATCCTTTTCTTTTCTGAAGGAGCTGAATAAAGAGAAGAGAAAGAAAGCATTGCAAACAGCAGATGTGCTTTTTTCCTGGAACCTCCCAAAAGAATTAGCTAAGGATGAATACCCGCTGCTTACGCGTTTGCGTTTCCTGCAGCTTCTTTCATCTGGAGCTGATCATCTCCCTTTTGATTATATCCCCAGCAGAGTGAAGACTGCAAGCAATGTCGGCGCCTACGCCGAACCAATGGCGGAGCATGCGCTGGCTATGGCACTTGCCCTGGCAAAGCAGTTGCTGAAAAAACATAATGAGCTAGCACGTGGTGAATTTAACCAGTTTGAAATTAATAAGATGGTGGCCGGTTCCACAATTGGGATTATTGGCTTTGGCGGTATAGGCAAAGCAGTGGCAAGGCTATTTCGATGTTTTGGGTGCAGAATATATGCCATAAATTCAAGTGGTAGGACTGAGGAAGCAGTGGATTTCATTGGGACGCTTAATGACCTTGACTACGTTTTAAATGAATCTGATATTGTTGTTTTCTCCATTGCGCTAAATAAGCAAACGCGCAACCTGATAGGCCGTCGTGAGCTTGAGTTGATGAAGCAGGACGCCATTTTAGTAAACGTAGCCAGAGCTGCACTTATTGACGAGGCCGCTCTTTTCCAACACCTTGTGGATAATCCCCATTTTAAGGCGGGTATTGACGCTTGGTGGGTCGAACCTTTTGGCGCGGACATATTTAAGGTGGATCATCCTTTCTTTGAACTCCCTAATTTCATTGGCTCACCCCATAATTCGGCGATGGTTCCTGGGATGATTAAAAGGGCTGTAGAGTTGGCAGCATTAAATATTCGTAATTTTATTCAGAACAAACCGGTTCGGGGGATAGTAACTCCCGAACAATATAAATAAAAAGGAGGGAATGTGACTATGCAATGCGAACGTTTGGAAGGGCATGTGGCACTTATTACTGGTGGTGGAAGAGGGATTGGTAAGGCCATAGCCAAGCGACTTTACGCTGAAAAGGCTAATGTTGTCATTTGCGGAACCACCGAGGACGTACTCAAAAAAGCTGCAGAAGAGATAGCTACCGAGGATCGTAAGGTATTGCCTGTAGTTTGCGATGTTTCTGATTCTGACCAGGTCAAGGCAATGGTGGAAAAAGCCCGTCAGCGTTTTGGAAAGGTGGATATCCTGGTAAATAATGCTGCTGTAATGCTCAGACATATTGGTTACGAGCGGGCAACAAAGCCGTTTTATGAATTGGACGAGATGGACTGGGATAAAGTCATGAACGTAAATGTAAAAGGGATGTGGCTGTGTGCCAGCGAAGTGTTTCCAGACATGAAAAATCAAAATTGGGGGCGCATTATCAACATATCCTCAGAAATTGTTTTCATGGGCAGAGGTAACGGTATTCAGTATATTACGTCCAAGGCCGCAGTTGTAGGTCTTACTAGAGGGTTAGCATTTGAAGTTGGTCGTTACGGAATTACTGTGAATGCTCTTTCCCCAGGGCTTATTCAAAGTGAAACAGTTCAGGAACATGATTTTAAAGAGATGAGCGAGGCAATTGCTAACAATTCTGCTATACCAAGACTGGAATATCCTGATGATTTGGTAGGTACAGCGGCATGGCTCGCTTCAGATGACGCAGCTTTTGTGACGGGACAAAACATCAGCGTATCTGGAGGTCTAAGTTTGCATTGACAAAATAGCTTGATTTGAAAAGTAGTTTGCTGTGGCGGATTAAGTCCGCCACCTCAAACATAGGGGTATAACACCCTTAGTTATTTTTTTGAAATTCCAAGATTTTACAAAATGTTTAAAAGAAAAAAGACTCCCCGCGTGCAACCCTCTTCATAACCGTTCTCCATTCGTTCATCTGAGATATTTCCCCTTCAGGTGAAGTTCACAGAAGAGTCCTGCCAGGAGGGAGGAATCCGCATGTCTCGTTTGACGAGCGGAGGGTTATGCCCTCTGCCTTCTGACCGTCAAATTCAGTAATGCTGCAGGTTACATACCGATCCAGCGCTTCATCTGCCGCGCCTTATCCCACAG
>JASMTJ010000468.1:0-3140 GCA_041694335.1 Bacteroidales bacterium
TTTTGCTGGCCTTTAACGTGCCTTCGAGCATCCCGTGGTGGATGCTGGTGGTGGGCTCGCTGGTAGCTGTCGGAATGGGTAAAATGTCTTTTGGTGGTGTGGGTAAAAACCCTTTTAACCCTGCACTGGTGGGGCGTGTGTTTATGTTAATTTCTTTTCCGGTAGAAATGACCAGGTGGCCTAAACCCATCGTTTCCAGAGAGTATTTCACTTTTGCAGGATTGGATGAAAAAGTAATGGACACCATCACCGGACCCACACCGCTGGGAGTTTTGCAAGAAGAAGGTGTGCAGGCTGTTCCTGATTATATGAACCTGCTGCTGGGGCAAATGAGTGGCTCGCTGGGCGAGATTTCAGCCCTGGCGCTTATCCTTGGCGGGATTTATATGCTGGTGAAAAAGATTATCACATGGCACATTCCCGCGGCATACATGGGTAGTGCATTTGTTCTTGCAGGCATTTTATGGTTGATCGACCCTACACAATATGCCGATCCGCTTTTTCATATGGTGACCGGAGGAATGATGTTGGGTGTGTTTTACATGGCTACAGATTATGTTTCATCACCTGTTTCTAAAAAAGGACAACTAATCTTTGGTGTAGGAGCAGGGGTGTTAACCATACTAATCAGAGTGTATGGGGCTTACCCGGAAGGCGTTTCGTTTGCCATCCTGATAATGAATGCCTTTACACCTTTAATTAACAGTAGTTTGAAACCTGCCAGGTTTGGTCATAAATCTGCGAAAGCATAAAAGAGAATTGCGATGAGTAAAAAGAAAAAGCCCGAATCCAATTTTATAAATATGATCATGACGCTGATGCTGGTAGCCATCATGGCCGGACTGGCATTGGGCGGTGTGTATATGGTTACGAAGGAACCTATCGCCAAAGCCAAGGAAGCGAAGCTCAAAAAAGCCCTTGGTAAAGTGCTGCCTGCTTTTGATACTATCAGGGTGCAGCAGGTGAAACCAGTTGATGGAGGAGATTCCTTAACCTTTTATACTGGTTATAAAAATGAAGAAATGATTGGAACAGCAGTGAAAACATACTCGAATAAAGGGTATGCCGGATTGGTGGAAATTATGGTGGGTTTTAACCCTGATATGACGATCAATAGCACCGCTGTATTAAAACATAAGGAAACGCCCGGCCTTGGCGATAAAATGTCGAAATCCAAGTCTGACTGGAGCAACCAGTTTACGGGGAAGAATCCTGCTGAATTTACGCTGAAAGTAAAAAAAGACGGTGGTGATGTGGATGCTATCACAGCAGCAACCATTACCAGCCGTGCGTTTTGCGATGCCGTGAAGCGTGCTTATGAAACTTATGAGAAAGGAGGTGACCAATGAGTCAATTGAAGAATTTTTCGAAGGGATTTATCAAAGAGAATCCGGTATTTGTATTGTTGCTCGGACTTTGCCCGGCGCTTGGAGTTACTACTTCGGCTATCAACGGGATGGGTATGGGACTGGCCACCACGTTTGTGCTGGTGATGTCGAACCTGGTGGTTACCTCAATTAAAAGTCTGATTCCCGATAAAGTAAGAATACCCTCTTTTATCGTGATTATTGCTTCCTTCGTAACGATTGTTGAGCTGGTGATGCAGGGTTTTATGCCGGCGCTCTTCGATCAGTTGGGTCTGTTTATTCCTTTGATCGTGGTAAACTGTCTTGTTTTAGGACGTGCTGAAGCATTTGCCTCCAAGCAAAACTTTGTTTCTTCCGTGATCGACGGATTTGGTATGGGGCTCGGGTTTACCTTTGCCCTCACAATATTGGGCGGCGTGCGCGAACTGTTGGGCAGCGGAGCAATCTTTGGCTTCAACCTCATCGAAGGCGACGGAATGCTGGTTTTCGTGCTTGCCCCCGGAGCATTTATCGGATTGGGATACCTTATTGCTCTTATGAATAAACTGAATAAAGCTTCTTAATCGGAAAATATTGACGTTATGGATTACATTATTATCATAATTACGGCCATATTTGTTAACAACATCGTGCTGGCTCAGTTCCTGGGGATTTGTCCTTTCCTGGGCGTTTCCGGAAAAGTATCCACCTCCATCGGGATGTCGGGCGCAGTGATGTTTGTAATGACCCTGGCTACCATCGTTACCTGGTTAATCCAGAATTATATTCTAATTCCTATCGGACTTGAGTTTCTTCAGACCATCAGTTTTATTCTGGTGATCGCTTCGCTAGTGCAGATGGTGGAGATTATCCTGAAAAAGGTGAGCCCGCCGCTTTACCAGGCGCTGGGTATCTTCCTGCCGCTGATTACCACCAACTGTGCAGTGCTCGGCGTGGCTATCCTCACGGTTCAGAATGATTACAACCTGATGGAAGGTGTGGTGTTTGCTATCGCTAATGCCATTGGTTTCGGTCTGGCCCTGATCCTGTTTTCAAGCATACGCGAGCACCTCGACCTGCTCGAAGTACCTAAAGGAATGCGTGGAGTGCCTATCGCACTCGTAGTGGCCGGTATTCTGGCTCTCTCTTTCATGGGGTTTGCCGGGTTGGTTTAAAAGAATTTGATACAAATAGCTACTGCGCTTTCCGGACTTGAATAAAGCTCCGGGAGGCGCAGTTTTTCTTTAAAGGAAATTATTACCTTTGACAAGCGAAAAATGCTTGCTTATGGAGATGGATGTGATCCTGGACCTGAATAATGTGTCGATTTATCAGGGTAAAATACTGGTGCTGCAAAATGTGGATATCTCAATCAGAAAGGGTGAATTTGTTTACCTTATCGGGAAAACCGGAACAGGGAAAAGTACCTTACTGAAAGCCTTGTATGGCGAGCTTCCCGTAAACGAGGGAACGGCCTACGTATCAGGTTATGACCTTACAAAAATCAGGAAAAAGCAAATCCCTTTTCTCAGAAGAACCATGGGGATTGTATTTCAGGATTTTCAGCTGCTCTCTGACCGGACGGTGAACGACAACCTCAAATTCGTTTTGAAAGCCACAGGCTGGAAGAAGACCGATGAGATGAACGCACGTATTGTTGATGTGCTCGACAAAGTTGGTATTTCGACCAAAGGCTACAAGATGCCTCATCAGCTCTCTGGTGGCGAACAGCAGCGCGTAGTGATTGCCCGTGCCTTGCTGAACGACCCGGACATCATTCTGGCCGATGAGCCT
>JASMTJ010000469.1:0-8146 GCA_041694335.1 Bacteroidales bacterium
CCGGCTTGGCAATGTCGTGAAGGATGGCAGCCCATCTTAACCATAAATCATCCGAAACTGCAGCCAGATTGTCCAACACCTGCAAGG
Source organism: Bacteroidales bacterium (assembly GCA_041694335.1). Lineage (GTDB taxonomy): Bacteria > Bacteroidota > Bacteroidia > Bacteroidales > JAIPAH01 > JAIPAH01. The sequence goes on from JASMTJ010000469.1 coordinate 88, forward strand.
TGTGATAGAAATTGTCCTTATGTCCACGTCCTTCACGGGTTTCAGCTCCTTTAAGCGCAGAAAACTCAGGAAAAAATTCAGGTAAGAGTCCGCTGTTTTCCAGCAGCTTAAACCCTACAGAAGGTTTCGGCGCAAGGATGATCTTGTTGAGTTCGGTGGTGATTCTCTCATTAGAAATTATTTCCAGGCGTTTCCTGTTCGCTTTAATGGCTTCAAAGGCCTCATCTTCAATTTTGTAACCCAATTGTGTCGCAAAGCGAATGGCCCGCATCATCCGCAAAGGGTCATCTGAAAATGTTATTCCCGGTTCGCGAGGTGTTTTTATCAGCTTCTGCTGAATGTGCTCCAGCCCTTCGAATGGATCGATAACTTCTCCAAAGTTCTTTTCCTGAAGGCTGATGCCTAAGGCATTGATAGTAAAGTCGCGACGGAGCTGGTCATCCTGTAAAGAACCATCTTCAACAATCGGTTTTCTGGAGTCGCGGCGGTACGATTCTTTTCGTGCACCCACAAACTCAATCTCCAATGTCTCACCCTCATGCTGATATTTGAGCATGGCGGTTCCAAAGTTTTTAAAAACACTGACTTTTTTTGGGATGTTTAACCGGCGGGCAGTCTCCTGGGCAAGGGCAATGCCGCTTCCTTCGGCCACAATATCAATATCTTTAGAGTCACGACCAATTACCAGATCTCGTACGAAACCTCCTACCACAAAGGCCTGAGTGGAAATTTCTGCTGCTGCTTTTGAAATAACCTTAAAAACAGGATGTTGTATCTCTTCTTTTAAATTCAAGACGCCAAAAATTTTGCGCAAAAGTAAGCATTTTAAAGCACAGTAGCCAGACACAGGCTTATGCTCCTCTACAGATTTATCAGAGGAAAAGCAACAGGCTTACGGCCATCACAGCCATTCCGGCGATCAGTCCATAAATTGAAAGGTGGTGCTCCCCGTACTTTTCTGCTGAGGGCAGCAACTCATCGAGGGAGATAAATACCATGATGCCCGCTACACCGGCAAACAAAATACCAAAGGTAACTGGTGTCATAAATGGCATCAACAGCAGGTAGCCTACCAGAGCACCTATCGGCTCGGCCAGTCCGGAAGAAAAAGAATACCAGAATGCTTTTCCTTTACTGGCGGTGGCATAATAAATCGGAACGGAGACCGCGATACCTTCCGGGATGTTGTGGATGGCGATAGCCACTGCGATAGGGATACCCAATGTTGGGTCATTTAAAGCTGCCGTAAAAGTGGCCAGCCCTTCCGGAAAATTGTGAATACCAATAGCCAAAGCTGTGAACAAGCCCATCCGCATCAGGCTTTTGGATCGTTTATCATCCATTTCTTCCACGTTCTTTGGCTCATGCGGGTTTTCCATCTCCGGTATCATCTTGTCGATAATCCCGATGAAGGCAATGCCTACAAAAAACGCCAGAACGGTATACCAGGTTCCTGTTTGAATTCCCAATTCACCCACGAGCGAATCTTTGGCCTTGACAAAAATCTCAATCATCGATACATAAATCATTACCCCGGCAGAAAAGCCAAGAGCAACCGAAAGGAACTTTTCATTGGTTCGACGTGCGAAAAAAGCGATAGCACTGCCGATTCCTGTAGAAAGCCCTGCAAATAAGGTGAGTCCGAAGGCTGTCCAAATGGCCGCTGAAGTATAATCCATGTTTTAACTGATTGGTTTAGTAAAAGAAAAATCAAAGATATTAAAACTGATACAATTGCGGAAAGGCGATAAATAAAAAAGCAGCCTGTGATTTAACAAACTGCCTTTTGCAACAATACTTTGAAGTTGAATCTTTAAATCCAGTCTAAAAAATGTTCAAAGTGCTGATTTTTACCAATTCTACCCCTAACCCCTAAAGGGGGATTGCTAAAAATCAGCACATTTAGGGGTCTTTAGGGTTTTTAGACTGGACTAAACTTTTACTTGTCTAAAGCAAACTTGATGGGCAGGTTGACCTGCGTTCTTACAGCTTCACCGTCCTTTATTCCGGGTTCCCAATTTGGCATGTTCCTGATTGTTTCCAGTGCTTCCTGGTCGCACGACTCATAAAAACCTCGCAGCAACTTCAATCCGGAAATGCTTCCGTCTTTTTCAACAACAAACTGGACGTATACCGTTCCTTCCAGGCCTTTTTCCTTGGCGTCTTCCGGATAATCAAGATGCTGGGCCATGTATTCAGCCCTGGCTTCCATACCTCCTTTAAACTGGGGGCGTTCATCAACCATTACAAAGGCTTCTGAATTATCTGAAACTTCATCTGGTTTTTCTGGTTTTGAGGGCTTATCGTCATTAAGAGCAAACTTTATTGGCATATTAAATTTTAGATTTACAGCTTCTCCTTCTCTTTTACCAGGTGACCAATCAGGCATGTTCTCCACAGCCTCTATAGAAATGGCGTTAAGTTTTTCATGAACACCTCTCAAGACTTTTGGATCGCGTACTTCGCCCTCTTTATCAATAATAAAAGATACATAAACTGTCCCCTGTATAGCTGAGTCTAATAGCTCTTTAGGATATTTAATGTTTTCCGAAAGATACTCCACACGAGCTTTTTCTCCTCCCGGAAATTGGGGGATTTCATCGACAACAGTAAAAACCGGATCCCCGTCAATGAATTCACCGGTTGTGATTTTATCTGGTGTAGTACCTTCATCCTTTTCTTCAACATTGCTGCATGAGACAAAATAAACAGACAAAGTCAGAACTGGTATGATTGTGAGATATTTCCAAAGATTTCGCTTTGGCGATTGATTTCTAAGTAACATTTTGAACCTCCTTTTTAGTGATATTTTATTAAACGGATGGACCAGCGAGCTTAACGGAATTCCTGCGGCCTGCCTGAGCAAGAGGTCCTGGTAACTATATTCGGATGCGTTGCGGGACGTCTCCCGGTCGGCAATGAATTCATGATTTTCGAAAATGGCGTGCTTCATCAACCACACAAACGGATTAAACCACTGGAAAATAATGGCCAGGTGAATCAGCATGGCATCCACGCTGTGATACTCTTCCACGTGTACTCTTTCATGGGCTTCAATCTGCCTTAGCTCAGTTTCTGATTTGTTCTCGGTATTCAGGAAAACCATCCTGAAAAAGCTGAAAGAATCACCTTTGTGGATGTAATAAGTTTCTTGTTTTTTATTGTGGTTTGCCTTTGCTTTTCTGCGCAAGCGGTAAATTGAGAAAAATCCGTAAAGCGCATGGCCAACCAGTAAGGCTGCTCCCAAAATGTAAAGATAGAGCAGGGGAGAGGTGTTCGTAGCTGCCTCAGCCTGAACGGTTGTGGCAGGTGCGAGATTAATAGCCGGAAGAGTCATCACGGGAATGCCGGCCACCGGAGCAGCAGATTGAATGGGGATATCAATCAACGGTATGATGTACGCAATCGGGATGGCCATTAGCAGCACAAAGCGGTTGGTCCTGAAAAACGTCTCATTGCGCAACAACAAACGATAGAACAGGTAAAACACTGCGATAATGAGCGATGATTCGAGGTGGTATGTGATAAAAGCATTCATTTCTTTTGTTTTTTGCGTTCAATTTCCTGTTGCATCATTTCTTTGATTTCTTCAAGCTCGCTCACGGATACATCCTGGTTTTTAGCGAAAAATGAAGCGAACGACTGTGGTGAATTTCCGAAATATTTATTCAGGAAACCACTAAAAAACTGTTTCCGGTAGTTCTCTTTCGAGATTATCGGATAATATTTATGGCTCCGGCCAACCGCCTTGTGCCCAACAAATTCCTTCTTTTGCAGGATGCGGACAATAGTGCTCACCGTGTTGTAAGCAGGTTTGGGTTCCGGGAAATGGTTCAGGATGTCTTTAACAAATCCTTCTTTAATGTCCCACAACACTTGCATTACTTCTTCTTCGGCTCTGGTTAATTCTTTCATAACAATGTTTAACAGAATAACTAAATCTTTAGTTAATTATTGTGCTAAACTATAACTAATATTTTAGTTAGTCAAGTTTTCTTCGAAAAAAAATCGTGAAAAGCTCCTTTTATTACGTATTTCTGCCAAATCTTTCAAATACTGCAATTTTTGATTAACTTTATGGAAAGCTTAAGCCATGTGGTCCCGACGAATAAGCATATCAATAACTATTCTGGCTCTGTTCTGCTTTTGTTCTGACGAAAGCCAGCCATTACACGAGAAAGAGGAGTTTCAGATTTATAGTCTTGGTGTTTCTTTTGGGCCTTACAATCCTGACCTTGGGATGGCCGGCGACTTTATGTTTTGTGATGAACTCGAACAAGTATTTGTTCCTTTCGGCATTGAAAGCAATAGAAAAGCCCAAAACCTGTGTTTTGAATACTTTGTATCGCGACACGCAGTTATCCGAAGCATCACGCATTCACGGGTAATTGATATCCACCATCAGCTAACTACTAAGGATTACAAGATAAGAACATCGGCTGCTGAAGGATTTACTGTTATCTATAATCACATCACCAACCATTCCTTGCAGGAAGGAGATAACCTATTCCCTGATGATTTTGTGGGCAATCCCGGGCCCTGGGCGCATTACTGCTACCACACCAAAATTCAGATTATGCTGCCTGCTCCTGAAGACACGGTGGCTGTATGCCCGTTTCTTTACCTTGATCCTGAAAAGAAAACTATTTACGAAAACAAAATTAATCAACTGATGGCCGATTGGGAGCAATTCAAGTCCGACACAACTATTTATTCTCAGGACAGCCTGCTTTATCCGGGGTGTTACCGGAATTTTGCAGCCGCTGAGCCGTGAACATTCGCATAAAGCATCTGTTTCCTAGCAAAACCATCGAATATGTCGGCTAAGCAAAGTGCACAGAGTGATGCTCCAAGAAGGAAAATCACCAAAGAAAACCTCAGAAAGTTATTGAGACTTTATGCTTTCGTTCTACCGCAAAAATGGACTTTTGCGCTTGGTATGTTGTTCCTGGTGCTTTCGAGTCTTACCAACCTTGCTTTCCCGATGTTTTTAGGCGACATGCTGGATGCCACCACCAGCGATGCGGTAGCTGAAGTTAACAGAATAGCCTATATCCTTTTCGGGATATTTGCCGCCACAGCCGTGTTTTCCTATTTCCGTATTTACACTTTTGCTTTAGTAACCCAAAACACACTTGCACGCCTTCGTCAAACCACCTATCATCACCTGATTAAGCTGCCAATGAGCTTTTTTATGAACCGAAGGGTGGGGGAGCTAAACAGTCGCATCTCTGCCGACATCGCACTTCTTCAGGAGACATTCACCACCACACTGGCTCAATTTTTACGGCAAATCATTACCATTGTCGGGGGAATCGTCTTACTGACCTTTATTTCGCCTCACCTCACAGGATTTATGCTTTTGCTTATTCCGGTGATTTCGCTGTTGGCCGTGGTTTTTGGCCGCTTTATCAGGAAACTGTCGAAAATCACACAGAAAAAGATCGCTGAATCTAACGTAATTGTCGAAGAAACCCTTAACGGGATTGATACGGTAAAGTCATTTTCCAATGAAAGTTTTGAAGCTTCACGGTACCGTGTCAAAACAAATGAGGTGATAGACATCGCATTAAAAAATGCCAAATGGCGGGGAGCTTTTACTTCTTTTATCATTATTACCATGTTTGGCTCTATTGTGGGCGTTATTTGGTATGGTGTTACACTGGTACAGCAGGGCGAACTTTTATCCTCAGGCGATTTATTTAAGTTTATACTCTATTCGGTATTTATCGCTGCTTCGATAGGAGGAATGGCTGAGCTGTTTACTAAGATCCAGAAAGCTATCGGAGCTACAGAAAATCTTCTTGAAATTCTGGATGAAAAGCCCGAAAGGGTCAGCAATGAGGCCGTTTCAAAAGCCAACACATTACAAGGTGAAGTGCATCTTGAAAATGTCAGTTTTGCTTATCCCTCACGCCCTGACACCCGGGTCTTGAATGATGTGGATATCAGGTTATCTAAAGGGCAGCAGGTGGCCCTGGTAGGTCCGTCGGGCTCTGGCAAGTCCACCATCGCCAAATTACTGCTTAGATTTTATGATTCTACAGAAGGAAGAATCCTGGTTGATGGTAAAGACATCAGGGAATATGACCTTCATCAGTATCGTCAGCAGTTTGCTGTTGTGCCTCAAGATGTATTCCTGTTTGGTGGTACTATTCGCGAAAACATTTCCTATGGTAATCCGGATGCTGATGAAACACAAATTAAAGAGGCTGCTAAAAAGTCCTTTGCACTGGAATTCATCAACCGGTTCCCTGAAGGGTTCGATACAGTGGTGGGAGACCGGGGAGTGCAGCTCAGCGGCGGACAGCGCCAGCGTATCGCTATTGCCCGGGCTATACTGAAAAACCCATCTATCCTTCTGCTCGACGAAGCCACCAGCTCGCTCGATTCTGAATCGGAGGAGCTGGTGCAAAAAGCACTCCATGAGCTGATGAAAAGCCGTACCTCTTTGGTTATTGCACATCGCCTTTCGACCATCCGGAATGCAGATAAAATCTTTGTACTGCAGCAAGGAAAAATCGTGGAGCAAGGCTCCCACAACGAGTTGCTTTCATCTTCCAAAGGAGAATACGCCAAGCTTATCAGGTTGCAAACCGGTGAAGAAGTGATGAGCTAACATCAAATAGTAAAATCTTTGCAGGTCTATTTAATTTCAAGTAAAGGTTTAATAACCTTCGTAAGCATAAACCTTACTGCTTTGGAGGTATAGGATTTATCATTAAATGTTCCAATTAGATAGGCTTCTGTCTTTGGATGATAAAACATAAAGGCTCCGGTTACCCCAACACATCCCCAGCAGTAATATGCCTTGGGCATTACCAAAGGAATAAATGTGGTTTTCCAGACAGAATAGCCATAGTTAAAACCAATGGCCGGCAAGCCCATTTTTACATCATCAGAAATCATTTGATTCAAAGTAGTCTCCTTAACCAATTGACCGTTAACCAAGGCTTTCATAAACACCAGAAATTCGCTTAAAGGTGCAACAACCCCTCCTCCTGCATAATCAATCTTTGCAATTCTTTTATCCTCAATAAAATTGATATCCGAAAGATAGATGTGAGCAGGTGGATAGCGAGGGGTATTACGGGGTTCTGAATACCCTATTAAATAAGCATTATCCATCTGTAAAGGTTCCAAAATCATTTCGTGCAGCGCCTTATGAAATGGTTTTTTGGTAATATTCTCAATTATCAAACCAAGCAAGTAATAATTGGTATCGGTATAAAAATGCTTTTTGCCAGGTCGTGCCACGGGCTTTAGGTTAGTTTTTCCCCATTCCAGCGCATCCTTAATTGTCATTTCAAGGTTTGGTTCATTTATTAGTTTATCAACCAATGGAAAGAATACATCATTTAATCCCGATGTTTGCTTCAATAAATGCTTAATACTGATATCATCAGAGTAATCAATACCCTTGTAAACATGCAAGCCGTGCATCAGATCTGCATCAAGATATCTATTGATTTTGTCGCCGAAAGACAATAAACCTCTATCATGCAGCATACTTATGAGGGTAGCTGTAAACAATTTCCCTACTGATGCCAAGTGATTGGCTTGTTCCGGGTTGGCTTGCAGCGCTCCTGTTTTTCCTTCGGCGATATTGATGTGAACTCCTGATTTAGCAGAATGGACAAGCAAATAAGCGTTTCGCACATTTGCATCATTCTGTACTTGCTCTCTGAATTTCGACTCAATTTTTTCCTGTACTGCAGCAATCTTATTCATTGTCTGTTCTTTGTTATAAAACAATTGTTGTAAAAACTATATCTGAGCTATTCAGAATGGACTTGCTGAGCATTATAATCGTCAGTGATCGATGATACAGTTAACTTCTTTAGTCCATTCAGAAAGCAATTTTCTGAGCTATAACTAATATTTGAATGACAACGAAAATAATAAATTAATATAATTGTATTGCGATCGGCTCACCAGGAATTTTTCTGCGACCGAAGAAAAGTATTTATTTAAAATCCTACAGGAATGAAGAAATTATTTTTTCATTAACAGCACACAAAAAAACCGGGGCATCATTTCTGATATCCCGGTTTGAGTG
>JASMTJ010000470.1:0-1388 GCA_041694335.1 Bacteroidales bacterium
AAAAACATTGACCCTTCGGATCGTGAGTCTGAGCTAATTGTACCCAACAGGCACGGTGTGCTTCATGGTATGCATCGAAGCTACGGTTCCAAAATTAATGCCCTGAAGGTTTTTTCTTTACTCCTGTTCGTCATTTGCTCAATCCATGGCGATAAAATGTGGGGTTTAGACACTTAACAAGGCCAATCACGACGACGCCTACTACATTGCGGCTTCGCCTCCATTTCGTAGCCGCGCATGTTGGCTGGCGTTAGGGCTACATAAGGGCAAGGGTTTGAGTAACAAGCTAGCCGGTTAAGGGTTATGAGTTTCTTTTCTGTGCATAGATCAATCGCAGGTGACTACTCGCTACGTCTTTTACAGGGCACGTACCCGAATTTGACCTTATCGTTTCTAATGAATCACCAAAGACGTTACCTATACAAGTAAAGATATCTAGAGGCCATGGCTGGAAAACTACGGCTAGTCGGTGGGTTGATGTAACGGTTGACAGTAAAGACCAGAAATGGGTTGGTCATGGAAATAGCGCTATTTCTAATTTTAATCTGATTTATGTATGTGTGTTGTTAACCAGCGCCGATGCAGCCGAAGCGGATTGCTACTTCATACTGCTGAACAGAGATGGTCAGTTAATCTGTGCGAACAACTATAAAGTCTGGACGTACAGGCATACTTGGAAGAGGCCAAGCAACTATCGCTTTTTAGACAATGGGTATTACTTCCGATACCTTGAGCCATTTGAGGATGACTGGTCGTTATTCAAATAATTTTTTTATTCCCAAAAAAGGGTTAACTGGGACGCCGGAAACCCTTGTGCCGGCAAAGCTGGGCGAGTTCGGGGTGGCACCGGTTAATCCAAATGCTAACAAGGCACTCATATGGAACCAGGAACAATAATTTCAGCAATTAGTGTATTGGCTACCAGCAGTGTAGCGATCATTGGGCTTCTTCTTAGTGAGCGCCGGCATCGTGAGCAAATTGAAAACGAGAGAAAATCCAGGGAAGAGCAAATAGCACATGAGCGACAGGCACGGGAAGAAGAGTTGACTCGTGAAATAAAGCGAGCTGAGAAGCATAGGGAAGATATGCCGTTATTCCAATTTGATATGGAGGTCGGGGTTGTCTATAAGAAAGATAATAAATATTTAGTTGAGTTTAGGGTGGTTCTTGATAATCGTGGTAATGTGAAGCAAGACATAAAATCAATAAAACTTAGGTTGCGCTCGGTAAACAAGGAAGATAGTTTATCATTTTGGAGTGGTAGAGGATCTAGGGTGGAGTTTCCTCATAAGGTTTTTGAGGAAGAAATTATACCCAAAGGTTATAAATTCATATTTGTGGAGCCAAACGTTAAGCAAATATTGACCTACACAACTATACTGGATTCC
>JASMTJ010000471.1:0-12052 GCA_041694335.1 Bacteroidales bacterium
GCTCTTCAGGATAGGGTTGCTCCTGGGTGGCGTAGAATTCTTCTGCTTCCTTTTGTGTAACTCCCTCATAAAAGTTGTTGGCCGAAGATTTGATAATATCCACCCCGTCGTCGAGCACCACACGTTTTTTCGCCACCTCATCATCAAAAAGCTGCTTTTTCAGGAATTTCACTAAATGATCATCATCCTTAAAAACCGAATCGAACCCTTCGCTCTTGCTTTGCTCCACGAGTTCAGTTAAAAACTCCTCTTCAAATTCAGGTTTCATCTTATCCATGGCATAATGATGATGAATGCCGTTGGCGAACCAAATGCGTTTAAGGTATTTCTCAAAAAGCAGAAACTGCGGCTCCATCCTGTCGCCATCGTATGTTTCATAAATATTCTCAAGAGCGCGACGAATGGCCAGGTTATATTTATAATTCTGGTCCCAGATAATATCTCTCCCCCACAACGCCGCTTCATACAGATAGTATAATAACTGCTTTTGCTGCAAGCTTAAGTCATCAAATCCGGGAACTTCGTAACGTAAAATTCTGATGTCAGCGAACTGTTCTGAGAAATAATCGAAATTGTTCTTCATTTTTATTCCTGATTTTTTTATGAAAACGAATTATTCTGAGAAGTCATTATACAACCACCCTTTCTGAAAATCATAAACGGGCAGGGCTTCCACTTTGTTGAATGAGATGGTGTAATCGAGCACATCATCCTGCCCCAGCTTTTTCAACCGCTGCATGTGCGATGTACGATGCATAAATGCAGGCAGATTGCTCTGTGCACTTTTCCAGAGCTCAACGGACATCGTCAGTGCATCCCCGTATGGGTTGAAATCGCTTCCCAAGAGCAATGCCTCGGTCAGTGCACCAGCAAAAGCAGTGTCCTCCATACAAAAGTCATTCTTCCAGCCGCTGCATAAAATGATAACATCCTTATTGGTATGCCTTATTTTTTGCAGCACGGAATCAAAGTTGATAAAAGCGCCAATCACAATCATATTGCCTCCATCCGTGGCCGTTTTTATGGCTTTAGTTCCGTTGGTGGTGCTGTAGCCGATCGTTTTTCCTTTCAGCTGCGGAGTCATAAATTCAAAGGCGCCGTTGCCAAAGTCTGCAAAATCTGGCTTCAGGCCATCCTGCTCAGCAGCAACACAAAAACCACGATTCTTAAACTGCCTGGCTTCTTCTGTTGATGATAGTGGAACGATCTGTTTAACGCCAGAATCAAAAGCCGTAATCATGGAGGTGGTGGCCCTGAGAATATCCACAACCACCACCAGGGCATCCTCCTTAACTTTCCGGAAAGGGAAAAGTGCAGGCGAAAGGCATACTTCGAGCGATCTGCTAGTGGAATAATTCATATGACTGTCTCATGTTAACCAAAATCTTAGGCCTTGTATAAAAGTGAAAGCAGACAAAGCAAGTTGTAAACTTTCTGCTAAGTCTGCTCCCGGTTTCATGCAATTTTTGGATTTGGTTTAGAAGTTTCAGGTTCTTAAATTAATAACTAAAGAAACCCATTACAAACCTATTAATTTACCAACCTGATAACTTATTAAACTTAACCCACTATTTCTTCTCGAAGAAAGGTGGCTTAACAATTTTCGCCTTTTTCAATTTCTTGCGGATAGAAATATAAATCTCGCTGTCGAATTTGGCGTGTTCGGTTTTTACATATCCCATGCCAATGGCTTTTCCTGAATAGGGAGCCATGGTTCCGGAGGTGACTTCACCGATTTTATTTCCGACGGCGTCGGTAATATCGTAATGCTGACGAGGAATTCCTTTATCAATCATTTCGAATCCGCGCAGTCGACGTGATGGCTTATCAGCTTTCAGCTTCTCATGATATTCACGGTTTACGAAATCATTTCCTTCGGTGAATTTTGTGATCCAGCCTAAGCCGGCTTCGATAGGTGAAGTGGTATCGTCTATGTCGTTACCGTAAAGACACAATCCGGCTTCGAGGCGCAAAGTATCGCGTGCCGCAAGACCTATCGGCTTAATGCCAAATTCTTTTCCGGCCTCCAACACTTTTTCGTAAATCTGCTCCGCATCCTCATTAGCAAAATAAATCTCGCATCCTCCCGATCCGGTGTATCCTGTAGTGGAAAGAATCACATCGTCTACTCCGGCAAAGGTCAGCTTCTTAAAGGTGTAGAAACCCATATCCTCGATAGGCTCATCGGTTAGTTTCTGCATAGCTTTAAGCGCCAGTGGGCCCTGAACGGCAAGCAGCGAAATCTCATCTGAAGCATTGTAAAGCTCAGCGCCAAACGTGTTTTGCTTGTTCACCCAGTCCCAGTCTTTTTTGATGTTGGAAGCATTCACCACCAGCATAAAGGTTTCCTTATCGACCTGGTATACAAGGAAATCATCCACAATTCCACCCTGCTCGTTGGGCATGCAGTTGTATTGTACTTTTCCGTCAAAAAGCTTTGCGGCATCGTTCGATGAGATACGCTGAACGAGGTCAAAGGCTTTCGGACCCTTCACCCAAAATTCGCCCATATGCGAAACATCAAACACTCCAAGCTTTTCTCTTACTGTATCATGTTCTGTATTGACACCCTCAAATTGCACAGGCATTTTGTATCCGGCAAACTCAACCATCTTCGCCCCCATGGCCTCATGCACACTTGTTAAAGCAGTCGTCTTCATACTTTTTGGTTTTAGAATTTTGAAAGCAAAAGTATAAAAAATGAACCGATATTATCTTAATTCAGCCGGGATTATTCCGGGTAAAGTGAAGTGTTTTCTTTTCGGAAAGGGATAAGCGCCATAATTACGGCAGGCACGTACAGTTCCTTACGGGTGATGAGATCCCCTGTGAGTAGTCCGATTGCTCCGCCCTGCTGCTTGGAGTTATGCTGTGAAAAAACACGGTCGTTGGCATCTCCCAGTTCCAATCCTTCGTCAAGCAATTTTTTTACCTTGCCGGGAAGGGGAAAGCGGGAGGTGGTTCCTTTCCCGGTTTTACTTCCATTGCTAACCACTACCCAGGCAAAGGCCCATAACTCACCAAACCGCTGCTCTACTCCACCCTCAATTCCTACCACAAAGTGGGCTGCAGGATAGCGGCTTTTAAGTAGCTCGGTGCGGTTTATGGCTCCACTGAGGGTTTCAGATTCTGAAAAAGGCTGTTCAGAAACACCACTGGGGATACTTATTCCGGAAACACTGAGTTCTTCATCAGGAAAGAAACGGTTAAAAGCTTCCCGACAAGCATCTATTTTAACAGGATTTAAGGAGGCCACTAAAACTTTCATATTCTTCGTTTTGTTAATTCAGTGAATCAAAATTAATAATTTGATTATACAAGTTTAAAATTATATTTTTGAACAAATTTCTGAGAGAGGATGACATTGAACAATAGATTACAGCATAAAACTGACTACGAGTTGCTTATGATGGTTAATGAGCAATATCGTTACAATAAGGATTTGCTTACCGATTTGCTTGTAGAGCTTGACAGGCGGGGTTTGCACAACGATCGTATTTCTGAGCTTAAGCAAAAAATCGACGATTATCGTCAAAAGCATTTTAGCAAAGTAATGGAGAAAAAGGAGGAGGAAACCGAATCTGCTCCAAAGCTTTTTACGGAAAACAGTCTTTTTCTGTTTTCATTTATTTTCAGCACATTTTTCGCCAGTATCGTAATGGCCTTCAACCTTCGTGAGGTCAGAAAGCAGCAGGCAATCCTGCCATTGGTATCATTTGGATTTTTGTACACGGCTACCGTGGCCAGCATTTCGCAGCACCTTGATGTAATGGGCGTTGTGGCCGGCGTGTTACTCAATGGTGTAGGAGCTTATATCATCCTGCAGTTTTTCTGGAAACCTTACATCGGACAAAAAAAGTACGAAAAACGCCCGTTGTATATTCCGCTCCTGATCGGAATCCTGCTCACTTTGCCAGTGCTGTATTACATGAGCCAGGCCGGAATGACTATCTAGTGAATCTGTTTTAAATCCATTCTCTTTACACTAATTTTCTGTTAATTAGGCACCAAATTAGCCGGATGGTTATATCTTTGTTGCTAAGATGGGCGCTGGTGTTTCACCAGCATCACATAAAAGTCAGGACAGCAAAGTCAATAAAAAAAGCAGTAATGAATACGATTATCATTTACGCCTCGAAGTATGGAAGTACGGGGCAATACGCCGAATGGCTTGGCAAAGAAACCGGATACCAGATATTTAATATCAAAGAACTTCAACCGGGTATTATTAAAGATTATCAACGGGTGATAGTTGGCAGCTCGGTACACATGGGCAGACTGGACATTTCATCGTGGTTAAAAAAGCACTGGCACCTGATGAAAGATAAATCTGTTATTCTTTTCAGTGTAAATGGCACGCCCCCCGATCAAAAGGAAGAATTACAGAAAATTCTTGAATTCAGCCTACCAAAGCATATCCTTGAAAAAGTGAATTATTTCCCTTTGCAGGGAAGATTAATTTACGCCGAATTGAATTTTTGGCACAAGCTGTTGGTGAAGATGATGAAAAAAATGGACAAGCATCCGGGCAGCAACCTCGTGCTAGAAGATTACGACAATGTAAGAAAGGAAAACCTGCTAAATCTTAAAAACCACATTGTCAGTCCGGCAGGAATGAATTAACCCACATCTACTAAGTAAGCATACTAACATTTCCTGATTCATAATTAAGTGTTTTTCCCTAACCATCCTGTTAAAGGATGGTATAAAGATTGCTCAATAAGTACAATCTAATAACAGTTAACTTATTGTCAATTTAAAAACGTAATTATGCGAAAAACCATTTTGATTACCCTGCTATTAAGCATGACTTTTAGTGGGTTCTCACAGCAACAGGGAGGAGAATTATCATTGAATATTTCGGGGTTTTCCGAGGAAACAGGGCAACAGGTTTACCCGGTATTCTATGAGGAGCTTTACGGAGCATCATCAGTAGCAATCGATTACCAAAATCCTTTAAAAATTTACGGAATAACCTACAAGAATATCTTTAGCAACAACAGCGGGATACGATTAGGACTCAGCTATGGCGCCAGACAGGAAAACCACACCCGCCCGTCCTATGATTACACAAACACCGAATACAAGATGCATCAGTACCGCTTTATTGCAGGATACGAGTGGAGGAAATCGATTGGGGAGGAAAGCTACTTTTCGTTTGGACTCGACCTGACTTACGACCGGCAGAAACATGAGCTGGACAGTGAATATTTATCGTCAGACTACAGGCAGACCGGGGAAGAAGAGTTAATCGCAGACGGCTTTGGAGTAAATCCATTTATAGGCATCAACTATAAGCTTACCAAAAAAATTACCCTTGCAGCCGAAGCAGCGCTTGTTATAAAAGAACTTTCAGGTGAAAACACTGGTGATTATGCATACTATGACAAGCAGTACTCATCAAACAGTTGGTCGAATATCTTTAAAGAGGATGTGGAATACGAATACACCTTGCTGAACCCGCTCAACAATATCAGCATTAGTTACTCTTTCTGAGAAAGCATTTATCCGTTTACACAAAAAAAATGCTGCCCGAAAAGGACAGCATTTTTTATTACTTTAGAAAAAAGCACCTACAACACCTTATTCACCAGTTCGGCGGCTTCTTTAAGGATAATTGCAGAGTGAACTTTAAGTCCTGATTTATCAATCAATTCTTTTCCTTCTTTGGCGTTGGTTCCTTGCAGGCGCACAATAATCGGGATATCAATATCGCCGATATTTTTGTATGCATCCACAACCCCTTGAGCCACGCGATCGCAGCGAACGATTCCACCAAAGATATTCACCAGGATGGCTTTTACATTCGGGTCGTCCATGATGATTCGGAAACCGGCCTCCACTCTCTCGGCGTTGGCTGTTCCACCAACATCGAGGAAGTTAGCGGGCTCTCCCCCCGAAAGCTTAATCATGTCCATAGTAGCCATCGCAAGTCCGGCACCGTTTACCATGCAGCCCACGTTACCATCCAGCTTCACGTAATTCAGGTCCCACTCGCTGGCCTTCACTTCCATCGGATCTTCCTCAGTGATATCACGCATTTCTTTGATATCCCTATGGCGGAACAGGGCATTATCATCGATATTAACCTTTGAGTCTACTGCAATAATCTTATCGTCAGAAGTCTTCAACACCGGGTTAATCTCAAACATAGAAGCATCCGTTCCTTCATAGGCCTTATAAAGCGCAGACACAAACTTCACCATTTGTTTAAAGGCTTGTCCGCTCAAACCCAGATTAAAGGCTACACGACGCGCCTGGAAAGGCATCAAACCCACTTTAGGATCCACTTCTTCCTTATGAATAAGGTGGGGGGTGTTCTCAGCCACCGATTCAATATCCACACCGCCTTCCGTACTGTACATAATAATATTCCGGCCGGTTTCGCGGTTGAGCAGCACACTCATGTAATATTCGTCCGGTTCTGAGTCGCCAGGATAATATACATCCTGTGCCACTAAAATCTTATTAACCTTCTTTCCTTCCGGACCAGTTTGATGCGTCACCAGGTTCATGCCCAGAATTTTTCCTGAAATTTCCTTTACATCATCAAGGGTTTTGGCCAACTTCACGCCGCCGCCTTTGCCGCGCCCACCAGCGTGAATCTGAGCTTTTATAACCCAAAGCGGTGTACCCGTCTCTTCCTGGAGTTTTTTGGCTGCTTCTACCGCTTCCTCAGGGGTATCCGCAGTAATTCCTTCCTGAATGGCTACACCATATTTTTTTAATAATGACTTTCCTTGATATTCATGAAGATTCATACGAAGATGTATTTAATTTTTTAGATATAAATTTTGCCCAAAAATAGGACTTTTTACGATACTTCGAAAAGAAATCACTATTTTTGTGCTCCGCGTCACTATGCTGAATAATAATTTCAATCGTCAGGTGTTAATAATATATGAAGAATAGAATTGTATTGCTGTTGTCTGTTTTCGGACTGCTAATCACAAACATTTCCGGACAAAACTTTGACAAGAATGCTGTTGCCACACGAATTCATGAGGATCATCCGTCTATCGACGGTAAGATTGATGAAGCTGTTTGGCAAATGGCTCAGCCTACCAATTCATTTACACAATACGATCCGGTACACGGAGAAGAGGCCAGTCATCAAACCACTGTCCGTTTTCTTTATGATGACGCCGCGCTTTACATTGCAGCAAAAATGTATGACAGCGCTCCCGACAGCATCCTGAAAGAGCTCTCGGAGCGCGACGACTACCCCAATGCTGATCGCATCGAAATCAAGCTCGACACCTATTTGAATCAACAGGATGCCTACGTGTTTGCCGTGTCGGCTTCGGGAGTGCAGCGTGATTTCAGGCATCGCGACAGAAGCTACAGCGCTGTGTGGGAAAGTGCTGTCGACATCAACAACGAAGGATGGAGCGCAGAGTTTCGCATCCCTTATTCTGCTTTCAGATTTCCCGAAAAGGAAGAACAAACGTGGGGACTGCAAATTGTAAGAACGATACGCCGACACCGCGAGCAGGATGTGTGGGCCTTTATGGAAAAGGGTCTTCCCGATTATATGAATTACTGGGGAGTACTCACAGGGATTGAAAATGTAGATCCGCCAGTCCGTCTTTCTCTAACACCCTACTTCTCGGCTCAAAAAAAATATCTTCCGGATGAAAACGGCGACATTATCAGTGGTCGGAGCATTGGCGGCGGGCTTGACTTGCGCTACGGCATTAACGAAAGCTTTACCGCAGATGTGACCCTGCTTCCCGACTTCAGTAACGTAAAATCGGATAACCCGGTAAAAAACCTTTCAGCCTTCGAAACAGTACATTCCGAGCGGCGACCATTCTTTGTAGAGTCGATGGACCTGTTTAAAAAGGGCGGGCTCTTTTATACCCGACGAATCGGACAAAAACCCTCCGGGTATGATGATGTGGACAGCGAGATAGACAGCACAGCGGAGATTATTGAAAATCCTGCGAAAGCAGAATTGGTGAACGCCGCAAAATTCTACGGACGCAACAAAAAAGGAACCGGAATCGGGGTCTTAAACGCCATTACAGCACAGTCGTTTGCCAAAGCAGAAAGTGCAGACGGCTCGGTGGAGCAAGTGCAAACCGGCCCGATGACCAACTACAACATTGCAGTGGTGGATCAACCGCTGAAAAACAACTCAAGCATTTACCTTATCAACACCAACGTCTACCGCCAGGGAGATTATGACAAAGCCAATGTCACCGGTTTTGGCACTGACCTGAAAGATAAGGAGAACGATTTCAGCATAGAAGCACGAGGCTCCCTGAGTCAAAGGTTTACTCCGAAGCCGGACCACAATGATCACGAGTCGCTGCTCGGATATCAATATTACCTGGCGCTTAGAAAAATCAGCGGAAATTTCAGGTTCAGGATTTTTAGGGACGTTAAAGATGATCAGTACAACATCAACGACCTGGGAATCAACCACCGGAACAATTACTACACCAACGGTGTGCGTTTCGATTATCGTAAATATGAACCTTTTGGCATTTTCAGGTATTTTAGCAACTACGTAACGCTCAGGAAAACCGAAGACTTTTCCACACACGAAAATATTGACTTCAGACTTCGTTACGGAGGCTATGCCACGCTCAAAAGCTACACCAGCTTTTGGTATCACATGAACTATTCGATTCAGGATCGATATGATTATTATGATCCGCGGGTGGATGGCAGGTACATTGTCAGGCCCCCTTACTTTAATACTTCACTGGGGCTTTCAACAGACTACAGGAAACCTTTTGCTTTCAACAGCAACTTTTATGTGGCTGTAGACGAGGAGGAATATTACATGACCTCGGTCAGCATTGGCCCGCGGGTGCGTGTCAACGACCGGCTGTCGTTTAATTACAACATCAAACTTCAGCAGCAGGATAATTCGATGGGCTATGTTACCGAAAAAGATGGCGAGAAAATCATCTATGGCAAGCGCGACCTCTCTACTTTCGAAAACACCCTTAACAGCCGGTTGATGCTGAAGAGCAACCTTTCGGTAAGCCTCTGGATGCGACACTACTGGTATCAGGGTGATTATCAGGAGTACTTTGACCTTACTCAGGAAGGAGATCTGGCCGATAATGAGGGCTACGAAGAAAACAACAACTTCAATTTTAACGCCTTTAATCTCGACCTGATGCTGAACTGGCGCTTTGCTCCCGGAAGCAACATGAGCCTGGTATGGAAAAACGAAATCACCTCTGAGGAGGACATCCTGGTGCATGACTTTTACCAGAACCTGAAAAACACCTTCAATGCGCCACAAACCAATATTATCTCACTCAAAATATTGTACTACCTCGATTATCAGAATCTGAATATATTCGGAGAAAAAGGATAATTTTGCAGCTACACCAAAAAAACCCGACGATGATGGTTGAAGCACATGGTATATACAAATCATTTGGTGAAGTGGCTGTTTTGAAAGGAATCGACCTGAAGGTGGAAAAAGGAGAGGTCATTTCGATAGTGGGCGCTTCAGGAGCAGGGAAAACCACGCTGCTGCAAATCCTTGGCACTTTAGATGCACCTGACAGCGGGACCATAAAAATAAACGATCAGGACCCCACCACACTCAAATCAGCACCGCTGGCCAGATTCAGAAACCAACATATCGGATTTGTTTTCCAGTTTCATCATCTTTTGCCGGAGTTTACGGGGCATGAAAATGTCTGCATCCCCGGATACATCGCCGGAAAAGAACAAAAAGCGGTGGAGCAGAAAGCACGGGACCTCACAGGTTTTCTGGGCCTGTCGCATGTGGCCGACAAAAAGCCGGCTCAGCTCTCAGGCGGCGAGCAGCAGCGTTTTGCAGTGGCACGGGCGCTTATCAACCAACCGGATATTATTCTGGCCGACGAGCCCTCAGGAAATCTCGACTCTAAAAACTCTCAAGAGCTGCACCAGCTATTCTTCAACCTTCGCGATGAGTTTAATCAAACATTTATCCTGGTTACACACAACGAGCAGCTCGCCAACATGGCCGACAGAAAAATTACTATCCAGGATGGGGTAATATTGTGAATTCATGCATAATCTTTTAGTAAAATCAGCGTTGCATAATCGTAGAACGGAGCAAACAAACATGGGCAAAAACAAAAAATATTTTTCATTCATTAACTTTCTGATATTCTTTTTACTATCAACCACTCTCAGTGCGCAGTCGCTGAGCGAGGCCGACTCCCTCATCAATCAGAAGCAGTATGCGGATGCCATCAGTATCCTTCAGGAACTAAAAAATCAGAACCCGGATAATGCCTCCATAGCTCAAAAACTCGAAAATGCCCGTGAGCAGCAGCAAAGTGCTGAAGAAAGATATGCCAATGCTTTACAGAGTGGCCTCAGCTACTTTAACAATAAGGAATACGGGAAGGCTAAGGATGCCTTCGAAACGGCTCTCAGTTACAAGCCCGGCGCCTCCTACCCTGCCATGAAACTGGAGGAAATCAACAGGGTTTATAAAGATCCGGAAGAAGAAAAAGCTTTTGAAGATGCGATGGCACGTGCCGATGAGCTCATGAATGCCTACAACTACCAGGAAGCGCTCAAATATTACAATGAAGCCCTGGAGCTGAAGCCGCGCAATGTGGTGGTGCTGAAGAAGGTAAAGCAGATTAAGAATTTCGTGGCTAAGCAGGAAGCACGCGAGGAGGATTACCGTCAGGCACTGGAAAATGCCGCGACGCTTTTTGCTGAAGGCTATTACGAGCGAGCCATGTTGCAGTACCAGGAGGCAGCTTTGATTAAACCCGATAAAAACCTTCCGAAAAACAAGATTGAAGAAATCCGCGATCTGCTCTCTGAAAAGCGGGAGATTCATCAACAGTACGAAGCGCAGATTGCCGTGGCCGACAGCCTGTACATGAACAAGCAATTTGATGACGCAAAACTGGCTTACCAGGCAGCCCTGGAAATCAAACCCTCCGAAACCTATCCGGTGAACATGCTCAGCAAAATCGACCCGGCGCTGGCGCGTCAGGAATCACTGAATACCGAATACCTCCAGGTGATTGAACAGGCCGATTTGGCTTTTAAAATCAAGGACTACGATGAAGCCAAAGCACTTTACAGGAAAGCGATGGAAATCAATCCCGCTCAGACGGCCTATCCACAGGACAAGATTGATGAGATTAATATGATTGCGGAAGAGCGGGAAAGCAACTACGATAAATACATTGCTCAGGGCGACAGCCTTTTTGAAGCTCAGCAGCTCGCAGAAGCACGTATCGAATACGAAAAGGCGCTGAACATTTTTGATAAGCCCCACCCCAATACGCGTATCAGCACCATCGACAGCCGCCTTGCAGAGCAGGCCGGACAGGAAGAGCGCTACGCTCAGGCGGTTGAGGAGGGTGACCAGCTCTTTGCCGAAGAAAGCTACGCCCTTGCCGCCGGACGCTATCGCGACGCGCTGAATGTCTTCCCGGAGCGTGAATACCCTGCTGATAAGCTGAACGAGATTGAAAGCTTCCGTGAAGAAGCTGAACGTAAGCAAACACAGTACGATTTAACCGTAGCAAAAGCCGACAGCCTCTTTGAGATGGAACAGCTGGCCGCTTCCAGAAACCGTTACCAGGAGGCACTGGAGATTATGGAAAAGGATTATCCGCAAGAGCAAATTAATGCGATTGATCGCAGGATGCAATCAATGGAAGAGCTGGCGGCAAAATACAAGCAGATGATTACTGAGGCTGATGAAGCGCTCGACAACGACCTGCTTTCCGAAGCTAAGAACCTTTATCAGGATGCTGCTAACGCCTTTTCAGACAGCACGTATCCGAAAGAGCAAATCACAAAAGTCGAAGAGCTGATTGCAAAACGTCAGGCACAGAAAGAACGCCAGCAGCTTATCGCGGAATACCAGAGCCTGATTCAACCCGCCGACAGTGCTTTCGAGGCCGACAACTTAACACTGGCAAAATCGCTTTACGCGGATGCCGCTAACAATTTCTCCGACAGCACATATCCGAAAGAGCAAATCGCAAAAGTCGAAGAGCTTATCGCGAAACGTCAGGCGCAGAAAGAACGCCAGCAGCTTATCGCGGAATACCAG
>JASMTJ010000472.1:0-2689 GCA_041694335.1 Bacteroidales bacterium
AGTGCTGTTTTTGAAATCGGCGATGGAACTTTTCATTTCAAAAACCCTGTTCGTAATTATCCATTGGACTTGATCAATAATTTTGAACTTGGCGAGCAAGTGGAAAATGGCTTTATCCCAGTGAGTACGGACCGGTTTATCAATGCCGAGTCAGATGCTCGCCAGCTAATGTCATCTATGATGGTTCTTAATAAAGTTTTAGCGTTTGATGAGGGGGCTGCGCTTCGCCTGTTCAACCATTACGTTAACAACATTGATGGAATTGGCCGTTCCCAAGCGTTTCTGGACTTAACCGATGCTCTTACAGGTTATGCGATTTCGGCGTGGGGGAATCCCAAAGCAGTCCTCTCCTCTCTGGCAAAGGATATTGCGAGCGGCGCAACCGAAAAGCTGGCAAGCGATGTGGTAAAGGAGTATGGCCTAGCATATATGCTAGTGGCCAGGAATTACCTCGCGATAAGTATTCGTGAAAAAAGTCTGCTTTCCGAGTCCTTGAGTCTCTCTCAGCCTATAACAACAGAGGATATCGAATCCCTGCGCACTCTTTATCGAAATCAGCAGATGGCAGTTGATATGTTGGATCAGGGTATGCGCATATATCAACTTACGACGTCTCTGGAGAGCAAAACCTGGAGTGATTTTCTGGTTGATCGGAGCATGAACATTCTTACTGCTTTTGCCGGCACTAAAAACTTTGAAAGCTTGGCTGATCCCACTCTCTACAGTACATACAAAAACCTAGAGGATCTGGCCACTGTGCTGGCGCGTGTCGAAAATGGCGTAAAAACAATCAGTGCGTTACTTGAAGTCCTTGACGCAGATATAGCCTCATTTGAAGATCCTGGCCGTTATTTTGATTTTTTTGAGCCTGACTTCCAAGAAGGCCTTGTAGCTCGACTTGTTGCTGACCGAGGGTTTGTGTTTAGTGATTTGGGCTCTGAGAATCCTGTATATGCTGAGTTTTTGTTCCCTTTGAACGACACCGGCATTACAGTCGGCGGAAATTATCCAGAAGGAAATAATGCTTCTTGTATTGGCGAGACAGTCGGAGAGCAGGATTGTTCTTATGGTCGCGACGCAGAGGCGCAGGCAGGTACTCTAAGTAAAGTTGGTGCTGGCTCGGCGGGATTTGATTTAACCCGCATAAATATGGACGGCTCTGAATATACAGGTTCGGGGGATTATGGATCCGAGCCATGGGCTTGTGTGCGTGATAATCACTCAGGATTGATGTGGGAGGTGAAAACATCTGATTCAGGAGCGCATGACAAAGATAACGTTTATCGTTGGGGTGGTAAGCTCGCATTCCTGAATCAAGCGTACGGAGATCGTTACGAAGACTGGAATCATATCATAGACGCTAGTAATGCAGAGTTCCTTTGTGGAGTTAGCCAATGGCGCGTTCCTCGTAGAGAAGAACTTCTATCTATTATTGATTACGGTCGGTCAAACCCTTCGCTCGATAAAAGTTATTTCCCGAATGCACGCGCTGATTTTTATTGGTCCGCTGATCCTGCTGCCCGTGGGAGCGCTGGGGCATGGGGCGTGGATTTCTTTCATGGGTTTAATCACATCTATCCTCGACACGATTATCATCGAGTTCGCTTGGTTAATAAATATAAGTAATTGAATTATTTTAGGAGTGGCTTGTGAATAAATGGTATGGGATGTTAGGTAAAAATATTATTCTTGCCTTTTTTTTGCTATTTCAATCTGGTCTGGTTTATTCGCAAAACTGTTCCGATCGAATGATCGAATCTAAGGGACCTGATAGTTTTGCCGTTAATGGTGATGGCACCGTTACCCAGAAGTATACGGGACTTATGTGGCAAGTATGCTCGGTGGGTCAAATTTGGAGAGCCACAGATGGGGCTTGCACAAACGAGTCGTCTAGCGTCAGTTGGCAAGAGGCGTTGCAGGAGCCTGCAGTACGTAACATGCAGGGTGGTTTTGCCGGCTATAATGATTGGCGTTTGCCGAACGTCAAAGAGTTGGCCGGGTTAGTTAAGTCTAATTGTTATGGGCCAGCAGTTGAGTATACCGTTTTTAGCAATACGCCTAGCGGTTTTTATTGGTCGTCGTCACCGGCTTCTGATATCGCGAATGTAGCATGGGGTATTGATTTCCTTGATGGAGGTACGGATGTTCAGTACCGCTATCAAGGGGGGTATATCCGGCTCGTTCGAGACGTGGAGTGAGCCTCCAATCCGTAAAACTGCCAACTAATGCTACACGTTAACAATTTGTTACGCAGGTAAGTGCTTGATTCTTGGTGTCAAGTTAAAATTGTCACTTGCTTGTAACACCCGGATACGTACAATCACCTTCGCTGTGGGTATCGTGCCCGCAACCTGACAGGGATTTGGTCAGGCTCCTGCCTACAAATCCCTGCCTGAAGAATCATTTACAAGTTGATTTAAGCATGTCCTTAAAACACTGGGCCCTGGTCGGTGGGGCGGTAGCGTGCCTGAACGCATATTCAGCAGTAGCAGCACCCTGGGTAGAGCCGGGTGACCCACGGGCACGCTTTGCCATCCAGAAACTGGCAGACCGCAATCACATAGACGCAGCCACTACTACCTGGCCCATCAGCTGGGCTGACGCCACCTCGGGGCGGGACAGCGCCGCGCGGGACCAGCAGGCCGTCGGCATGGCATCCGCTTATCTCAACTTCGAAAAAGAGCAACAG
>JASMTJ010000473.1:0-3897 GCA_041694335.1 Bacteroidales bacterium
CCGAAAAGAACACCATCGATCACGCGATTGTGATTCAACAACATCAACTTGATAGTAAACTCTGTTTCTACGGATAGGCCTTCATACGCGCTCGAAATATCAATACTGAATGCGAAATGCTGGGTATTTCCATTATGGTCAAGTTTCGGTTCTCCATCGGCATTCCTAAGAATTTCAGTATCATCGACGCACTCCCATCGGTCAGCAACTAAATAGCCTGAGAAACTTGGATCCGACCCCTCTTTTTCTACATATTTATCAATTATTTCAGCGCTTACCACAGCGGGCCTCTCTCAGACTAAGATGTCAGACATGGGGAACACAACATCTTCATAAAGTTCTTTGGCTTCCGCTATTTCAGAAGGAGTGAACTTTTCAGATAACAGCATTTTGAGATACATATACTTCATGACAGCTTTTTGAAGGCGCTTCTCATTACTGTATTCGAGAACGCTCAACTGACGATCCAAGGAGTCTAGTGCAGACTGGATTAAGGCGATTGTGATTGGATGTCTTATGACTACTGTTTTCCCATTGCTGTCAGTCATCAATCCCAACTCATCGACAGCGAAGCCCTCTAAATCAACCTGTTCAAGGATTTCATTTATCTGTTCAAGGTCTCTTTCAGCCCTTGTCGATATGCCAAGAGATTTACGCAATTGGGTCATGGTCGATACCGAAGTGTTTTCCAACTTCGCTACTCCAAGCTGGCTTGCCATACTGACCATTTCATCGCCGACTCTCGCGCCAAATCTCGATGATTTGGCAATGTAAGCTGGCAATTTATTTGCGTACACATTCAGCTTTGTTTCAACGCTATGGTTATGCAATGCCGCATCACGGGCAATAGAACGCTGATGATCCTCGTCCGCTATACCTGCGTCACTGTTATTCGAAAGCGGCGTAGATTCCTTGGCATATAACTTGCCACTTGCAATATTCACAACCAGGCGTGCTACATGAGAAACCCCCACACCTATTTTCCCTCCGCCACGGGGATTACCTTTCGCTGCACCAAGCAAATAGGCTTTCTTGATAGCCTGCAAAAACAACTCGGCCTCAGGACAATTTTCTAAGAGATATTGGTTCGAGAGACTGCCGCTCATAGCACATAAGAGAAGTTCCAAGTTACTGCGGTTCTGCTGCCAAAAACGAAAACAACGATTTTGCGAATCATCACGAATCTCACTGAAGAACCATAAATCTTTAATGTCTTCCGTGAAGGAGTTACCGGTGACCAGTCCATTTTTCGAGGCTGCTTCTAACTGCGCTTTATGTGCCATTATCACGGTATAAACTGGCTGCTTCCGCCTGTAGGTGTGACCCTCAACTGAGGGAAAACCCTCATCTTTTTCAGAAGCCTTAGCGTAAGAGGTGCCACTAGTTCGGGAGGCTCGGTGTTTAATCGTATGTGGATCAAGTACTGTCGATATCGAGTTGTCTGTGATTGCCAAATCCTCGATAGTCATCCAGCGTAAATTTGACAACTGGTGCCGGTCTGAAGCAAAAATCCACGCCATACACACTTGCTCTGAAATGGAGTGTCCTAGCAAAGACCGCACTGGAAACACAGAGAAAAGTTTGCCGACCCAAGATTTCTTTAACGTTGGATATCCTCTTGTGCCTGGTTTCAGGTTGGACCAAGCTGAAGGGATACAAAGTCTGCGACTACTATGGTTGTAATATTGCTCAGGAATTTCTTTTAGCCAATTGATCTTGGCGGATTTTGACGTGCAAGCCTTGAAATCCCAGGTTTCTTTTGCCATCTCACTAATGTTTTGTTTTCCCGTAGAGGGCCCCAGGTAATCGACAACAAAACGTTCCGTCAAAAAAGGATGATCAATCCGTTTGACAATCTCAAAGCAGCCCCCAACGCTCATTTCGGTAGAGGTCGTTCGAGGCCCAAGCATGCCGGGCTCACTCTCCTTCAGAGTTCTTGAAAAGGAGATAAATTCATCAACTTCTTTAGGAAACTCTTTAAAAATAGCTTTACGGATCTTTTGCCATTCCAAGATAAAAAATGCGGAGAAAGACCTGAGACTCTTGATGAGTTCTTCAGGATCGATATCAAGTCCAAGATACTCCGTGAGGTCTGGATAAGCGTTAGACTCCGGCTGGCGCAGATCAGGAGCTATCTTGTCAGCCTGAATAAGGGTTGCACGTTCATCATCTGTGATCGGAATTTGCCTCAATAGCGCTGAATTGCGCCGGTAATGTTTACTCAGCCGAAGAGCTGCCATACGCCGAGCTGGCGATCTCATACAGGTGTAAAGTAGGTATTTTCCTTTTTCGCTCAAAGGCTCAGCTTTGAGATGACTGAGACAAAGTGAGTATATGTTTGGAGGAGTCTTTTCTAATCCCTCCCTCTCAAGAACCATCAAGACAAAATCAAAGGATTTCGCGTATCTTGCTAAAGTCGATGAGTCAGAAGCTTGGATAGAGAAAAACGTCGAGTTGAAAAATTTGACCATTCCTGTAATGAAAGGGTCGCCAGCCAAGTGTAGAGGAACACGCGATCTCCCTCCGTTTTTCCAGACAATGATGTCGTCACTAAACGAAAACTGGATAAAAGGTGCGGGCGCGTCAGTTCGCGCCCGTAGAGGTTCTCGACCAATTGCAACAGCAGAACGAACAACGGGTTCCAGTGTGCCAATACCTTCTCGAAGGTACTCGCTATTATCTGTTTTATCATCAGTCATGAGCGAACTCTTCTTGGTCACAAGAGAATGACTTTCGCCGCATTTCCGCCTCGTACTCATCTACCTTTTCCATATTACCGAGTAATTTCGCAGCAAAATGAAGGTAAATCAGCGTGGTTTTGGGATTACTGTGGCCCAGACGATCCATCAGATAAGTGCGACCAAGAGGCTTTTCGCCGGTCTCAATTTGAAGGCCTAAATTAGTCGCATAAGAGTGTCTCAACGCGTGGAATGTCCACATGGTGTTGGCTTCCCAACGGTCGGCATCTGGACTCTCTCCATACTTAATAAGGCTGTACTTTGTTTTACGGAAGAGGGTTGTTGCAAAATCGTCAGCCAACTCACCGCCATCCTTTTTGCATATCAGATGGTTTCCTAAATTTTGCCGATAGCGGCTGATAAAAGACTCGATCTTTCTTCGAAGGAAGGGCTCGATTACGATCGTCCTTACTTTCCCAGCATTTTTCCCCTTTCCGAATACGTTAAGCTCCACTTCGTTTCTTTTGTGATGCTTGGCTCTTGAGATCGCGGCTTCGATTTCCCCCACAGCAAGGTTCTCGAAAGTCGTGACTTCATGAGCACGTAGCCCTGCTTCATAGCCCAACCGCAGGACGATTTCGTTTCGCTCCTTGATATATGAATTTTTGGATTTATCAAACGATAACAGCAGATGAAACTGGTTTTCCGGGATGAATCGCTCCGACAACCTATATGGGTCATGCGAATTTTGTCGCCCCTTTGCTTTGGCCAACTTTAATTCTGCATAGGAGCTAAGGTGGTACGTAAACCTATCTCCTAGTTCAGCAAATCCCTGGTCATATAAAAACTGGAAGAATTCGGAAAGAACGATCTTGTGCTGATTGATCGTTGACCCAGAATTCCCTCGATCTTTCATTAACACCAATTCCAGGTAATTCGACATGTCTGTGTCCGTGAGATCGTCAAAGCTATTAAGCTCTGGATCAAACTCAATCTCTTCGATGAGGGACAAAATTAGAGATGCGTACTTTTCTACTGTCTTGATCTTTGCCCCACTCAGGCTTTTGCTCAAAAGGTAAGCAGATGCGGCAACGTGCAGAGAGTCGGTTTTACGGTTTGCGATTACAACCGTTTCAATACGCTGAGCGCCCCGATGAAATTGGACCGTTTTTTGTCGAAAAACCTGCCCCATAGACACTGCCCCTTGAATGGTCGCTAA
>JASMTJ010000474.1:0-1516 GCA_041694335.1 Bacteroidales bacterium
TGCAAGCTTGCTAAATCAGTTGGCAAAGACTCAGCTGCTTCGTGGGCGTCATTTATAGCATCGATTTTAACTTTAAGATTCTCACTTGATTCATCTATTTTGTCTAAATTTGCACTAGCACTCCTTAAACGAACCGCCAAACCTCTTGGCAATAGTTTTTTATCTTTAATGTTTTCATATGAAAAAAGCTCATAGTCTATATCACTAAATATAACTTGCAGCGTATGAAGAATACTTGGAACAGAATGCAGCAAGTTTTGTGCGTTATTGTTGAAATGAGATTTTGTACTTGCATTTAACTTATCTATTTTTTCAATATGATCATCTATTACTGAAGAAAAACCTTCCGTGACCTTTTTATCACCATAAGAATTAAGCTTAGAAATCTGATTATTTATTATATGTAATATTTGCTGTTTACTTAAGTGAACCTGATTCCAGCCATGAGCCTGAAAGCCGTCTTCATTAATGCTTGCGTTGTCAATAGTATCTCTCAGCGATGCGAGCGAATTTATAAATTTAGACAACTTCCCATCCATAATCATTGTTCCTTATATTGCTCTAATTAATTAATCTAATCTGTAACTAACCGCTGAACTAAAGGGAGGTCCACGGTGGACTTCCCCCAATAAAATGGACACGCCCCATCAGTTAATTCCTTCGAACTCTAGCGGAGTCCGGTAACCAAGGCCACTGTGCAACCGTTGGGTATTATAAAAGCGCTCAACATAGGCTTTTATGTGTTTCCGTAATTGGCGCATCGTCACGAAACTGGTGGCGTGCAGCAGTTCTCCCTTGAGGGTCTTGAAGAACGATTCCACCTCGGCGTTGCCGGTACATTGGCCGGGTCGATTCATGCTGTGCTTTACCTGATGCTGCCTCAGCAGAGCTTGTGCCTTGTGAGCGCGGTATTCGATACCACGATCCGTATGAAACAGCAGGTTAGAACCCGGTTTGAGGCTCGTAAAGTTTGCACTCAGGCCGTGGATTCAACCAATAACCGCAGCACCGCTCATTTATAGTGCTCCGGAATACTCACCCCAGAACACCTCCGCCGGTGTCCGGTAGCCCAGTCGTTTCCTGGGCCGATTGTTCAATTGCTCAACCACTCGGTTGATGTGTGTCTGAGACAGCTTCGTGAAGTTCGTCCCTTTCGGGTAGTACTGGCGCAGCAAGCCGTTCGTGTTCTCGTTCGTGCCCCGCTGGCCCGAGCAGTATGGGTCACAAAAATAGGCCGCCAAGTCCAACTCTTTGGCCACGTGTTCGTGTTCCGCAAACTCGCTGCCGTTGTCCAATATCAGTGTTTTCGCAGCACCTCGGATTGGCTTCAAAAGCCTGATCACTGTGCGCGTTGTCTGGCTGGCCGTAAACTGCTTTAGACGGCCTGCGAGCAAGTAACCGCTGCGACGCTCCACCAATGTCACCAAATCGGATTGTTTGTGGCCCTGGAGTACCGTGTCGCCTTCCCAGTGGCCAAGTGCGGCACGACGTTCAATCTCTTTGGGACGGCACTCAA
>JASMTJ010000475.1:0-21836 GCA_041694335.1 Bacteroidales bacterium
TCCTTGCCGCATGAGCTGCCAGCAGGTTGCTCATTCCCGGAGCCACGCCCATATCGCATACTACCGTCACACCCTTTTGCTGAGCCAGCTCCCTGAGTTCAAACATATCTTCCGGAAAGAAAGAAATGTCCACCACATCTTTTTCCAACTCTATCAGTCTTTTAAGCGTTCTGAATCCAATTGCTCCGGGCAAAGCATTTACCACCATATCTGATCCGGCCACCACTTCATCAAGCTTCTCCAATGCATCCACGTGCAGGGTTGGAATCTCATCCCGCAAACGGCCCAGGTTTTCAGCGTTGCTATCGACAGCTGTAACCTTAAATTGATTATCCATGTGTAAGTCGAGAACAATGGCGCGCCCTACCAGGCCGGCACCCAAAACGGTAATTTCTTTCATATGCTGCAGTATTAATTCCTGTAAAGATCGTTCAACTCTTTAGAAATTCCAAATCCCGGTGTTGCGAATTCAGGCGGATTTTAGGCGGATTAACGCGAAGTTTCATCTATCCCGTCATTAGATTGTCATTAGATTGTCATTATGTTGTCATTCACCCAAAACCCTGAACCCGATTCATTGAGACACAAGATATGGGAGCATTAAGCAAACCATATCATGATAGTCGAATTAATCCCGATGAGGTACGAATCGGGAAACACGGAACCTGAAATATTTCTATTGCCAACTGCCTTTTGCCAACTTTCCCTAAACACCTGTACACTTACGCACTTAAACACAGTTATCACAACTTACAAACATAGTAACTTAGAAACTTACAAACGTAGTAACTTACAAACCTATCTAACTTAAAACATACTAACTCACAAACCCTACCTTCGAAACTTCCCAAAGAAACGATAGACCGCGACAAACCTTCCGGTGCGCTGCATTTGCGAGAGGATGACACCGATGATGACAATGGCCATACCGATAATTTTTTGCAGGTCGAACTGCTCATTGAGCACGTAGAAGGAGAAGATGGCGGTAATGACAGGTATAAGGTTGGTAAAGAAGTTGGTTTTGCTGACACCGATTTCGCGTGTGCCGATGGTGTAGAACACAAAAGCCAGCGAGCTGCCAAAAACAGCCAGCATCAGCAGGTTCGATGCCAGTTCAAATGTAATGGGTGTGCTGACAACATTCTGCCAGTCGAAAATAAAAAACAGCGGCAGGAAGTACATGAGTCCGATAAGGTTTTGTACAGCAATGATAAAAAACGCCGAATATTTTCCGGATAATTTCTTTAACAGGATAGAATAGATGATAGCTGTTACAAGGGCCACCACCAGCGCAAAAACACCCAGCGGCTGAGCATTTAGGGAAAAGTCGTTTTTCAGGAGCATGAGCAGGATGCCGAAAAAAGAAACCAGCATCCCGAAAATGTTAATGGCCGAAAGCTTTTCTTTGAGGGCGAAGTATCCCAGCACCGGCGTAAAAACCGGAATAGCGGCAATCACCACGGCTGAAATGGTCGCTGATGAATACTTAATTCCGTAGTTCTCCCCCAGGAAATACAGGAACGGATTAAAGAGGGCTGACAGAAAAAACAACCCGATGTCCTCTTTCTTTATTGGCTGAAGCATCCCGAAAACCCACAACCCCAGAAACATCAGCGAGGTGGATATCAGCAGGCGCATGGTAAGTGTGGCTACCGGACTGTAATACTCAAAAACAATGGACGACCACACAAAGGTCAGCCCCCAAAAGAGCATCGCCAAAAAAACAAAAGTATAAGTAGCCGCAGGAGCAAGTGGTTTTTTCATTTATGAGTTTAGTTTAAATGGTTTGTAAGTTACTACGTTTGTAAGTTTATAAGTTTAATAATTTAACATTGTTTTACCGGACAACAATGATAAACAAAGAATTACGTCTTAAATATTAAACGATTCTTTACTTTGCATTTTGTCGCAGACAAGTCCTGAATAACGACGCGCAAATCTAAAAAGATATTTTTTGTAACACCTCGAAATAAAATCCGTCTTTTAAATAAAGAAAATCTTTTGCCGAAAAATCAAGACATAGAATTTCTAGTTGTTGAGCGCTGTAAGAACGGCGACAAAAAATCGCAGGATATGATTTACCAGCAATACTGCCATGCTATGTATAACACCGCCCTGAGGATTGTAAAAGACACCCAGGAGGCGGAGGATATCATGCAGGAAGCTTTCCTGGATGCTTTCAGGAAACTGAACCAGTTTGAGGCAAAAGCATCCTTTGGCGCATGGCTGAAGCGCATTGTGGTAAATAAATCGCTTGACAGCATCCGGCAGCATCTCAACTTTGAGGATATTGATGAGATTGAGGAACCCGCACAATCCACGCCTTCCTATTTTGAGCAGGAACATACCGATTATAAGGTAGAAGAGATTAAAAAATCGCTCAACCAATTAAACAACAAAGATCGGATTATTCTCCTGCTCTATCTTTTTGAAGGCTATGACCATCACGAAATCAGCCAGATACTGGAGATCTCGCATGGCACGGCACGTACCAGGTATTCCCGGGCACGGAAAAACCTGCTAAGAACGATTAACCAGAACCGCACACTTCAATCATTTTTATCTTAAGGACTATGGACAAACTAAAACAATATATCAACAATAATAAAGAAGCATTTGAGCAGGAGCTTCCGCACGATCACTTCGACCGTTTCAGGAAAAAGCGGAGATGGGAAAAGAATTTCCTGCTAAAGCATGTCAAATCCATTAGTATGGCAGCAACCTTGCTGATTCTTTTTACTGCGGGTGGATTTTATTATCAAAACAACAGTGAGCTGGTCAACAGGTTTTTTAATGACCCGTTGCAATACTCAGCGCTTCCACAGGAAGTGGTTAAAGCCATTGATTATTACACCAAATCGAGCGACAATAAATTGAAAAGTATTCAAACGCTGAACCTGAAGGAAAGCCAGGTGGAGGAGATCAAACGCTTTGCCGAAAAAGAACTTAAAGAATATGAAAAAAACAGGGAATTACTCAAGAAAAAGCTAAAGGATAATCCTCAGAATGATAAGATTAAGCGCGCACTTATCATGAATGAGATGAATAAAGAGGCTTTTCTTGAACGCATCCTCGCACAGGTTAAAGATGTTGAAAGCAAAAATCTTTAACCAAAATTCCCGCTCACAATAATTATTAACAGTAAAAAATCAAAAATGATGAAAAAAATAAATAAAACAATAGCAGTTCTGGTCATCGCTTTCTTTGCCTTTGCAATAAACCTTCAGGCACAGAGCTTGCTTTCGAAGCAAACCGAAGTTAAACCATATGCCACGCTCGATATCGAGCATCAGTTTGGAAATATTGAATGCACCAACTGGAACCAAAATGTAGTATCCGTAGAAGTCCTCTTTGAAGGTGACCCTGATGACTTTGAGAAAGTGAAGCGAAATGTGGAAGTCACCCACTCCAAAACCGGGAACACCATCAGGGTTGAAACCGATGTCAACGCCGATAATATTCTTGATGAATCGCGTATAGATATCATTGTGAAAATGCCTGTGGAGATACACCTGATTATCGATAACCAGTTCGGATCTACCTTTATAGAGCATGTTTCAGGAGACACCGAAATAGAATCGAAGTTCGGGAACCTTGTTTGCGAAATGCTTGAAGGGGAACGCAATGAAATCGACAGCAAGTTTGGCAATGCCACCATTGAGCACATCACAGCCGGCGAAATCAATTCGGCTAACGGCAACCTCGAAGTTACTAAAGCCGGGCGGCTGATTGTTGAATCGAAATTTGGCAATGCTCATATTGAAGAAGTGGAATCGCTGAGCGCTGAAAGCAAAAACGGTCAGTTTACCCTCGGAGAAGCCGTCGATCTTGATTTTGAAGGGGCTTTCGGGAGCTTTGAAGCCGACAAAGTGACAGGCTCGCTTTCCATTGAAAATGGATATGGCAGCAGCATCATTCAAAAGCTGGAACCTTCGGTGAAGCAGGTATCCGCTGAAAGTAAATTTGGCTCTTTAAAAATGGGCGTCGATAAAAAAGCAGCCTTTAATGTAGAATGCGAGGTAAAGATGGGGTCATTTTATTATCCGGAAGAGATCTCTAAGATGACCATTACCGAATCATCCATGCTATCGAAAAGCTACGAAGGGCGCATTGGTAAAGGCAGCAATGCCGGAACCATGACCCTTGAGAATAAAAACGGCGATATCATCATTTATGAATATTAATCAGAAAAATCTGTAACCAACACAGCAAAATCAGCGTCAAACATAAAAAACAAGCAACCATGAAAAAAATACTCACAAGCTTAGCAGTACTTATTATTGCTACCCTCAGCCTCCAGGCCGGTAACCAAAGAATTGAAGAAGAGAGAAAAGTCCCGGATTTCACCGTGATCAGCATCCGCAGCTCGATTGATGTGGTGTTTAAGCAGGGCTCGCAAATAAGCGTTACGGTAGTGGCTGAAGAAAAAATTATCGATAAGGTCATCACCAAAGTAAAAGGCGATGCCCTGATTGTTGACTATGAAGGAAAAATGAACTGGGGCTGGTGGGGTAATGATTCGGAAGAATCAGAAGTCATTGTTACCGCACCGGATCTGGAGAAAGTGCATATCGCAGGATCGGGAGATTTCGAATCGGAAGGCGTGATCGAAGGTGATGACTTTGTGATTGAAATTTACGGCTCAGGAGATTTTGAAAGCCGTCTGGATGTAAAAGACCTGGAAGTGCAGGTGTCCGGATCGGGCGATTGTGAATTCTCAGGAGTGAATAACAGCGCGAAAATCCGCATCAACGGAAGTGGCGATGTGGAATGTGATGAATTGTACCTTGCCCACCTGAAGGTGGAGCAGTACGGTTCGGGAGACGTTTCTGCCAAAGGATCAGCCAACAACTTTTACCTGAAGCAAGCCGGATCGGGCGATTTCAGTGGACGAAAGATGGAAACGAAAACGGCAGAAGTAAACAAAAGCGGATCGGGCGATGCGGTCATTACCGTTACACAAGAGCTGGTAGTGAACTCACACGGAAGCGGAGACACCTATTGCTATGGGAATCCCGGCAAAGTCAATGAATCTGTTCATGGATCCGGAGATCTTGTCATCAAGTAAAAAGCTAAAATCATAAATTTGTGTAGCCACACATTTCCTTTGCGGGATGTGTGGCTATGATTCAGAAACCTAAACCAAAGACCTATGAAAAAATCAGTTCTGTTTATTGCCATTGTCTTTTCATTAAGTTATTCGGGATGTATCAATGCGCTGTCCGGAGAACGTGGAAACGGGAATGTTATCAAAGAAGAAAGAAGCATTTCATCCTTTGATGCCATCGATGCTTCAGGCGGACTCACTATTAACCTCGTAAAGAGTGACTCTAAAACACTGGAAATTACCGCTGATGAAAACCTGATGGACAACATCGAAACCTATGTCAGAGGGGGTACGCTGCATATTGACACAAAAAACATCCGCAATTCCACAAAACTTGAAGTGCTGGTAAATTTCCGGGAAGTAGAGTTTTTTGACCTCTCGGGGGCTGTAGACGTCTATTGCGATGATGTGATCGAGCAAAACCGTCTGAATATAGATGCCAGCGGGGCCTCAGAAATGGAGCTGAACCTAAGAGTAAACAAACTAAGTATAGATGTAAGCGGAGCCAGCGACATTCGCTTGGAAGGCAAAGCCGACGAAATGGCTTTTGAAGGCAGCGGCGCTTCGAGCCTGCGTGCCGAACACCTGGAAACCAAAACAACACACGTAGATATCAGTGGCGCCGGCGATGCCCGCGTAAACGTCTCCGACGAACTGAAAGCCAGCGTATCCGGAGCAGGAAGCATCCGTTATACGGGCAATCCTGAAAGCATCAAAACCAGCGTTTCCGGCGCAGGCAGCGTGAACAGGCTGTAGAGGTTAATCCGGGAGATCTCTAATATGGCTAATCGCTTAGGGCTAAGAGATTAGGGCTTAGGGGAAGAAAAGCAAATTGATTAAATGAATGATTGTATGAGAAGAAATTTCGGGTTTCGGATTTCGGGCTCATTGTTGAGGGGGTGAATGACTGTATGAATGTATGGCTGCATGTGAATCACTTTCATTTATTCATTCATACAGTCAGGCACATCTCTCGGAACCCGAAATATTTCTATTGCCAACTGATCTTTGCCCTTTGCCAACTTTTTTTACAAATTAACTATTCTTCTCACTCCTCTCCTATCATCTCCAAAAATTCCTTCTCAGATATCAGCGGCACTGAATGGGTTTCTGCTTTTTTGCGTTTGCTGTCGCCCATATTCTCACCGGCCAAAATGAAATCGGTTTTCGAAGATACGGAACTCACATTCCTGCCGCCATGCGCCTCAATTAGTTGCTTAAGTTCGTCGCGGCTTCTTTCAAACACCCCACTTATCACAATGCGTTTATCTTTCAGGGATTCCGAGCCTCCTTCCTGTTTCTCCACCTCCATCTTCAACCCGGCCTTTTTAAGACGTTCAACAATCTTCTGGTGCTCAGGTCTGGAAAAATAATCAATCACACTCTCTGCGATGCGCTCGCCAATCTCATCCACACTAACCAGCGTCTCCTTGCCTGCTTGCATCAACTGATCAATATTTTTAAATTCCTGAGCCAGCTTCTTGGCTACCGTAGCGCCTACAAAGCGAATCCCCAGGGCATAAAGCACACGCTCGAAAGGAACCGCCTTCGAAGACTGTATTCCTTTGATTATATTTTCCGAGGTTTTCTCCTGGAAACTCACCGTTCTGACTTTCTCCCCATCGTGATAATCCTTTTTCAAGCCCAGGATATCCTCCTTCTTCAAGTCGTAGAGGTCGGCCACATTCCTGATTAACCCGGCATCATAAATAATCTCGATTTTCCCTTCGCCCAGGCTGTCGATATTCATGGCCTTCCGGCTGATGAAGTGGTGAAGCCTCCCTTTAATTTGTGGCGGACAGCCCGTTTCATTTGGACAGTAGTGCGCAGCCTCTTCCGGGTTTTTTCTCAGCTTGCTCCCGCACTCCGGACAATGTGAGATAAAAGTCACCGGACGGGCATCTTCTTTGCGCGCTTCCTTATCCACATCCGTAATTTTCGGGATAATCTCTCCGCCTTTCTCCACAAAAACCATATCGTTTTCGCGCAAGTCGAGGTTTTTGATAATATCTTCATTATGTAGCGAAGCACGTTTAACCGTAGTTCCGGCAAGCAATACCGGCTCAAGGTTCGCCACCGGCGTCACCGCTCCGGTGCGTCCTACCTGGAAGTCGACACTCTTTAAGCGGGTTTTTACACTGTCGGCCTTGAATTTATAGCTGATGGCCCAGCGGGGCGATTTGGCCGTGGTGCCCAGCTCATCGCGCAAAGCATATTCATTTACTTTCACCACCACTCCGTCAATATCATACGGAAGCTCGCTGCGACGGGTATCCCACTCATCAATAAAAGCCAGTATCTCATCAATGGTCTTGCACTTGATCGAATGCTCAGACACTTTGATGCCCCATTCCCTGGCTTTCTCAAGGTTTCCCATCTGCGTATCCGAAGGCAGGCTGGTGCTAATAAACTGGTAGATAAAACAATCGAGCGCTCGCTGTGCCACCTGCGAGGATTTTTGCATCTTCAGGCTGCCGGCCGCAGAATTCCGGGGATTTGCGAAGGGTGTTTTTCCTTCTTTCTGACGCGCATCATTCAGGCGCTCAAAAGATTGGTGAGGCATAAAAATCTCCCCCCTCACCTCCAGGCGCGCAGGATAGGCATCGCCTTGCAATCTTAGCGGAATGCTTCGGATCGTTTTTACGTTTTCGGTCACATCATCACCCTGAACACCATCGCCACGAGTAACGGCACGTGTCAGGAGTCCGTTTTCATAATGCAGCCCAATAGCCACACCATCGTATTTCAGCTCGCAAACATAGCTTACCTCTTCACCCACTTCTTTCTTTACCCGCTGATCAAAATCCTTCAATTCTTGCTCATTGTAAGTGTTATCGAGCGAAAGCATGGGCGTTGGATGCTTCACCTGTTCAAAACTCTGATCAATATCGCTACCCACTCTTTGCGTTGGACTGTCGGGCAAAGCATGCTCAGGATACTGCTTTTCAAGACGCTGAAGTTCCTTCATCAGCATGTCATAGTCATAGTCTGAAATTTCAGGCTGATGCAATACGTAGTAGTTATAATTGTGCTTTTGAAGTTGGGCTGAAAGGTCTTTTATACGTTTGATAGCATCGCTTTTATCCATGGCGGAATTTATTTTTAATCATCGAATTATTGTGGCAAGCCTGGTTTGATGCAACCGGAATGCCTCAAGAAAATAACGCTTTAATCTCGTTAAGGTTGTCAATTTTCTTTTGCCTGCGGAGTTTTTTGGCACTATCAGTGAAATAGAAGTGGTTCGACAGAAAATCGATCTGACCGTGATACCAGTCGCGAAGCACTTGGGCCTGTCCTCGTTCATGCCACTCCAACTTCAGGCGGTGCGATATCATGAAAAAATCATCTCTTCCAAGATAATCGAGATCGGCATCACACAGAATCTGCTCCAGCTTATTGTTGGGCGTTTGCGGAAGGCGTGTAGCCCTAATCATCCCGTTAATTATCGAAATATCTTTCTCACTAAACCCAAACCCCGGAAGAACAGAGTTCGCCAGTCTTACAGAAGCCTCCTCATGCCCGTCATAAGCATACAGCATTCCGGCATCGTGATACAAGGCAGCCGTTTTGATAAGCATCATCTCATGCTCTCCAATCATCTCCATCTTGGCCAGCCTGATAGCTGACTCCAAAACATCAAGTGTATGATTCAGGCAGTGGTAATAAAGGTTGGGCCTTAACTCCGATTGTAACCTGTCAATGACATATAATCTTGATTCTTCAAAATTCATAAGCTGATAGTTGAAAAGCAAAGCTACAAATTTCCGCTATAATAAGTTGAAAAAACAGCTTGACCGCTTATTCGGAAGGTAAAAATGTGGTGATAAGTAAAATGTTTATTTTTGAAAAAAATCAACACTCATGACAAAACGAATTTTTCTTTTGCTGACATTGGCATCAGTTGCCCTCAGTGCTTTTACGCAAAAAACCCTTGAAGAACTTACCTCCACCTATCAGGAAGCCCTAAAGCAGTGGGATGTTCCGGGGATGGCCGTGGCTATAATAAAAAACGACAGCCTGATTCTTTCTGAAGGGTTTGGAATCAGTAATGTGCAGACCGACGCAAAAGTTGATGATGAAACCCTGTTTGCCATCGCATCCAATACCAAAGCTTTTACGGCAACAGCCATTGGCCTTTTGGTGGAAGACGGTAAGCTCAGTTGGGACGATAAAGTAGTGGACCACCTCCCGTGGTTCGAGCTGTACGCCCCTTATGTTACCGCTCATATGACTGTGAGAGATTTGCTGTGTCATCGAAGTGGATTAAAAACCTTTAGTGGTGACTTGTTGTGGTATGGCTCCGATTACAGCCGGAAAGAGATCGTGAAACGCGCCCGGCACCTCGAACCTGCCTACGGTTTCAGAGAAAAATTTGGCTATTCAAACATCATGTATCTTGCCGCCGGACTGGTTGTGGAAGAGGTGAGCGGAATGAGCTGGGACAATTTCCTGCAAAAGCATTTTTTTAATCCCTTACAGATGAAGCGCACGGTTACCTCGACCCTCAAACTTGAGGAGATGGACAACATTGCGGCCCCACACAACAACACTGATAACGGCATCATTGCTATCGACTATCTCAATTGGGACAACGTGGCGCCGGCTGGTTCTATTATCAGCAACGTAAAGGATTTGAGCAAATGGGTTAAAACCAACCTGCATTACGGAATATACGGCAGCGACACTATTTTTTCGTCATCCACGGCAATGGAAATGTGGAAGCAACACACTCCTCTCCCCGTATCCTCCTACTCAAAAAAATTATGGCCCTCCACTCATCTCAAATCCTACGGGCTGGGATGGAGCATGTATGATTACCACGGCGAAAAGATTGTGACCCACAATGGAG
Organism: Bacteroidales bacterium; assembly: GCA_041694335.1. Lineage (GTDB taxonomy): Bacteria > Bacteroidota > Bacteroidia > Bacteroidales > JAIPAH01 > JAIPAH01. Next base: position 9,957 of record JASMTJ010000475.1, read on the forward strand.
GTTATGACGGGATGATTTCTCAGACAGTGCTCGTCCCTGAAAAGAAATCGGGGTTTGTTATTCTCACCAATTCGCTTTCGCGGATGTATTACCCGCTGCTATATGAAACCCTCGACTTCCTGCTGGATGAAGAACCACAATACGACTGGAGTGAATATTTTCTTGAACAAAACACAAAGTATGAGGAACGAATGAAACAAATGGTAGCGCGCCAGGATTCTCTTCGTCAGAAAGACACCAAACCATCCTTATCGCCTGAAAAATATGCCGGAGCTTATTCAGGCGACTTATATGGCGAAGCACAAATTACACTCAAAAAAGATGGTACGCTAAACCTTCAGATGGTTCCCTCACCAAAGTTTCATTCAAAACTTACACACTGGCATCACGATACGTTTATGATCAAATTTGAGGAGTTCCCTTCGCTGCCGCGGGGATGGGTCACTTTCGTGCTCGATCGAAACGGAAAAGTTCATGAAATGAAAATCGATGTGCCAAACCCGGACTTTGACTTTACTGAACTGAAATTTATTAAACAATAGAATCATTACTTATGGAATGGCTTTTAATCACACTGGGTGCACTGCTCATAATAGGAGGTTTAATTGGCTGTATTATCCCGGTGCTTCCCGGCCCTCCCATCAGCTATGCCGGGCTATTGCTCCTTCAACTTACTGAAGATGCTCCTTTCAGCACTGAAACACTCATGATCTGGCTGGGGGTAACAATTTTTGTTACCGTACTAGACTATATCGTTCCTGTGTGGGGAACGCGGAAATACGGCGGCACCAAAAAAGGCGTTTGGGGAAGTATTATCGGCCTGATAGTGGGGATTTTCTTCTTCCCGCCCATCGGCATTATTGTTGGGCCATTTGCGGGCGCTATTATTGGCGAAATGATGGCAGGAAAAAACTCCAACGATGCTTTCAGAGCAGGTTTTGGATCTTTCATCGGGCTTCTGGCCGGGACCTTGCTGAAGCTGATCGCCTCAGCATGGATGGCTTTTCTGTTTTTCACCAATATCTAACCGATGAAGAAACTGCTTCTCCACATCATCATTTTTACCTTTCCTGTAATTGCAGCAGGGCAGCAGCTTTCTTATTCTGACAGCCTGATGCTCAGGCTCAACGATGTGGAGGAAGACACCACACGTGTGATGTTGATGAACGAAATTGCCAGTATCTGGGCCGCAAAGAACCCAGCCTTATCCATGGAATATGCCCAAAAAGCGTTTAACATAAGTGATGAAATTGATTATTCGTTTGGTATCTGTAAGTCCTGCATGCTGATTGCTGAAAACTACCACCGTCAAAATGCACAAAGCAAGGCCTACGATTTTTACCACCAGGCATTAAATATCGCTGAAAAAGAAAACAACAAAAAGGCCATTGCAGAAATTTCCAATGCATTGGGGGTTATCAGTTTTGAGATGAATAACCTGGATAAAAGCCTGAATTACCACTACCGGAGCGTCAAGCTATACTTTGAGCTAAATGATGAGGCCGGGCTGGCAGAGACCTATACGCATATTGGAAAAACCTATCAGAAGCAAGATAAATTCGATCAGGCCCTGAATATCTTCAACAAAGCACTCTATATCAACCGCAGCTTAAAAAACAGCCAGCAAATCGCTGAAAATTATGGAAATGTAGGGAGTGTAATGCTCGCAAAAAAGGATCCCCAGTGCGAAACCTTTTTCCGTCAGCAAATAAAAAGTGCCCGAGAATACAAAGACACGCTCAACCTGGCCACCGGCAATTATTACCTCGCTAAATATTATCAATCATTCGGGAAGCCCGACAGCGCGGTTCCTTTTTACAAAAGCAGCCTGAAGCTTTTCACGATGCTCATGGATTATGAATGGATGTCGAGGGTTTACGATTACCTGAGTACGACCATGGCCTCCAAGGGGAATTTCAGGGACGCTTACGATTACCTCTCACAGCACGAAAAGTATCGCGACAGTCTGAAGACAGAACAGATGGCCAAGCTTATCGCGCAGCAAGAAACCAAATACACCTTCTATAAGCAACTCGAAGACCAAAAGCTCACCTACAATCGCCGTAGCCTGATGCTTCAACTCATTGCCGTTTTTCTGCTGATTCTGCTTATCTTTTCCGGATTATACTTCTATTTTCTCCGAAAGAAAATAAAAGCATTTAACACAGAAAAAGCACGGCTTACCAATGAGCATGAATCCACGAAAAATGAACTGGAAAAAAAGAAGCGGGAGCTGACGACTCAATCTATTTACCAAATCAAGAAAAATGAAAATCTTGAACACCTTTCAAAACGACTGAAAAGAGAGAAACTAAACTTTAAGAAACATAACCAGGCAGTGATCGATGAGATTATCCGTGACCTAAGAAATTGTGCCAATGACTTTGTGTGGGAGGAGTTTGAAAAAAGGTTTGAGGAAGTACATACCGGTTTTTACAAAAAACTCAATTATCGCTTTCCAAACCTTACTACCAACGATAAACGACTTTGCGCGTTTTTGAGAATGAATATGACCACCAAAGAAATAGCCAATATTACCAAACAAAGCCCCAACAGTATTGAAGTGGGCCGAACCCGGCTTCGAAAGAAGTTAAACATCAGCAATAAAGACATCACAATCAGCGCATTTCTTAACAGGATCTAGTTTTTCTTGAGTCTTCCGAAACTGAAATTTGTTAATAGTTATTCATTTATGCATTTATTTACTTATTTTTATACCTGATTAAGACGCGAGTAAATATTTTACTTACAGGTTAAAAAGAGATAAGCATATTAAATATTATGTATTTAATTGTATTATTGTCTATTACGAATAAATGTATTGCTTTTGTAAGGTCAATATTTTTATTACTGTAAGGGTTTTGTAAGTGAAAATAATTGCATTCTAAATAAGGGGGGTGAACATTTGCATCCGAAAGAACGAACTAACAAAAAACTATGCGCTCAACTGAAAATCTGATAGCACAATGCTTGAAATGCGATACTACCGCGCAGTATGAGCTTTATCAAAAGTATTCTCCGAAAATGTTTGGAGTATGCCTTCGATTTGCCAAATGTCGTGAGGAAGCAGAAGATATCCTTCAGGAAGGATTTATAAAGGTGTTCCGGAACCTGAAAACATTCAGAAATGAAGGAAAGCTGGAAGCCTGGATTCGTAGGATAATGGTTAACACTGCCATTAATTTTTACAAAAGAAAATATCCTGCTTTTCCTGATATCGATTTCGACAGGCTGCAGCTCAAGCATCATTCACATGATGACATCACCGCGATAATGTCTCACAAGGAAATCCTGGAAACAGTGCAAAAACTTCCCAAAGGATACCGGATGGTTTTTAATCTATACGTAATTGAAGGTTACACACATAAAGAGATTGGTAACATGCTGAACATTTCGGTTAATACGTCAAAGTCTCAGTTATCGAGAGCGAAAGACTTACTTAAGATTAAAATTGCCAAAAAGGAGAGAAACGAAATTATTCAAAGCAACTTTTTACCTCAAATGGTTGTATCATAAAAGAAGCTTTTGATTAAGGTTAACTAAGAACTGTTTAATTTATATGAAGATGAAATTTTTACTATCGAATTTATTTATCATCCTAATAATGGCCGGAGCAACATTTGCCCAGTCAATTCAGCTATCTACTGAAAATGAAGGTGTTTTGGAAGACGGACAAATAATTACCATCGATGCAACTCCTGATACGGAGCTCATGCAGGCGCTTGTGGATGTGGAAAACATAAGCGACGAAAACATAACAGTAGAAGTCAGCAGAGTTGTACACGAAGAACTTGATGAATCATCAAATTACTTCTGCTGGGGCACTTGCTACTCTCCTTCTGTTGATACATCGCTGGTAAATATTTCTCTGGACGCAGGAGAGATGACATCTGAGTTTTATGGCGATTATGAGCCTCACGGAAATGTTGGAACTACACGCATCTCCTATTTTTTCTATGACGAATCCAACCATGACGATGTTGTGGAAGTGGAAGTGCACTTCGTAACGCAAGTGGATAATTCATCGAGCATTACCCTTTCTACTGAGGAGCATGGTGAACTCGAACATGAACAAACCATTACTGTAGAGGGAACCCTTGAAGAGGAAATACTGATAGCATACATCGACGTTCGTAATGATGATGAGCTTCCGATGGATGTTTTGGTGCGACGCGTGGAGCATGATACGGTGCCCGGGTCCATCAACTATTTCTGCTGGGGCACGTGCTACGCCAACTCCATTGACACCTCGCTGATGACCATCACCCTGGAGCCCGGCGAAACAACGGATGAGTTTTCATGCGATTACGAACCGCAAGGAAATGAAGGTACCACAACCGTTTCGTACTATTTCTATGATGAAAGGAATCCGGATAACGAAATCGGTATTACAGTAAAGTTTGTGGTGGAGTCATCAGGTATTGAAGAGGAAGCTTTTGTTTCGGGTTTGACGGCCTATCCCAATCCGGCCAGCGAACAACTGAACCTGAGTTTTAAACTCAAGGAAATTGATGATGCCTATATCACGCTGCACAATATGTTGGGGGCTGTGGTTTACCAACAAAGACTGGACAACAGAGACAACCTCCTTCAGCTGAACACCAGTGGTTTTCAAAATGGCGTTTATTTTTACACCATCCATAACAACAACCGGATGGTAGCCTCAGAGAAGTTTATCATCTCGCATTAATCATGAAAATAAAATCATAATTTCAGGCTGCGCCTTTTCCAGGTGCAGCCTTTTTAATATTCGCTTTATTTTTAGATGATTATATCTTCTATTATTTTCCATAATAAAACGTTTTGTCCCAATTTGGAATTAGTACCGAAGCGCTCTGGAACGGAAACTGTAATGATTAGAGTATCTTCAGAATAATGGTATTTTTATTGATATTTTCAGACTAAAATTGAAATCATGAAAAAGATATTTCTCTACCTTCCGGTTATTTTATTGTTTGTTGCTTTTGGGTGTCAGAAGCGCGATGTAAATGACAACCCTGACATTCCGGGTGAAATAGAAACCATGGAAGATCTGGTGATTAGCGATCATTTTGATTTCAGCACGGCTTCGGATGTGCAATTCAGGATTACAGCTCTGAATAATCAGGGGGCACCTATTCGCAATGCCAAGATTAAGATAATGGACAAGCCACAAATAGAAGGAGGGAAAGTCCTGCTGAGTGGTGCAACAGATCAAAACGGGGTCTTTGAAAGCGTGTATCCTTTGCCGGATTACTACACCGAGATTTTAGTAACATCCGATTACATTGGTTTAACCAGCGATTTGGTAGTTCAAACTGAAGGTGCGGAAACTATTGAGGCAACACTTGGAGGCCTTCCTCAAAAAAGTACAGGATTTGCAGCACCAAGAAAATCAACAGCGGATTTTCCTTTTACTGTAAATTACCTTGGCGACTTCAATGGTATTGGCGTGCCGGAGTATCTTGTAGAAAATGATGAAATCACACAGGATTTTCTGGATGACATCAATGCGACCCTTCCCGAAACGGAAGAGCTTTTCAATTCACATCCCGAATATCTCGACCCGAATAACAAACTGAACGTGGAGCTCAATGAAATGGCTGAAGTGTGGGTCACATTTGTTCATGAGGGAGCCGGCTTCAAAAATGTACTCGGGTTTTACACCTACGACCTGGATAATCCCCCACAATCACCGGCAGAAATCGGAGAGGTAACCACTATCTTCCCAAACATCTCTTACGCCGGAAGCGGTGGTGGTCTTTACTCAGGCAATAAGATTAGGCTGGGAGTCTTTGAAGAAAACACGGGAATCGGTTTTGCGCTCTTTGCAAATGGCTGGAATGGCGAAGTTACTGAAGGGGAAAATATTTTCTATTCAAACCCTGAATTTAACTTCGAAACCAATCCGGATCAGAAACAGCATACCGTACTCATACAGGATGTCCTGCGCGAAAGGTTTATTTTGGCCTTTGAAGATTTAGCCCGTGATAATTCAGGAAGCTTCACCTGCGACCACGATTTTAACGATGCGGTGTTTTATGTAACCTCCAACCCGTTTGAAGCGGTTGACAGCGAGGATATTCCACCGATAGATACAGGTGATGACGATGCTGACGACGATGGCATCCCTGATTCGCAGGATGATTATCCTAATGACCCGGATAAAGCTTTTGACAATAACTATGAAGGTTCGTTGGCCTATGAAGACCTCTGGCCGGGAAAAGGTGACTACGATTTTAACGATATTGTAATTGATTATGAAATCAGTCAAATCACTAATTCAGCCAACAAGGTATCTGCAATTTCAGCAACTTATACATTGAGAGCTTACGGCGCTGAATATCATAACGGATTTGGTTTTGAGATGAACACAGAACCTTCGAAAATTGCCAGTGTCTCAGGAACTGAGATATCTGATAACTACATCTCTTTATCAGGAAACGGAACAGAAGCGAACCAGGACAAAGCGGTTGTAATTGTATTTGACGACGCTTACGATGTGCTTCCTTATCCGGGGGCCGGCATTGGTGTAAACACTGATCCTGATTTCGAACATGTTGAACCAGTGGACATTGATGTGGAGATTGTCTTTTCTGAACCAGTCTCGGTGAGTTCCATCGGAACACCACCTTACAATCCTTTCATCATTGCCGACCAACAAAGAGGTTATGAAATTCACCTTCCCGATAAGGAGCCCACATCGTTGGTTGATGAAACTTTGCTCGGTCAGTGGGAAGATGACTCTGACCCGATGAACGGAAGGTATTTCAAAACGGAAAGGAATCTGCCGTGGGGAATAAACATTGCCGGGCCTTTCGATTATCCGATTGAGAAAATTCAAATTATTGATGCGCATCTCAAATTTGCTGAGTGGGCGCAAAGTAACGGCGAATTGTTTCCGGATTGGTACCTTGATGAACCGGGATACAGAAACGAAAATAATATCTACCCTGAGCAGGAGTAGTTATTCATAAACATTATAAATTAAATCCTCACAGGCTCTGTGGGGATTTCTTGTATTTGAGCCTGTAGCGATTTTCATATTTTTACACCATAAGTTAAATAACGTTGAATATGAAAATTAATGGCTTCAGAACTTTCGTGATACTTTGTTACTTGCTTGGCCTTTCTTTGTTGACAAATGCCCGGGAAACAACCCAACAAAATCAACCGGAAATACTAAGTGATTCATTAGTCAAGAAGGCTGAAAAGCTGATGACTCAACATCAGTTTCCTGCTGTGATAAAGCTGCTGCACCCTTTTTTGGATGAGCAATTTTCAATCAGTTCTGAAACAGAGGCAAAAGCCACTCATCTACTTACCACATCTTTACTAAGGATGCAAAACCCGGAAGGCTTCGCATATTTATCAAAGCTTCTTGATTTTTCTTCCAAAAACCATGATCGCGTAAAGCAAGCCGGATACCTCTCCCATTATTCTGATATACTCACATTTACAAACACGATGTATGCATTCAGGTTGGCAGAGAAAGCAACGGAATTGCTGAGCAATATACAGGGCAATGCTATTGCCAAAGTAAAAGCATACCAGATTCTTGGAAAAAACTTCCTTTCGCAGGGAAATCTTAATAAAGCGCTTCAGCCATTTTATACGGCTATCGAAATAATTAACACAGACGCATCGTTTAAGCCTATAACTAAACAACAGCTATACTCTAACCTGTCTGTGGCCTACAATATGATGGGCCATGCTGATTCTGCACTCAAATACAGTTCTAAAGCCTATGAAGTTATCAGCCGTATGGATAGTATACCGCTGCTGTCAGAAGCTAACGCGCTTGGCAATTTGTCAAGGGCTCTTCTCCTCAGCGGCAATCCTGATTCTGCCATTCAGCTTCGAAAAAAAGCCCTTCAAATCAATAAAAAAGTAACCGGAAGCAAAAGCACTCAAACAGGCGGCAGCTATTACCACCTGGCCAATGCAAGTTTTGCTAAACAAGACTTCAATACCGCACTGGAATACGCTCAAAAGGCCATACTGTCGAATTATCCTGATGCACCTGACAGCCTGGACTACAAAACGCTGCCCCGCCCTATAACAGCCAACACAAACGTAAATGCCGTTCTTCAGGGGCTCATGCTGAAAATCTCATTTTTCGAAGAACTTTATCAAAGCAGCAACAATAAAGATTGGATCAAAATGGCTGCTCAGCATTACAAGTCAGTGGATACCCTGGTCAATGTTCTGCAGCAATCCGTGACATTTGAAAATCTTCCCGTAGTTATCAAACTGAATAATGCCGGCTATGACCAGGCAGCAGACATCATGGAAACATACGGCCACGCTTACGGCATCAACAATATTGAAGACATTTATCACTTTGCCGTGGCCACAAAAGCTAAGATGCTGGCCTACCAGATTCAGAGTATGAAAGCCTCCCGCGGAGAAGTTCCTGATTCCTTAAAAGTAAAAAGAGGCAGGCTTGAACAAAAGCTTACAAATCTGAAAAACCAAATGCATAACCAGGAACAATCCCCTCAAACGATTGACAGCCTGAAACTTGAACATTTATTAACTCAAACTAAGCTACTGGCAACCATCAATCAAATCAACAAAAAATTGTCTGTTCAAAATCAGCCCGATGCCACTGCCGACCCGGTCGAGCTCAATGAAGTGAGAGAAAATCTTAACCACGAAGAAGCTCTTATCGAGTTCGTTGACAGTGGGAAAGAAATTTTTATTTTTTGCAGTACTACAGAAAACTCCTTTTATAAAAAGGTAACAGACAAAGAAGCCTTTGCGGATGCTTATCAGGATTACCTTCGGGGGATTAAAACAGGGGCTCCTTCTTCCGGAAAAGCATTGTCTGAAAAACTCATTAAGCCTGTTTATGACGAAATCGATGACAAAAAGCATTTTATTATCATCCCTGATGAGGAGTTGTTTAACATTCCTTTTGAGGCTTTGCCTTTGCCAGGAAATGAAAAAATGCTGATCGAGAATCACACGATAACTTACAACTATTCAACAAAGCTCTGGCTCGATGCCCGTAAATACACGCGGCCCGTACCGGAAGTTGATTTAGTAGCCATGGCTCCTGGATTTGAAAACGAAAGTCATGCGAGTATTGCCATGCGCGATGCTTTCAGGGAAGCGGATTTTGATAGTTATGAGGATATTTTCAGAACTGGTGAGCGTGATGTACTTGCTCCCTTGCCCTACTCTCTGGAGGAGCTTGATGAAATCACCCGTTTGTATAAATCCGCCGGAAAAAGAGCCCTTAAATTTGATCGCGATGAAGCTACTGAGCAAAACTTTCGTGAAGCACCGGCCACCAAAATTCTGCACCTCGCCACCCATGGATTTTCGGACACAGAAAAACCTGAACGCTCAGGACTTTTCATGTCGCAGGGAGAATCTGAAAACTACAGCAATGATGGATTTATTCATCTGAATGAACTTTTTGCCCTTGATCTGGAGGCTGAGCTGGTTGTTTTATCGGCCTGTAAAAGCGGGGCCGGAAAAATACTTGAAGGGGAAGGCGTTTATGCCCTTCCGCGTGGATTTATTTACGCCGGAACACCTAACCTGGTAGCTTCTCTTTGGAAAATCCATGATAAAAAAACCAAAGAGTTAATCAGCATTTTTTATCAGGAACTTCTTTCAGGAAAGGAATTCAGGGAAGCGCTTCGCAATGCAAAGCTCGAAATGATTGCACGAAATGAACTACCAATGGATTGGGCAGGAATGATTTTGATTGGACGATAAAAAACTATTCGATTATAATTTTGCCGCAGTAAAGCAGGTCAAAATCCTGGTTGATAACTTTATAGTAGTATAATCCTTTCTCAAAATCAGCTACAAAAGAATAGCCCTTAACAGGGACTTCATTTTCAGCAACTAACTGCTCCTTATTGTCGTAAAGCGAAAAGAGGAGTTTCTGGCTCTGATCGGCAATCCATGAAATATTGAGCGTATCATTTTTTTCAGTGGAAAGGATGTGTTTCGAGCGCATTTCAAATCCGTCACTTCGCATAGATACGCCATCGTATCGGGATGAAAGCTGCTCAAGCCTGGAACTGGGACGGTATGCTTCTGCCAGTTGGTTGTTGTCCTGTTTTGTGGTTACTTGTTGATCCGTTTTAGCGATTTGGTCTTCCAATTGCTCAGAATCACCCTCGGATGAATCTGTAAGGGACTCCTCAAATTGATCTGTCGTATTTTCTTCTTTGATATCCTTATTGTTCTGCTTCTGGTGGTCTTCTGCTTTTTCCTTCTGATTTTCTGCCACTAAAGGCGTGTTGGGCTGATGGTTACTCTGGAAATATAAAAAATACACGCCTACGCTTACCAGAAGCACTAATCCTGCTGCAACAGAAACCCAGAAAGAAACTTTTCTGTTGATTGATCTCACTCTGGTGTCTGAGGAGCCTGAAGCGATTCCTTCATCAAGCATGGCACTAACCGTGGCTACTTCATCGGCACAAAGATCACACTCCTTAACATGCTCTCGAAGCGAAGCATCTATATGCTGCGAAGTTCCTTCTGATAAAGCCTCCGCGTATTGAGCTATTTGTTCTTCTGTTAAATGTTTCATTTTAATCTTCTGAAAAAGTGTAATCAAACAAAATGCGAAAACTCTTTCTGTCGTAGTTAGAGCGTTGCATCGTTCCGTTGAGCCTTTTTATCGTCTGGTCCATTCTTTTGTTGAGCCAGATTCTTACGGCATCACCTCCAACCGCGCTCCCTTCGCCTAGCTTTACCACCTCGGCAAGAGCATCATACACATCTGTGTTACGTTTAAACTGCTTACCTAACAAAACCTCGTCGATTCCTCTTGATCTGAAGTCAGGATTATAATCCTCCAAGTCAGACTCAGTAATGGTTAATCCAAACAAGACCTTTAGAAAGAGCACAATTTTTGCACTTTCATCGGCAAACAACAGCAGTATCTTTTTCAGATAAGCGGACTCGTTACTGATAACCAGTTTATTCTCTACAGAGCTGTTTTGGTTCTGGCGTGAGAAAAAGTAAGAAGGATCATCACTCCTTACATGGTCCCAGTCTTTTACATCCGATCTTATTACTTCGCAACACATTCGATATAAAATTGCAGTTAAATAGGTTTCAGGATTGGCGTTCCCCTGAAAAGCCTTCTCAATTTTGCTTTGCTTTTCAAGGAATTTACGCATCAATTCCTGCTCTGTATCTTCCCTTTCGCGATGAGGCAAAGCCTTACGCGCGATCATTTTTCCTACTACTTTTTTTGCCACCAGGTAAACCTGCTCAACAGAAAAAGAAACGCCGGAAGAGGAATTTAGATGTCTATTTGCTGCTTTCTGCACGATATCAAATCATGTTACTACTCACAGCAAAAATAGAACTAGATTTACTAATCTCCAAAAACTAACAAACTGAAGATGCTTCGGTTTTTGATTTTTGTACTTTTTTGATTCTAAATAACAAACCTAACCCAAGCACCTTCAGTTAAATGCTTCTATTTGGCAAATGCTTTAGAGCATGAAAGTTCTTCTTGCGTACAACCACCATCAGTTATGGTAGTAGTAAACTCCCAATACAATCCTTCGCATTCAGCATAAATTTCATAATCTCCCGGTTCCAGATCAACAGTGACTGCGCCATCAGTTCCGCAATCCACATCACCATCAGGAAAATAGCTTGAAATTTCGCCTACTTCCGTTCCATTTACACTAACGGTAACAGGACCACAATTGCAATCAGTAGTCAGGTAAAAAACAGCGCTGCCTTCAGGTGCAACATAACAGCCATCTGAAGCTACACGGTTCCACACCCGCTCAGGGCCGCTACCAAATGTCAAATAAAGCGCTTCTGGTCTCATTTTATTAATTGTGTATGACACTTTCTCGGTGTTTTTCTTGCTCCAGTTAATATAGAGTTGATCGTCATCAACATGCC
>JASMTJ010000476.1:0-2690 GCA_041694335.1 Bacteroidales bacterium
TTCTTCGTAGCTTTTCATTTTGTTCACCTTATTATTGTTGTTGTTTGGGTTTTATTTTTCCGGACTTCCGGAGTGCTACGTATGCGCTGTTCGCCTCTTCGAGAGTGACTATATCTTTCTCAAGAACGCTATTTGTAACGCATGCAGACATCCAGGGCGGCATGCCTTTTTTGAGACACTCTCGGACTGTGTGAGCAGCGAGCATGTCGTCATTGAGCGCCTCGTCAGATTCACTCACGATCAAAGCGGCTTTGTACCACTCTCTGCTCTCTTGCAACGAATCTTTCAGAAAAGCGTCCAGTTTCTCTTTCAGTGAAAAGAAACTTTCAAAAATCGCATTGACGCGCTGCGAGTGAAGCATCTGATCTTCGCGACCTACGTACGCAGACAGAAGCTTTGTGAAGTGAGCAATGCGCTGCTTACTGTAATTAAGCGCCTTATCTTCCGGTCGATCAGCCAGGGCAGCTTGGATCAGATCGAACACTTCCATCATTTCATCAATTTTGCGCGTTATTATTGTTGTATGCATGACTTTACCTTTATTTATAATCTGTATTGCTGTTTTCTAACCAAAGATCGCTGAATAATGTGAGTCTTTCTTGATAGCTCAGAGCAACATGCCCTTTTTCATTATATCGCTCTGCGATCTCAGCAATTTCTTTGTCTTCTGTGATTAAGTAAATGCCCCTTCTATTGCCAGTCCTGAAAATCGGATTAATGATCTGAACACTAAACAGGATTCGGCTATCGTCATAAGTGAGAATGTCAAAGTAGAACTCACTATATTTCGAGTTGAAGATAAGTAGACTCATCAATCACCCTATATTTCTATTATATGTAAAGTGAAATAAAAACACAATAATAAAATTGAATTAAATGATGATTTTGCCAAAAATATATGGAGTCATTCGAGCCAGGTTCCGCGCATCATCAATGCCGGAATGATGACGACCAATCCACCCGATTTTCGTGATCTTTTCTACTGCCGTTTTCAAGCCGACCCGCTTTTTAAATCGTTGAGCCTTGGCAAAAAGCTTTTTCGCATTATGGTGTTGGCAGGGCATAGGATACGCAGCGCCCGTCCGCTGGCACTCCAACCTTACAAGGTCCTCATCAAACTGCCCCCAGGAAATCCAACAACGAGGCTCACACCACCCTGCCCACTCAGACAGCATCAGGAAGGCATCTGAGAGCCCTGGAGCGTCGTCTACTTGCTCCTGGCTGATCTTCGTAAGGTCCTTGCAAAAATCGGTAAGCACTGGCCTCTGCGCTGGCTTTACGAACGTTTGGAATCGGCTAAGCTCAATGCCGTCGAGCCCGCACAGGACAGCCCCGATTTCAATGATCTCCATGTCACCCAGGTCCCAGCCGGGATCACAGGTGGCTTCCAGGTCAATGCAGCAAATAACAGTCGATGAGCTTCGCACGGACATAAGCAGGCCCTCTCTGGCACTTGTTTGAGCACAACAAAACAACGAAAGATGGTGTGGCTATGGGTATTGCGATGGGGTGGCAGAGAAAGTGCCAGCAGTGACAGTGATACTGCCAGGGCTTAGCGATGAGCCAAGCGGAGGGCTTTATATTCGAGCAGCAGTAGAGACTGCGAGATGGGCTTTTAAGTTCGGCAGAACGCCAATAGAAACAATCATTTAATCGCCTCGCGATTGCCAGTAGTGGTAGTTGCAGTTGCTTTGGCTTTAGTCATTAGCATACTCCCTTTCATCATGACAAACCGACAGGTTTGGGAATGATAAGAATGGGAGTATGGGAGCGGGAAGCGCGATTTTTGTTTATTGTTGACAACGTGAGCGACTGCGAGCCTTGTCAATAATAAACGGAAATCGTGCCAAGCTTTTTTCACTGCGTAGTAAAAGAAATTGCAAAAGACGCGCAGACGTCTGAGCAATTTGTTTTACGGGAGCAGGGGAAAAAGCGCAGCCGCTCCGTCCGTCGATGTCGTTTCGCTGGGAGCTGCGCAGCAGCGGAAGCGGAATGATTTCGACGGACAAGGGCGCAGCCCGCACGTCTTTAGTCCTTAGTCTTTTCTTTCGGGCCCAATATGGGGCCGGTCAAGCTCAGCGTCCCCCTCGGTATCACTTAACCACTCTTTGACCGCCCACAGCTCGGTTCTATTGTATTCGGACTCAAGAGCAACTCGAAACAGACCCTCTCCGGACAGGAGGGCAAGTCTGATGTGACCGACACTGAAGTATACGATGTGACAAGGATCACCTGGGAAAAGCGGCTCTACGTCATGCTTCACAATCCAATGCTTAACAAGGCAGGCTAGATTTGTCCTGAACTTAGGTTTCGACTCCAACAGTACGTGCTTGAATGCCCTGCTACCCTTCAGATTCGACTCACCTGATAGCATTCTTGCTTTAGCAATCGCGTACTGATTCTCAACCATAACTGCTCCGCTTACTAAGGAGCCTCCGCATTATAACCCTGAAAACTCATTTGTCAATACATATAGCTACACGTAGCTACGCTGTGCTAAAATTAAAGAAAAAGAATAATCATGAGCACAGAAGAAAAGGACTACTACAAAAACATTCAAGACTACGACACCTTCACAGCGAAAAACCCGAAAGCCTGGAGGGTGTATGAATCAACGTACTTCAAGTCGATCCAAGAGGCGCGAGCAAACTTGAATCGAGCCCTGGGCACACAGATTGAAGGCTTGGAAA
>JASMTJ010000477.1:0-5532 GCA_041694335.1 Bacteroidales bacterium
AGCAACGTCCGGTTTCATGCCCTCTGCGGGCAGACCCCGCTCCTCAGCCACAACGCCCTGGGATGCACAAGCAACCACCAAAGCAAAAAATGAAGCGCAGATCTGTTTTTTCATCACATGACCCCTGCGTGGAGTTTGATCGACATGGCAATGCTAACCATGAATTAATATCGAATCTGTGATGAGGTTAAATATTGAGCAAATCTGCCTGGCTCCGGAGCCATCATTCCCGATAGCCGTAAAAGGAGACACCATGTCATACACGAGACAATACACACCAGAAACCCAGAGCCGTGATGAACTGGACCAGAGCGCGGGCCCAATGGTGATCGAATTCGGCACCAACTGGTGCGGGATCTGCCAAGGCGCGCAGGCGGACATCAAGGCGGCGATGGACAATCACCCAGACATTCCGCATGTTAAGGTTGAGGATGGAAAAGGCCGCAGGTTGGGGCGAACGTTTAGCGTCAAGCTCTGGCCGACTCTGATTTTTTTGAAGGATGGTAAAGAAATGGCGCGGATCGTCCGCCCGGGAAGAAGCAGGGAGATCGAAGACGCGATGCTCAAAATTCGCCAGGAGTGACGTCAAGGTCAACGTCAGGCAGCCTCAATTCCTTGCACCACAGGGCGATGCCGGCAGTTCGCTTGCGAAAATTCGCTGCCAATCGGTAGCAAATTCCTGGGAGTTGAACATCCCACGTAAATTTCCACTGGGAACTGGCACCCACACTGTCGCCCTAGAGAACTCGCGACGACCGACAACAATGCGAGCCATCTTGCCGGTGTTGGCTTCCGTGAATGCCTCCAAACTTGCGGTACCGGCCTCGGTCAACTTCACGAAAACCGGCCAGCCAAGATCTGACTGCCCCCCAACTTCAGATTTTTCCACGTAGGGCGAGCACAGATGAAATTCGGGTTCAGTCTCGGCCAGACCAATGGCAGGAAAAGCCAACGCAAGAATGGCGATCGATCTCATCATTTTTGGCATCGTTTTGCTCCCCCCCCCCTTTGGAGTTATCGCTGCGTTTCTACTGAACGGGGGAGCCCACCGTCTGCCGTATTTGCTGTTTATATATTGAACTCTCGAATAACCCGGTTTTTACATTTAACCCAAGTGATATCTTCTGGAATCGTTCCATTTTCCTGGTCACGCTTTGAAAAAAAAACTTGCCAAATGTCCTTAAATCTCGAATTTTCTTCGGCACTATCCCAGCCTGGAGCATTTCTCCACGAAGTAGCCCAACGCCTTGCTAGTTCTTCAAAAAAAACCTTGTTTGAATCAACGACTAAAGCGTTACATACTGACATTATTTTTTGGAACTGATCAAACCCAATATTCACTTTCGTAATGTCGATGTTCGATTGTAGCTGCAACTTGATACCATTCTTCCCCGCGACAATGTTTCCGGAATGAACAATACCGTGCCTCAATTCACAAATCTTATCAAACTCCTCAAGTATGATCTCTAACCCACTTTTTCTTAAATCTATCCCGACATACTTTTTCGAAGTATTATTTATATTATCCGAAGAAGCTAATGAAATATGCTCAAAAGCACCTCTTTCGACTTCACTTAACGGATGCCAGATAACCGATCCTAGATTAACACTATTGCTGGCTGCATTCCTTTTCGAATCTACGCATATCTTCAATATTTTACTAAAAACCTGCCGGTAGTAATTCTCTACGCTCGATATTATTGCGATTGAAGCAAGCGACCCAGTCCATGAATTATATCCCCACGCGTTATACGGAAATAGGGTGAGAACATTTTTTGATTCGTCATAAAATTCATCAATAGGAGACTTCTGACTCGCAACACAACTCGAAACATACTCGTTTAAATTGTTAATGCGCTCAGATCCAACACTTTGAGATATACAGTTTCGCCAATTCGACATTACGCAATAAACTCCTCTGCGTAACCTCTTATCCGTCTAGCCCATATAGGACCTACCATATTAACTTTTCTCAACTCCTTGTTTTCATGATCCATCAAAATGTCTTTAATCTTTCGGATCTTTGAGTTGTTTTTGATGGAGTCAGCTCGCCCAGGAGTAATCGGTAAACTCTCAATTCCCTGATTGACAATATCTTCGAAAACGGAAGCATCTTTTAATTTTGCGCCGCATTCCATGCAGAACTTTGCCTTATCGGAAACCCTCGGACTTTTACATACTTCACATGGTGGCAACGCTAGAGAAAATGCCTCTTCCAAATTGATATCTGGCATTAAAGAATTTTCTGAGTGCCTTGGGTAGTGGTGGTTTGGTCTCTTTTTGAATGCTTCAACATATTTTTCTACGCTTATTGCCCGACTACTAAAAAATACGTTTCTATCAATAATAGCCGCATAGTGAAGCTCATACAGCTCATAAACACCTTTCCCTCCTCTATTGCTTATACCTCTGGGAGAGAGAAGTCCCGCGTATTGAAAGAAGCCAATAACCTTCTCCATCTCTGCTGAAATAGGTCTATTTATTGCAACGATTGAACTCTGTTTTGTTACATCGGATCCCTTGTTAAATTCCTTAACAATTCTTAGCATCTGGTCGTAGAAGATAGATCCAGTATCGATAAAATTGCGGTACATTGGCAACTTTATTTTCAAAGAATCATATATCCCATATGTGGAGTCATAACTGTTTTTAATCTCCTTCAAAGTGCTTTTGGCTGACAAATCTACTGACATCTTTCCATCGTCATCCTCACTACAAACAGAAGAGATCATATTCAAAAGTGCTCGGGGTATTCCATAGGCCGCAAAGCACATAAGGTTTAGATTTTTCTCCTCTGAAATTAATGACCTATAAACGGAGTCATCAAATCTCGACTTCAACAGCGAATGCATAAAAGCAAGATATCCGTCGCTATTCGGTTTAACCCAAACATCAATTTCCTCAGCATCGTGACCGATGTGAAATGAGGACGAATAGTTAATTACCCCGGGATACACAGCAGCTTTTGGAGATATTCTCTTTGATTTTATCTGCCTAAAGAACTCAAAGAAATCTTTCTGTTGCTCAGAGGAAAATGCATGTCCCGCATCATCGAGAAGAAGGATAAATCGAGACTTGTATGTAATTTCGCACGAATGTTCTGCTAGCGCATGTATGTCCGATAATGTGACTTGATCCTCCTTATCGTTCAAGAGGTCAATACGGCCCATTTCTAATAGCTCGATGTTTTTTGCGACTTGGTCTTTTGACAGCTTAAATACAATCTCTTGTTTATCGAGCTCAGCTAAAGAATGATAGACACCAAAAACAACTTTCAACATAATCCATTGATTAAACCAATAAGCAGCATTGGTGTTGTTTCTATATAGCGGCTCTAACTTCAGTGAAGATTTATAGTTCACATAAACCGGAAGCCCGTTACCACTAGGGCTACGCATGAGCTTATTGAAGGCTTTCAGCATCAATGTCGTTTTACCACAACCTCTCGGTCCGGTTATCAACTTCGCGCCGGCATGCGTTAACTTCCTAAGTGTATCCGCTTCATTTTGGTGGCTTATAGACCACTTTCGAAACGAACTACCTGATAGGTATTCTGCCTGCTCTGTAAAAATCTCTGAGTCGATCATTAGTTTCTCGTATAATTTTTGATCTTCTGCTATCTAAACTTGGGTTGATATAACGTTCTGCTCAGCGGCGACCTTATAACGAAGACGAAGCCGCTGGGTTTCAAATTCTAATAACTCTGCCTAGCAGGATGCGCCTTGCTTCTGAAGCCTAAACGCTACCGGCAGGAGCGCAACGCAAGGAGCATCCCTTGACCGTATTGGTTAGGCCGCCCTGCTCATATCGTTTAGGGTGCGTTATTGCAATGCAACTCTATATACTGCTTATACAAAACAAGCTCAAGCTCACGATCAGAAAGTGAAGCGCTCTCGATGTTAGACCTCTCGTAAAACTCAGATAGCCAGTTGGGGATTGAAACAACACCTTCCGCTGCATATCTTCCTAGAGTCTTAACGTTCATTAGAAAGAAATTTGGCTGAGATTTGACGAGATCCAATATTTCCGGAATTGAGGGGGCCAACTGCGGTTGATCAGTAAATCGACCATCTTGGTACTGAACATCCACCGAAAGTTGCTGAGACCCTGGTTCAAGAAATAGATCTCTTAATACATTGATAGCTTCCCTAGCTTTTCGGTTTGGCGGCCAGAGAACACCCTCAAGATCAGGCGCAGCACGTGAAAGCCCATTCTTTCTTGAGTAGAAAACTGCGTAACGAGAACTGTTTACTTGCAATGTTTGAACGTCGCCTACATAGCCAATATTTGCGATAATTTTATCTAGCCTAGGCTGGTGTAAGCTTCCGTCCAAGGCAGGACCAATGGCTGCATGTATGTTTTTTACCTGCCCAAGACGACCAACAAGCTCACATATTTCAGTAACACGCAGCTGCCCTGAGTCGTGAAACAGAATATCCCCAAGCTCACACTCGTAGACGATTGCTAAGCAGCTCTCTACGCCATCCGTATACAGTCCATGCACTTTTCTCTCAGCATTGAGAACAACCCCACATCCGCCTTGAGTAACTCCAATAACTTTTTGGTTTTCCATGTTCACTACCTTAGTTTTTTCGAGCTAGCCACACCCTGGAGGCGACCCTAACACTGAAGCATTCAAAGGTCTTGCCAGCGTGACCTTTAAATGTTCGTTGGACTAATCCGCTGTCAGCGAAGCCAGCGGGGAACGTATAAGAGTAAAGTAAATATTGGACAGGCAATGGAGCGGCAACCCGAGTGGGTAAGTGCGTTTTTTGGGAGTGGGTATCGTCCTGATGGTCGCCATAAAATGTCTCTTCCCTGGGTAATTTTGGTCAGCCTACCCCGCTGATTCTGTAATTTCCAGTCAGTACCGAGTCGAAGCACAATTCCTCACGAGCTGTAAGCCGCCAGTCGTAGCAGCGAACCGTTACGAGCCCACTGCTACGCAAACGGAACTTTCGTCAAATAAAGAAACCAGCCCTCCATCCAAAGCTGAAACTCCCCAAACTGACCACCAGAGATAAACAGGCTCACCGACGCCAGGCGGCTGGCATCCAGCGGCTCGCAATCCGTTAACACCTTGCCGCGCCAAGTGGGCACAAAACCCGTGAACGGGAGCTGAACGCGGTGCCACTCCCCTGGTGGCGGTGTAAAACTGTGTTGGTAGACCGGGCTGCGACGGTCGGTGGTATTGCGGAGCCCCACCTTGTAGGTTTTGCCGTCGCCCAGGGCCAGGAATTCAATGCCGGTGTAATCCGCGGCGTCCAGCGGTTTTGGCAGATCCGCCTTGGCGGAGGCGAAGCCGCCGCCGTTGTCGGGCCGCACGGTGCCGGAAAAGCAGCCCTGCCCTGCATTGATGGCCACCCTTCCCTCGGAGCGCCCCCCCATGACCGGATCACCGATGGGCTGCCACTGCAGGGTATCATTATCCTGGCTAAAGCTGATCAGGTGCGCACGCCGAAGATCATTCATTTACGTGCCGTCCCTGGAACGAGCCAGGAATGCTTCGATGGCTGGCAAGGCCTCTTCCAT
>JASMTJ010000478.1:0-14971 GCA_041694335.1 Bacteroidales bacterium
ACCACATCTACGTTGCCGGCACCTTTCAGGTACTTTTTCGCTGCTTTCTTGATGTCTTTTACTGTCAGACTCTTAACCATGCTTTCATAGTCATCATCAGTAACATCCATCTTGTTCCACGATTTTTTCTCCAAAGCACTCAGCCAGAAGCTGTTTTCCTTCAGTTGCTCTTCACGTGATTTCAGGAAGTATTCGCGGGCTTTTTTCAGGTCTTCTTCTGAAGGGCCTTCTGTGTAAAGCTTTTCCACCTCTTCATATACGATACCCTTCAGCATTTCATACTTCTCCGGGGCGCAATCAAACTGCATGGAAAGGCTGAAGCGCTCTTTCGGGTAGTGAGATGTAGAAGCTCTCACGCCCACGCCATAACTGCCGCCCTGCTCTTCGCGGATGGTTTCAGTGTAGCGCAGCTCCAGGATATGGTCGATGGCGCGCATCAAAAGAATGTTCTTTTTATCGTATTTAAAATCCCCATTGAAGTTCACATAAACGCTGGCCTTCGGAACTTTCATCTCACGCTCAATCACTTTCTTCACCTCACCTTTCGGCGGATAAATTCCATGATCCACAAAATCTTCCTGCTCATCGCTTGAATTTAATGAGCCCAGGTATTTCTCGAAAAGCGGTTTTGCTTCTTCCGGGTCAATATTGCCGACAAAGAAGAACTCGAAATCAGAAGCATTGCTAAAGCGCTCACCATAAATTTCGCGGGCTTCCTGGTAGTCCGACTTTTCCAGGAGCTCTTTATCAAACGGTGATTCACGCTTGTGATAGTTCGACATAATAGCCTGCACAGAATCGCTGAATGCATATCGCGGATCGGCCGAACGGTTTTCGAGCAGCGCTCCGTAGCGTTGTTTTATAGAGGCCGCAACCGCTTCATCTTCCCTGGGCTCCATAAAATGAAGGTGGGTCAACTGCAGCATCGTTTCCAGGTCCTTGCTTTCGCAGTTCCCACGGATTTCTTCTTTCAAATCAGAAAGATAAGCATTAACGCTAACGTTCTTATCCGACAATTTTTTGTTCAGCGCTATGCTGCTAAACTCACCCAGACCGTTGACAGACATAAATGCCGACATCAGACGGGCGGAAGCGATTTCCTGGTCATCAACCAGTGAAAGGCCACCCGGACTGTAGGCTTTCATCAGGATTTCATTTTCTTTGAAATCTGTGGGCTTAACGGTAATCTTCAGTCCGTTGCTGAGCTCCATCGTGGTGGTGCCAAGCTTCTCGGAGGTGCTTTCGTTAATCACCTCACCAGCCTTTTCAATATCCTCTACAAGAGGCTTGTCAGTTACAGCATCTTCGTACTTTTCGAGCTTCATGCCTTTAACATCGGCAATCACTTTCAGAAAATCTTCTTTTTCAGGAAGGTCTGTGCCTTCTTTTTCTATTGCATTTACGGCCACCACCATATTCTCGTCCGTAATCCACTTGCTGGCCAAAGCGTTTACTTCTTCCAGCTCAATTTCAGGAAGAACCTTTTGCGCATAGTCATATTCAAACTCAATGCCCGGCGCCGGCTCCTCAGTCATGAAATGAGACAGGTAGCTCCAAACCAGGTTCCGCGATTTTACTTTATCACGGTTATTGTATTGCTTTTTGAGGTCGCTGAGCATCGATTTTTTGGTACGCTCCAACTCAGTGGAAGTAAATCCGTGATTCAATACTTTCTGATTCTCTGTAGTGAGCGCCTCCACAGCATCCAGCAGCTGATCATTTCCGGCAATAGCCAGTGAAACGTAGGCATCCTTGTCTCTCACCACATTCCCGTAGTATGAATAACCATAAACAAAAGGAGGATTCGCTTGCTGGGTCAACTCCGATAAACGGTTGTTAATCATTCGCATGTAAAGGTTATGCAAATAAGTTTGGCGGTAATAGTCCATGTCCTTTTCGGTAATCGCATCGTGCTTGTAGTAAATGGATACCATGGAGCGCGACGCCTCTTCGTCAGTTACGATGGCAACGCGAGGCTCTTTGTGGTCAGGCACTTCAGCAACATACCTTTCTTTCGGATTTTCAGGCATTTCCAGGCCCGAAAACAACTCCTTAATCTTCTTCTCTACGGCATCCACATCCACATCACCTACAATAGCCACTGCCTGAAGGTCGGGACGGTACCAATCGTCGTAGAAGCTTTTGAGTGTTTCATATTCAAAGTTGTCGATGATATCGATATCGCCAATGATGTCATGCTCGGCATACTTCGAACCTTCGAACAACACCATATTGGTTTGGCGGCGCATTCTGAAATCTGCACTGCGACGTGTGCGCCACTCCTCATGAATAACACCACGTTCATTATCTATTTCTTCATTTTCGTAAGAAACCTTTCCGGCCCAGTCGTGCAACACCAGCAGCGAAGAGTCGATCACGCCTTCACGCGTCACCGGAACATTGGCCAGGTTATACACGGTCATGTCGTAGGAGGTAAACGCATTGACATTGTGACCGAACTTTACGCCGATAGACTCCATGTAATCCAAAACTCCTTTATCAGGAAAGTTTTCAGTACCGTTAAAAGCCATATGCTCGGCAAAGTGTGCCAAACCGTTTTGTTCGGCTGTTTCCAGGATAGCTCCAACATTGTTAAATAAGTAGAACTCGGCCCTGTTTTCAGGGGTTTCGTTATGACGGATGTAATAGGTAAAACCATTTTCGAGGGTGCCTTTTCTGGTTTTCGGGTCAAGCGGAACATCTTTGTCTGAAGTGTTTCCAGCTGTCGCCATTACTGTCATCAGCACTGCAAAGGTCATCAGGCTGAAGGATTTCCATAAATTCATGATCATTTAATTTTAGTTAATTTGTCTTTGATAATAGGTGTAAATGAATACATTACTTTCAAAGCATAAAAGTATAAAAAAGAAATGGATTAGAGGAAAAAGGTGCAGAAAACAGTTAAACGCTTAACGGATATGTTTTACTGGAATCTGCAGATTAACAATGGTTTCTTCAAACTCCTTGTTTTTTCTGCGGTACTTGAGTTTTCCCACATCCCGAATAATTACGGCTTCAATCCGTGAGGCATATTCCTGGCAAATACTGGCATATATTTCCAAATCCTTTTGGCCGTTATCGCCAAGCAGTATAAACTTCTTGTTCTTGAAAAAATCGAGGATAAAGCGGATGCTCTGTGGCTTGTGGTTGTCTTTCTTTTGCGGGGTAAAAACGGCATCGCGAAAGCCGCTTTTAAAGCGCTGCAAACTAAAAGCTCCTTCGGGAAGGTTGTTCTCCTCGAAAAAGTCTTTCAGAAAATCGTACAGGTTCCATTCGCTATTCGACACATAGAAAAAATCCGAAGGTAATTCCTGGTGGTTGAAATCCCTGATCATGTCAAGAATAGTCCCCAGTTGTGGCACCGGGTTCCGCGTAAGCGCATTTTTGGCGATGAGCAGCCAGAGCATCTTATACCACTGATTCACATAGCTCAGCAATAAAGTATCGTCAATATCTGACAACACCCCTACTTTCCGTTCTTCTGACACAAAAACAGAAGAGCCGAATTTCTCATCTTCTCCTTCAGAAGAAACAAAATACCTGTGCTTTCCTACCGGCATTTTGTGATCAAAAACCCCTTTAAAAAACCCATTTTCATCAGCAACCAGCGGATACTTCTTCCCGTCAAGATAAACCATCACCGGCTGGTAGGGAGCAGGTTTTAGCGAATAGCGCTTTATCATCTGCACCAGGTTCTGAACAATGGATTTCCTTTTCGGAGGTTTTAGCCGGTAAGAGTCAAATGCATGCCCCGAAATGTATACACTGCTCCCGTTACTAAATCCGCGATAAGGTATAATGGTCAGGTTTTGCATTAAGATTAAAATTAGTTTTAGACATCCTGTATAGCTGGCTCCAGTTCATCGAAACGCAGGTTTTCGATGATAAACTGCTGCCGCTCCGGTGTGTTTCTTCCCATGTAAAAACGCAGGATTTCCTGTAATGTTGAACCGCCTTTGAATAAAACGGGCTCCAGTCGCATTTTCGGACCTATCAGGTGCTTGAACTCACCCGGAGATATTTCTCCCAGTCCCTTAAAGCGGGTGATTTCAGCGGTCTTCCCCAGTTTTTTTACGGCCTTACGCCGCTCATCCTCGCTGTAGCAATAGATGGTTTCCTTTTTGTTTCTGACCCTGAAAAGCGGGGTTTGCAGAATGTAGACATGCCCTGCTTTCACCACATCCGGATAAAACTGGAGGAAAAAAGTGAGCAGCAACAACCGGATGTGCATCCCATCCACATCGGCATCGGTAGCAATTACAATATTGTTGTAGCGCAGGCTGTCGACTCCCTCTTCCACATTCAGTGCCGCCTGCAACAGGTTAAACTCTTCATTCTGATAAACAATTTTTTTTGAGAGGCCGTAGCTGTTTAAAGGCTTACCTTTCAGACTGAAAACGGCTTGCGTATTTACGTTCCGCGATTTTGTGATCGAGCCGCTCGCCGAGTCACCCTCGGTTACAAAAATGGTCGTTTCAAGACGTTTATCGTGGTTGGAGTTGTAGTGCACGCGGCAGTCGCGCAATTTTTTGTTGTGGAGACTGACCTTTTTCACTGATTCGCGTGCCAGCTTTTTGATGCCGGCCATCTCTTTCCGCTCTTTTTCTGAAAGCTTGATGCGCTTGAGCAGCTCCTCGGCAGTTTCCTGGTTTTTGTGGAGGTAATTATCGAGGTTCCGCCCCACGATATCCATCACATAATTCCGGATGGTCTGCCCGCCCGGCTCGATGTGGTTGGATCCCAGCTTGGTTTTGGTCTGCGATTCGAACACCGGCTCCTGCACCTTAATGCTGATGGCCGCATTGATGGAGGCACGGATGTCCTGGTGATCAAAATCCTTTTTATAAAAATCCCTGACCGTTTTTACGATAGCCTCACGAAATGAAGCCAGATGAGTCCCGCCCTGTGTGGTGTGCTGTCCGTTGACAAAGGAATAATACTCTTCGCCATACTGATTTCTTACGTGGGTGAACGCAATCTCAAGGTCCTGCTCCTCAAAATGGATAATCGGGTAAACCAATGGGTTCCCGTTAATCTCATGTTCGAGCAAATCGCGCAGCCCGTGTTTCGCCTGGAAGCGCTGCCCGTTAAAGGAGATGGTAAGCCCGGTGTTGAGGAAAGCAAAATTCCACAGCATCTTTTCGAGATACTCGCTCACGAAATGATAATCGCCAAACACCTCTTCATCCGGAACAAAAGAAATCAATGTACCGTTGGCCTCTATCGTATCATCTTTGGCGTCATTGTCATAGGTAACCTCTCCCCGCTCGTACTCCACAAGCCGCGTTTTTCCTTCACGAAAAGCCTGCGCCTTGAAATAGGACGACAAGGCATTCACCGCTTTCGAACCAACACCATTCAGTCCAACCGCTTTTTTAAAAACCTTAGAGTCGTATTTGGCTCCCGTATTGATTTGCGAAACACACTCCACCACCTTACCAAGGGGCATGCCCCGGCCATAGTCGCGAATGGTGACCTGCTTATCCTTTATTTCCACATCAATGCGCTTGCCATGCCCCATGGTAAACTCATCGATAGAGTTGTCGATAATTTCCTTCACTAAAACATAAATCCCATCATCCTGAGAGGCTCCGTCTCCCAGTTTACCGATATACATTCCGGGCCTTAACCGGATATGCTCTTTCCAGTCCAGCGACCGGATGCTTTCTTCAGTATATTTTTCCGCCATCACAAAATTTTACACAAAAATAGAATTTCAAAAGGGAATCCTGAAACTCCACAGCCATAAGTTATACAAGATTTTTAAACAGGCTTGAGCGTCAAGGATTAATAACGACGCCCTGGTTATGATATTATCATGTGCGGAGCATTCCCCAACCCATTTCAAAGGACGCTGAAGCGCCCTCACATGATTGGGTGGGTGTATTCAGTGTCCACCCAGCTAAAGCAGGGTGCTAACATCATAAAAGAGTTTCCATCGTCTGAAATGAGATTATTATTCATGAGTCTAGCACCCGGATTCATCCGGGTGACGGGGCAGCCAAGTAATATCTTGCAGCCTGCTTTAGCGGGCTTTTATGGTCTCAAACAGACAACACATAAACCTTATTTTACTCTCGATTGCAGCGCTTCTACAATCTGAATTTTACCAAGATCCAGCTGCGTTGCCTTTTTATAAGACAACTCTACCCCTCTTGCTTTGGCATAGTTTAATCCATCGACTACGTTATCCACATTACCACCTGCAAGATGATGAGCCTGGAGATCATCCCTGTCAACAATCACTCCGGCCTTGGCGCTTTTTATTAAATTGTTGACAATTAATTTCGGGGGAACTTTCCGCCATTTCATAAAAAGCAGCTCAATAATCGTAATCCTTATACCTGAGGTGGTAGCTTGAAACCACGAACCTACCGGCACCATATAAATTATAAGTAGTATGATGACAGTGGCTGCTATTAATAAAATGATATCGTTATTCATTCGTAGTTTAATTTGTTTTTGGTCAATAAATTAACTCTTAAATACTGTTAAGGATTCTGGTTTTGTGCTGCTCACAGCCAGAATCCTTAGTTGTTACAAGCTTACCGTTTTTCAGTTCATTATTCAATCTGTTTATTTTTGCTGCTCTGGCTCTATGCCCGGCGTTGGAGCGGGACGGGCTGAAAGGCTCTTTATTCGCAAAATGATAATTTTCAATGGTGCTCATGAGCTCGGCTTCGCCTCGGTTGGCAAAATGTGGTTGTAGCGTTGGCTTTGCAGGTTTTGCTCCCGATGATAATATCTGGATGCCTTGCAGCGAAGGGACGGTGTGCGTTGGATTAATCATTTCTATTCTGTTTCTACCATTTCTTTCTCCGTTTTAAATGCCGGCTTTACCACCGCCTGCATCATTTTTGCCTGATAAGCATCTCGTTTTTCTATTTTCTTTTCCAATTCATCGCACCACGCCATCAGTTATTTGACTTTGGTAACGATGGCTTTTTGTTCTTCGAGGGGTGGTAACGAAATCGGAATACGTTCCCATTTTCCCTTGTTGATAATTGGCGTTGTACCACCTGAGGCTCTACTCCAAACTTCGCTCTGAAAATATATTGATTGAAAAAAATAATGTAAGAATTCAGATGATATCCAAGCTAAGGGTGTTATTGTGTTAATTTGCTGATTACAAGACACATCTCTATTAGTATAAAAACTTTTACCAATAGAACCTCCAATACAAACCATCAAGACGGAATTGTTGCGTATTAACCTGCCCTGCTTTAATCCAACTTTGGTTAAACCATCTTCTGTATCATAATTAATCCCTTTTAATGATATTTCTGCAGGTTTTACAAAAGGATAATCTCTTCCAAAATATTCAGGATTGTTTTTCGAAGGAGTTGTTCCTGTATTTGTCAAGCCATAATCAATTAACCTTATCCATTCCCAACTCTCTGGCAATTCAAAAGTCTTTTCTTCATCGGCAATGGGTGGTAAAGGTTTTTGCTTTTTTATTTTTCCTTCTTTAATCAATTGCTCTTTTTCAGCTTTAATTTTTTGCAAAAGGGCACTGGCGTTGTAATCGGGTGATTGGAATATCTCCGGAGACGCGCTGTAGCGCGTCTGTACATCTTCCCGCCACTTTGCAGTTAGCTTGCCCTGTACAGCCATTTGCAAAATGCTTTGGCGGAGTTGTTTTACGCTTTCTTTGCTTTGGGTGAGGGTGTGGAAATGGGCGGTTAGGGTTTTCCATATTTCCTGTAATTTGGTATCGTTTCCGGCATGGTTGAGTTTGCTAAACAGGGCTTTGGCACTTTTCTCCCGGTAATTGAGGCGTTTTTGGGCAAGAGCATGAAGTTGGTCGATTTGGGTGAATAGCTTTTCGACCTGGGTAACGATGGCTTGTTGTTCGGCGAGTGGTGGTAGTGGGATTAATGCATTTCTTGCACTATCAGTTTTTAACCGAGGCATCCTCATTCCAGATACTTGCGTATCTACGTAACTTAAAAAATCACTTCTTTTTAATGTAAGTCTAATAAAATATGGATTAAGAGAGCCAATTATTTTTATTGGAATTATTTCAGTTGTACAAACACCATCTTCATCAGCAACAATTACTTTATCTAAATAAGGTCGTAGCTTTCCATATAAAACATCACCTTTTTGAAAAACACTCTTAGTGCTTTTTGATTTCCTTTCTTTAAATCTAACCTTTTGCAAAAGCCTTGAAGTAGTCTTTTCAATATCTTCTAATTCTAAAACCCATGTATTTGGTTCTTTAATTTTTTTAGGTTCGATTTTCAAGCTTTGTCCATAATTTGAAAACAAATCTAATCTTACCCACTCCCAACTCTCCGGCAATTCAAAAGGCACTTCTTCATCAGCAATAGGCGGTAAAGGTTTTTGCCTTTTGATTTTTCCTTCCTTGATGAGTTGTTCTTTATCGGTTTTTATTTTTTCTAAGAGGGCGCGAGCGTTGTAATCGGGTGATTGAGCGAGCTCCGGAGACGCGATAAATCGCGTCTGTACATCGGCTCGCCATTTTGCTGTTAGTTTGCCCTGCACAGCCATTTGTAGTACCAGTTTTTTAAGCTGCTCCACGTTTTCGGGTGTGGTGGTGAGGTGTTTGAAATTCTCTATGAGGAAATTATTTGTCATGTTTTTTTATCTCTATGAGACGCGATAAATCGCATCTGTACATTAATTATGCGTTTAATGAATCATCATTCCAATTTTTGGGATTATTGATGATGTAATTTTTTATTCGTTGGTATTCCGCATCGTTTCTGATAATATGGTCGTGGAAACGTGATTGCCAGGTAAAATCAATATTATTGTTCCGTGCATATTTTGTTACGCCTGTTTTAAAACCCCGAATAATGGATGCCAGATTTTGTGATTGTGCCCCGAATTTGTTTTTGGATTGTTGCGATGATTGCGATTGCCGTGGAATTGGTTGTGGTTGTGGTTGTGGTAGAGACGCAAAATTTTGCGTCTCTACGTTCCGACCAACGTTCCGACCATTATTTTTTATATCATTTCGCCCATCATCCGGTTTATCAATTATTACAATTCCATGTACATGGTTTGGCATAACCTCACGGACATCTAATTTTACAAATGGAAAATGTTCAGGGATTTCTAACCAATATTTATCGGCAATTTCACCAATTTCTGACAAATTCATTTTATCATCCATGATATTCCCAAAAAACAATTCCCTGTTCGCCGTGCAAATGGTAACAAAATAGGCTGCATTCCACCCATAATCCCAATTTTGTATCCGGGAAGACGAGATGCGGTATTTGTTTCGGAATTTATCCATTCATTTTTCTTTCTTTATCTTCTCTTCCAGTTGTTTTAATTCTTCCAAATCCTGTTTGTCGGCTTCCAGGGCTTCGTATTCTTTTCGCCTTTTATCATATTGGGCATATATTTCCCGCACTTTGGCTTCCATTTGTTTGTTACTAATGGAACCGGCATTTCGGAGGATGTTTTTATCCTGAAATTCAAGAATCCTGTCCACATTTTCGTGCCAGAATTTCATGGTGATGTCCATGCGGTTTTTAGCGCGTAGTTCGGCACTTTCGAGGAAAATAACCACCAGGCGGTTCAGCGTATCAATTTCATCCTCCGTTAGGTAATTTTTAGCGATAAAAATATCTTGTTTGCGCACCACGCTTCCTTTCCATGAGGTTAATGCCATATTGGGTTTTTTGGCATCGGCACGTGAAACAATTATCTCAGCAGCTGTTTTTCCGGTAACGGCGTACAACAATTTATTTTGAGTTTCGGCAAAAAACATCTGGGTTGCTTTGTCGGTTGGGTCGTAATCGCTGCTTATTGCAAACAGATCCCGTACCTTTTGATAAAACCGTTTTTCAGATGCCCGGATATCGCGTATACGTTCCAATAACTCATCAAAATAATCGGGCCTGCCATCGGGATTTTTAAGGCGTTCATCATCCATTACAAAGCCTTTAACCATGTATTCTTTCAGGTTTCGATTAGCCCAAATCCGGAACTGTGTTCCACGTTTGCTGCGCACCCTGAACCCAAGTGCCAAAATCATTTCAAGGCTGTAAAAGGTAACCTCGTATTTTTTACCATCGGCGGCAGTTGTAAAGTAATTCTTTACAACTGAATTTTCATTTAATTCGCCTTCTTTCAGTATATTAGAAATGTGCTGACCAATATTTTGCTTGGAGGTGTCAAAAAGTTCTGCCAGTTGGTTCTGGTTCATCCAAACACTTCCATCCTTGGCATAAAGCGAAACAGATGCTTTACCATCAGCGGTATTGTATATGATGATATTTCTTTCTTCGTTCATTATTCCATGGCCTTTTTCAGTTCACTCAAAATACTGTTTTGCAATGCTTCCATTTCCTTTTCTGCATTTTTGAACTTCTCTAACATTTTTACGGGGTCGCCCAGGTCTTCTTCCACCTTATTCGGATTTTTGTAATCCAAACCAAATGCCCCGTAATAAATGCTATCCGCCGTTTGTTTGGCGGTACGTGCATTGGCTTCTGTTTCCTGCAATTTCTTCTCAAGCTTTGCTATTTTGCCATTGGTCTTATCTTCCCGTTTAAGTTGTGTTAGTTTTTCTTTAAGGCTGTATGCTTCACGCTTTAATTCTTTTTCCTTTTCGTAATGCGGTTTGGCATTTTTAACCGCTTTTTTAATGACTTCTGAAAGGTTTATTTTCCATGAAACTTCACTTCCTTCCCGGTTTTCCCACCAGGCTTTTTCCTTGTCGAATTCTTCCAATCGAATGGGTTTGGTCATGGAATAGCCTTTACTGCCTTCGGGCAACTGGTGTTCGTAATACCAGATTTCTTTGGTAGCAAAATCTTCCGGTTCTTCTGCCGGGCTGCTCACTTTTTCAAAAAATAATAAATTGGTAGCTACCGAAGCATAGGGTTTAAATACAGAATTTGGTAAACGGATAATGGTGTGCAAATTACAGTTACGCAAAAGCATTTCCCGTATTCTTGCCTTTATGCCATCACCCGTCAATGAACCATCGGGTAAAACAATCGCTGCACGTCCGCCTTGTTTCAGGTAGTTTACCATCATCACCAAAAACAAATCGGCAGATTCTTTGGTGCGGAAACCAACCGGAAAAGTCGATGCCGTTGCATCGTCCACATTTCCACCAAATGGAGGATTGGCAAGGATTACATCCACCCTGTTTTTGGGTTTTATGGATTGGTTGCGAAGCAATGAATCTTCGTAGGAAATATCAGGTACTTCAATGTCGTGCAATATCAGGTTGGTAACGGCCAGCATGTGAGGCAAAGGTTTTAACTCCATACCATGCACGGTGTTTTGCAGTTGTTTCCGCTGCTCAATGTTTTCAACTCCTGCTTTCCGGATATGCTCAATGGCTGCCGTTAAAAATCCACCTGTTCCGCAAGCAGGGTCAAGGACTTTTTCGCCAAGTTTGGGGTCGGTAATTTCTGCCATAAATTCAACGACTGCCCTTGGTGTATAAAATTCGCCTGAACTTCCGGCAGACTGCAATTCTTTTAGCAAAGTTTCATACACGTTACCAAAAACCTGTAAATCTTTGGAGGCATGAAAATCGATTTTATTCAATTCGTTTACAACTTGCCGGAACAGCTGCCCGCTTTTCATGTAGTTGTTATTGCCACCAAACACATCACGTATTAATTGTGCCCGCTTGTCGGTACTTTTCAGGTTGGCTAAATCAGGAAATAACTGCCTGTCAATAAAATTGATAAGTTCATCTCCGGTAATTCCTTCATCATTGGCAGCCCAATTTCTCCATTGATATTTTTCGGGTACGGGTGAAACATATTCCCCTGTTTCGTCCATATCCTCCAAATCCTCGTCTTTGGCATCAAATATTTTCAAAAAAAGCATCCAGCCTAATTGTTCCAAACGCTGTGCATCGCCGTTTACACCCTTATCCTGGCGCATAATATTACGAATGCTTTTTATTACACTGTTTACGTTCATTCTTTATCGTCCTCCTTGTCGTTTTCTTCGTCTTCCCATTCCTTTTTTATTTCGTCCCATGATTTCAACTTTTCTCGTCTTTCTTCTTCGGTCATGTTTTTTATTTCCTCGGCTGAATCATTTATCTTGTCCAATTCAGCTTTTATTTCCTCTTCTTCAAAACCTACAAAAGTCATTTCATAAAGACAATGGGCAATTATTTCAAGTTCGTTAAATGTTTTTAATGTGTTTGTGTCAATATCCATTCCCATCCATTCGTCCCAAGGGGAAAATTCAAGAGCTAACGAGATATTTGCTTCGTCCGTGTTCTCCTTTGGATTATTGTAATATCCTGAAACATTGACATAATCGGTTTGGTCAAAATCATCTTTTTCCCAACTAACAACAATGGAAATATCTTTATCCTTGGGTTGTAGCATTTTTAGTTTGGCAAATACTTCCTCATAACCCGAAATGTTCTTTTTTTCATCGGGATAAAGTTTTAGCAAAACCATCTCAACGCTTAGCCAGTTATTGCTTTTTATAATATCTCCAAACTTCATTTATGCAGTTCTGTATATTTCGTTTTCTAAATCTTTAATTGCTTTCAGATAATCCTGCTTATCGCCAAAATATTTAAAAATTTCTCTCGGAGTACCAAAATCATTTAATGGTTCGAGTTTAAGTATCTGCAAACTTTCAATGTTTTCAACTCCTTCATCAGCATACTTATCGAGTAGGTTTTCTAAAACTTGTCGGGCATTTTCTCCATACTTTGCAAAGTAATTCCGCTTTTTTACATTTTCTGCTCTCTCTTTCCGGGTTAGCGGTGGCATTTCAAAACCTACGTGACAAATTAAATCAAATGGGTCTAAGTCTTTTCCCGTTTTCTTCTCCACTTCTTTTTGTAATTCAAAAAGCAAAATTCCTTGTTCTTCAAGTTCTTCAATGATTGCCTTTTTCTTCTCGGCAGATTTCCATTTATTCAAAAAATCATTGAGGCTTTTAAACTGCTTCAATACATTTTGCTTTGTAAAGTCCTCTAAGGATTGGGTAGTTAATTTTCCATCATGCCCGTAGTATTGTACTCTTTCATTTAAAACCCGGACTTCAACATCATTTACATATATTTTTCGTGATGGCGGGTCGCCAATTTCTCCGCCTCCGGTTTCATTATCCGAATCTGTGTTTGTCTCCTGAAAATCTTCAGGGTTTGGTTCCTCGTTTTCATCATCGGATTGGTCTGTGTTGTCAGGTTCGGGCACATCAATTTCATCAGCTTCGCCAAATCGTTCATCCTGAATGGGTGGGCCATCAAATTCAGGGTCTGAGAATTTACTTGCATTGTTTCTAAAATCAATAATGGTAAAGAAATACTTACCAAACTCGGGTGATAAACGTGTTCCTCGTCCAATAATCTGTTTAAATTCAGTCATAGAACCAATATTGGCATCTAAAACAATTAATTTGCATGTCGGAGCATCAACACCAGTAGTTAGCATTTTTGAGGTAGTTACTAAAACCGGGTAACGTGATTCTTCATTTTGAAAAGGATGTAACTCTCGTTTACCCTCTTCATTGTCCCCGGTAATCTGCATCACATACTTTGCATTTTTAGTAACCAAATCCTGATTTTCATTCCGCAATGCTTCTGCCATTCTCTCGGCATGGTCGATATCGACACAAAAAATAATTGCTTTGGCAAAACGGTCATTTTTTCTTAAATATTCGGTGAGTTTCCTGGCAACAATTTCAGTTCGTTCATCAATCACCAGATTACGGTCGTAATCCCGGATATTGTACTCTCTGTCTTCAATTACATTTCCATCTTTATCTGTTTTTCCATCTTCCGGTCGCCAACCTTCCAAGTCAACATTTAATCCAATTCGTAAAACCTGATAAGGCGCTAAAAAGCCATCATCAATTCCCTGTTTCAATGAATAGGTATAAATCGGGTCTCCAAAATAATCAATGTTTGAAACCTGTGCTGTTTCTTTGGGTGTGGCAGTTAATCCAATGTGCGTAGCTGAATCAAAATATTCTAAAATTTCTCTCCAGGCACTGTCGGCAGAAGCACTTCCACGGTGGCACTCATCAATAACCACTAAATCAAAGAAATCGCGGGAAAACTCACGAAAAGCGTCATTGTCTTCGTTGTATCCGGTCAATCCCTGGTACAATGCAAGGTATATTTCAAAAGATTTATTGATTTTCTTTTTTCGGATAACGGTCATCGCTTCC
The DNA here is from genome assembly GCA_041694335.1 of Bacteroidales bacterium. GTDB lineage: Bacteria > Bacteroidota > Bacteroidia > Bacteroidales > JAIPAH01 > JAIPAH01. The sequence goes on from JASMTJ010000478.1 coordinate 14,149, forward strand.
CCGAAATGCTTAAAATCTCCTGTTACCGTTTGATTAATCAAAGCGTTTCTGTCCGCAAGAAATAAAATCCGCTTTTTCATTCCACTTTTCCAGAGCCGGTAAATAGTCTGAAAAGCAACATACGTTTTACCTGTCCCGGTGGCTAAAACAAGTAATATCCTGTTTTCTCCTTTCCCGATGGCTTCTACAATTCTGTTTATGGCAATTTGTTGATAATATCGGGGCTTTTTACCTGAACTGTCAAAAAAGTAGTCCTGTTCTGCAACCGTGGTTTCAGTTTCTTCCTCAATTCCTTTTAGTTTCTTATATCGTTTCCATAATTCTTGTGGTGAAGGGAAATCATCTATACCAATCTCTCGTTCAACTTTTCCGTTTGATGCAGTAAAATCATGTTCAAAAAAACCATCACCGTTAGAGCTGTAAACACAAGGAACATCCTGTAATAATTCACGATATCCCAATGCTTGTTGAATTCCTTGTCTTGGGGTGTGTTTGTTGTCCTTTGCTTCGATAATTGCAACAGGGATATTGGGTTTATAGTACAAAACATAATCCGCCCGTTTTAATTTACCACGGGCAAACATTTTACCACGGATAAATATTTTTCCATCGGTCAATGCTACATCTTCACCGAGTTGTGTCATCTTATCCCATCCGGCTTTTTCAATCGCCGGGGTAATATATTTAGACCTTATGTCTTGTTCTGATAAATCCTTTTTTGAAATCATATCATAGTCAAATTTTCTGTCAAAATACTAAATTCCTTACATACAAAGCGAGCGGGTCGGTATGGTTTAATCGGGATAGACCGGCTTTTCCAATT
>JASMTJ010000479.1:0-4494 GCA_041694335.1 Bacteroidales bacterium
GGTGCAGATAAGGAGAACCTGGTCACTTTTTACGGAAACGGCCATATCGAAGGACACAGCTCCAACCGCCAGGGGGCCGGACAGTTTGTTCCAAAGCAGTATGTGAGAGGCGATGTCAATGCTACGGTTGAAATTGGCGTAGCTCCGATTAACTTTCACGGCCACCTGACCTCAATGAACAACGACCTGAGACAGAGTGCTAATGAATTTACGGCTTCTTTTGATGACCAGCGCTTTATCAACAACCTGCGCAACAGGCTTACAAAAGTTATCGAAGAAGAAACCGGATTAAAGAAAGAGAAATACAGCTCGGCCATGAGCAAGCTGAAAAAGCTTGACAACATCGACCGCCTGCTAAAAAGCAATGATATTGAAAAAGAGCTTAAAAATACAGGCAGCCTGAGTGAAATTGAAAGCCAACTGAAAAGCGCCGATATCCAGGGGGCTGTTGACCAGGTAAACCAGATAAAGGAAGATATCTCAAACCGGGTGACCGGGCTCAACTACAAAGCTAAAAAACGAAAGCTGCAAACAGAACTGGAAGTACACCAGGAAATCTCCTATAATGAGCAAAAGAAAGAGCAAAAACGACTGAATAAAATAGACAGCCTGAAAAACGAGCTTCAAAAACTTGAACAACAACGCGAACAAACCAAAGAGAAAAACAGCGAAGACCTTGCAAAACTGAAAAAGCTCGAAGAAAAACAAAAAGAAGCAGACAAGCTTCGCAAGAAAAAAGAAAAACTGGAAAGCCTGAAAGCTAAAAAGGAACAGCTCGAGCGCCTTAAAAAGCAAAAAGATAAACTAATGGCTTACAAGCAAAAGCTAAAGGAGTCGGGTGACCTGGAAGCTTTAAAGTCATTTAACGTCAGCAAACTCCGGGACAAGGGAATCCTTAAAGATGAGCTGATAAAACGGGGCATGCTCAGCGGCGGGCAAAAACTGCTTTACAGTATTGAAGAGCTTTCGGCCGGAACCGTTTATCCCTACTACTCACCGCTGGTGCTCAACGGGCTGCGCATCACAGGGGTTAGTTTCGAGTGGAACCCGGGCATTTTCTACACCGCCTTTTCGGGTGGAACGAGTAACCGTCCGAGGTTTTCATTGCAAAATGGAATCGCAGATTACAAGCAACGACTCCTTGCCGGGAAAATCGGTATCGGAAAGAAGCATAAAAGCCACTTGTTTTTTACGGCGCTGAATGCTATTGATGATCGCAACTCCATTGAGCGCAACGACACCATCAACACGCCAAAGTCGAACTTCATCCTGGGATCAGATGTGGCGCTGCAGTTTTTCAACGGGAAATTCAAAATCCAGGGAGAAATTGCAGGCTCAAAATTTACCGATGACGAAGAAGCCTCAGATTTGATTACGAACAATGCCCTGAATGAGCAAATTCCGGACTTCCTGGAACCAAATGTGTCAACCAGGTTTGGATTGGCCTACGATGTACGTGGCGTCATAAAGCTGTTCAAGAACAACACGGTATTGTCAGGTTACCTCCGGAATATCGATCCGGTATACAATTCCTTTGGAGCACCTAACCTCCGCCGGGGCGTGTTTACCTATAATGCCGAAGTTTCGCAAAAGCTGTTTTCCAGAAGCCTTACGCTTAGCTTATTCCGGAAAAACGAAAGCACCACACGCCTGTGGCAGGATGGACTGACTCATTACGAGCGACAAGGAGGTAAAATGCGCATTGGGTTTTCCAATTTCCCGAATATCAGCATAAGCTATGCTGAAGGGGTACAAGACAAAGAGTCGATCGACAACAATACATCTGAGTTTATGATCAATGGAAATTACAGTTACAAAATAGGAAAACTGTCTTTATCCAACACTTTGAGCTACAATCTGAACAAGGCCGAGTCGTCGCAGACAAACGGCCCGAATTATGAGGTGGCGAATTACCTCTTCAATCAATTAGTAAGCTTTTCATTTCCACTCTCGCTGTCACTTAACGTGAATTATGTGGACGAGGTGATGCAGGGCGAAGAGTCGGAGCTGATAATTTCAGATTTGTCAGCTTCCTTCCAGCTATTTAAAAAAGTGAATGTAAGTGTTGGAGGCAACTACAAGACACGCTCAGAGCAAAATGAAAAAGTGGGGGCATTTATGGATGTGAATTATTCATTCGCCAACCATTTCACCTTCGAGCTGAGTTTCGACAATAATTACTACGACGACATGATGATGCCGGTTTACGACTTCAGTGAATATATTCTTAATTCCAGACTATCAGTAAGATGGTAAAGAAAAGAACAACCGAAGAAATAAAGATGACTATGAGACCAACGATATTATCAAAAATGTTTGACATTAGTTTTCAACCTTTTAAGTTTATCAGGAAACATAAAAAAGGGTTTTCACTAACGCTGGCTGTTCTGTTCCTTGGCGGGATGATCAGGCCACAACAACTTTTTGCGCTCACAGGAGGGCCTTCAGCTCCGGAGGTGAATTCGCCAAGCAAGATCACCTCCGGGAAAATGGTCGATCCCTTTACCGGAAACCTCGATTACAGCATCCCGATTATGGAGGTGGGCGACTATCCGCTCTCCCTCTCCTACAACGCCGATATCTCCATGGACCAGGAGGCTTCATGGGTCGGACTGGGCTGGACGCTCAACCCCGGCTCCGTCAGCCGCAGCGTGCGCGGGCTGCCCGATGACTTTAACGGCGAAGACAAAATAGATAAGGAACTTAACACCAAACCTAACATTAAGGCAGGGCTTAGCGGCGGCATCAACCTCGAACTCTTCGGTCTGGATGCCCTGGGCGCAGGCATTGGCGCTAACCTTGGCCTGTTTTACGACACCTACCAGGGCGTCGGATTAAACTACTCCCTCTCCCCTTCCATTTCTGTGGGCTCGGCTTCAAAAGGACAATTCACCGCCTCAATGGGCCTGAATGCCGGTTCACATAAAAATGGCGTAAGCATCAGCCCTTCTGTTACTTACTCAGAGAATTTATTCGGACTGGAAAGCGTGAGCCTCAACAGTACATTTAATTCGCTTTCCGGATTAAAGAGCATCAATATGGTGGCCTCAGCAAAAAACAGTGAAGAGAGCTTCGGGGCAAAATTCAACACCTTTGCCGACAAATCCTACACGCCTAAAATCGAAATGCCGATGATTTCCACCCAGGGTTCCTTTGCCTTCGCTGCCGGAGGCGAAGTGTTCGGAACTTTTGCCAGCGCAAGTATCACGGGCTACTATTCACAACAACATCTGAAGACCAAACAAAAATCCGTTCCCGCTTACGGATACTTCTATTCCGATAAAGCCAACAATCAAAAAGATGCCCTTCTTGACTTCAAAAGAGAAAAAGAAGGAAAGTACTACCCAAGCAAACCGGGTTTACCGATACCAAACTACACCTACGATGTATTTAATGTCAGTGGCTCGGGCTTGAGCGGAGCATTCAGGGCACATCGCGGAGATATCGGTGTGGTGTATGACCGCTTTGTGAAAAGCGTGGGAGGCAGTAAGGCTGTTCCCGCAGTTGGTGGCTTTAGTCTATCCGGTGAAGTGGGTGCCGGTAATTTAGTAAAAGTAGGTGTAGACATCAAAACCAATGGCAATGAAAACACCTCAGGAATCTGGCAGTACAGCAATGAGATTCTGAATAAAGTATCTGCGCAAGGCAAAGAAAATGCAAATGCAGAATATGAACCCTTTTACCTGAGAATGTCCGGGGAAAGGCAGGTACGCAACAATGAGGAATTCTACAACAAAACACTTGATGAAAAGGCTTTCAAAGTCAAACTGGCTGATGAGCCAAAAGCCAAAGCCTACAACTCTATAGAAAACGCGCGTGAAAACGATGCAGAAACCCTGGAGAACAAAATCTTCAAAGAAAATCGCGAAAAGCGCACACAGACAATTGCATACCTAACCGCCGATCAGGCCACTCGCATGGCTGTGGATCGCGACATCAGGGATTTTAAGCTAAACAGTTCTCCACTGGAATCATCTTCTTTCGGGAAGATCAACCGCGTGGATGACAATCGTAAGCATCATCACCTCAGCGAAATATCTATAAACAAGCAAGGCAAACGCTATATTTATGGCATACCGGCCTACAACATGAAGAAAAAAGAAGTGGTGTTTAACGTGGATGAAAATGAAGCTGATTGCGAAAATGGAGTGATACTTTATAATGATAGCGATGCCAGCACTCAAAACAGTAACGGCCTGAACAACTATTACAGCTCAACCACCACCCCGCCCTATGCCTACTCCTACCTGCTGACATCAGTCGTTTCAGATAATTATGTGGATATCGGCGACGATGGCCCCACACCCGATGATTTAGGAAACTACACGCGCTTCAATTATTCAAGAGTACATAAAAACTACAAATGGCGCACGCCTTACAAAGACCATCGTGCCAACTACCAGGAAAACAAGTACAGCCTGGATAATGACAACATGGCCAACTTTGTCTATGGAGAAAAGGAAATTTGGTATCTCCACTCGATTGAAAGCCGGA